>JBDLTZ010000323.1:0-29179 GCA_039805565.1 Chloroflexota bacterium | reverse complement strand
CGTCGCCACCGTCGCGTCGATGATCGAGGACCTGGCCGAGCTGCCGGGGATCGCCGACGACCGGCGCGACCCGGAGCTGGTAGTGGCGCTGCTGCGTGAGCGCAAGCCGGACTTCGTGATGCTGGACGGCTGGAAGAGGCTCAACGAGCACGAGACCAGCCGCGGCACCGCGCAGGGCCGCCCGCGCGTCAAGGTCACCCGCGTGGCCGAGATGCTCGAGGTGATCCAGGGGTCCTAGAGACGACAGACCACCGACCACCGACCACAGACGAAGGATCAGAGACCACCATCGGTAGTCTTTGATCCTTCATCCGTCGTCCGTCGTCAGGGAATCGCCACCCGCGCCCCAGTGGTGATCCAGTCGCGGTAGAGCGCGTCGAGCTCACAGCCGCAGGCGTACTCGGCTGCGCCCATCAGCTCGGCGCCGGACACGCGCCCATAGCGGTGGGTGTCGTAGTAGCCCTTCAGGAAGCGATCGAACGCCTCCTCGCCGATCTCCTCACGCAGCGCCTGGAAGAACAGCGCCCCCTTGGCGTACACCAGGCCGACGTAGTTGCCGCGGAACGCCGTCACCGGGCGCGACACCACCCCGTCCCGCCCGGCCTCGCGCAGAGCCTCGTAGCGATCGCGGAAGTCCTGGAGCTCGCCCTCAGCCGCGGCCGCGCCGTGGACCTCCTCCTGGTAGATCACCTGCGCGTAGCTCGTCAGCCCCTCGTCCAGCCAGGCCTCGCGCTGCACGTCGTTGCCCACCGTGCTGTACCACCACTGGTGCCCCACCTCGTGCGCCACCGTGATCTCCAGCCACTGACTGCGCTCGTACAGCCGCCGGTCGATCATCACCAGCCCCGGGTACTCGACGCCGAGGAAGGAGCGCGCCTCGATCTGCACCACGTCCAGCTCGGCGAACGGGTAGCGCCCGAAGCGCTCGTTGAAGGCCCGCAGCGCGTCGGCCGCCGCCTGGAGCGCCACCTGCCCCGCCCGGGCGTGCTCGGCGCGGAAGTACGAGGTGACGCGCGTGCCGTCCACCTGCGCGCTGGCCGACTGGAGCTGCACCAGCGTGATCGCCAGCTCGCGCTGCGGCCCGGTCACGACGCGCGCCGTCTGCCGGCCGCCGTCGAGCCGCCCATCCGCCACCACGCCGCTCGTGACCAGCGTCCAGTCGGCAGGGGCGCTCAGCGTGGCCTCGTAGAGCGCCGTCTCGCTGTTCACGAAGTCGCCACGGGCGCTCGGGCGCTCCGTGACCCACGCGCCGTCGCGGATGATGCCGAGGATCGGGTAGGCCGACGCCAGCGCGAAGACACCAGCCTCGAGGTTGTAGGCGCCGTAGGCGCTCCGGCTGGCGTTCACGGGCGCCCTGGCCGTGAAGCTCATGCCGATCGTCGCGCGGGCGCCGGGGTCAAGCGGCCGCGGCAGGCTCACGCGCAGCAGGAAGCGGCCGCCCTCGAGGGCCATCTGGGCCGCGGCGCCGTCCACTGTGACACCCGAGACATCCAGGCGCCCGCGGAACTCGCGCAGGTTGGGGTACAGGTAGAAATAGACCCGGTCAAGCGGGACCTGCTGGCGGTTGGTGTAGGCCACCTGCATGCGGCCGCTGAGCGTGCGCCGCGTGGGGTCAATCGCCGCGTCGATCGTGTAGCTGTTCCACTCGGCGGCGCGCGTCAGGTCGCCGCGGGCCGCGGGCACCATCGCCGGGGCATGCACCTGGGCGTCATTGGTTTCCTGGGCGCGCAGCGGCGCGGCGGGGATTGCGACGAGCAGCGCCGCAAGGATCAGTGCGAGAAGGCGGGGCATAGGTATCGTTCCTTTCTAGCATGAAGTATAGTGTACCTGGAAGCGGCCAGGGGCGTGGTATACTGAGACCTAGATGAAGAGACGCAGTGCCAGGCGTGATGCGTGGCGCGTACGAGGCGTACGCGTCACGCATTATGTCTGTTAAAACAATGATAACCGCCGCCGAGCTCCGCGAGATCCCGTTCTTCACCGCGCTGGACGCGCACGCGCTGGCCGATGTGGCGCGCCGGATGGAGGTGCGCGACTACCGGCCGGGCGAGCACATCATCTACGAAGGCGAGCAGCCCGCGGGCATGTTCTTCGTGGTGCGCGGGCGTGTGCGCCTCTCCCGCACCGCCCCCGACGGGCGCGAGCAGGTGCTGGCGATGGTGGCCGTCGGCGAGAACTTCAACGCCGTGCCGCTGTTCGACGAGCGCCCGAACCCCACCACGGCGCGCGCCATGAGCCCCGTCCGTTGCCTGCTCCTCCCGCGCGACGCGCTGCTGGGCCTGCTGCGCCGCTACCCCAACCTGGCGTTGGCCGCCCTGCGCGAGATGGCCGAGCAGCTGCGCGACCTGGTGGTGCTGGTGGAGGACCTGGCCTTCCGCTCGGTGCGCGAGCGCCTGGCGCGCCAGCTGCTGCACGAGGCCGCCGAGGGCATGGCCGAGCTCACCCAGCAGGAGCTCGCTGAGCGCACCGGCACCGTGCGCGAGATCGCAGGGCGCGCCCTGCGGCGGCTAGCCCAGGAAGGGCTGGTGCGGCTGGAGCGCGGGCGCGTGGTGGTGCTAGACCGCGAGGGGCTGGCGAGCATCGCGGACGACGAGGCGGTCCGCGATATGGAACAAAAGTAGCAGACTCGTTAACCAGCGTGTGGTATCCTCGTGGTGTCGGTTCGACACTCCATCCACGCAGATTTCAGAAGGAGACCACACTATGGCGTACATCATCGCCCAGCCCTGCATCGACACCAAGGACGCCTCGTGCGTCGCCGTCTGCCCGGTGGACTGCATCTACGAGGGCGAGGACCAGTACTACATCAACCCCGACGAGTGCATCGACTGCGGCGCCTGCGAGCCCGAGTGCCCCGTCGAGGCGATCTTCGCCGATGACTCGGTCCCCGAGCAGTGGAACAGCTTCATCCAGAAGAACCAGGCCTTCTTCGGGGCGTAGCTGGCCGCACGGCGAGGGCCGGGCAACCCGGCCCTCGCCGCGCGTTTATGCTATAATCTCCTCTTGGGCGAGGGAACCACCAGAGGAGCATGGCATGACGTCGGCGCGGTTTGATCTCCGGACCTTTCTGCTGATCTTCGGCGCAGCCTGTGCGGGCGCCGCATGGGCCACCTACAGCCGCGGCACCACTTCGTTCCCCTACGACGAAGGCCAGATCCGCGCCTTGATCTGGATCGTCTTCGCCGCCCCCTTCGCGATGTTCTGGGGCTGGTTCGTCGCCCGCCCCTCCGAGCGCTGGGTCGCCGCGTTCGTCTGCTTCTGCATCTACTTCTTCGCGCCGTTCCTCGCCGCCCGCTACGAGACGTGCACGGTCGTCTACGGCTCGTTCAACCTCGTGAGCTGCTTCGCGGACACCGAGCAGGCGCAGCGGATGGCCGGCGAGATCGGCCACCGCATCTACTTCGAGTCCGTCGTGGTCATCCACCTGATCGCCGGGCTGGCTACGGCTCTGCAGCGCTCACTGGCCCGTGGCACCCCGCGAGAGCAGGCGCCGCGCGCCGAGGCCGAGCCGGCGTAGCTCGGGCAGATGCAACAGGCCGAGGACTGACGCCCTTCGTTGCCCGCCCTTCGTCTCTCGTCCGTCATCACCGCGCCACCCACGATCGCTGGCCCAGTTATCTGGAGAGGTCATAACCGATGGCCCCTACCCACGCCAGCGTCCGCTCCCGGCTCGAGGCCGAGGAGCGCGCCCGCCTCTCGCCGCTCGCGGCCTTCAGCGACGCCGCCACGCGCGACCGGCCGGAGGAGAGCTCGCCGGTACGCACCAGCTTCCAGCGCGACCGCGACCGCATCCTGCACTCGAAGCCCTTCCGCCGTCTCAAGCACAAGACCCAGGTGTTCATCGCCCCGCTCGGCGACCACTACCGCACGCGCCTGACCCACACCCTCGAGGTCACGCAGATCGCGCGCACGGTGGCGCGGGCGCTGCGGCTGAACGAGGACCTGGTGGAGGCGATCGGCCTGGGGCACGACCTGGGGCACACTCCCTTCGGCCACGCCGGCGAGAGCGCACTCTCGCACGCCATGGGCCATTCGTTTCGCCATAACGAGCAGAGCCTGCGGGTGGTGGAAGTGCTGCTCAAGGGCGGCCAGGGGCTCAACCTCACCGCCGAAGTGCGCGAGGGCATCTACATGCACTCCAAGGCGCGCAGGGATATCACCACCCGCGCCTGGGGCAACGCCAGCACCCTCGAGGGGCAGATCATCAAGGTGTGCGACGCCGTGGCCTACATCAACCACGACATCGACGACGCCATCCGGGCCGGGATCATCACCGCCGCGGACCTGCCTGCCGACGTCATCGCCGCGCTGGGCGACACGCACGCCGCGCGCATCAACACCATGATCTGCGACCTGATCGACAACAACTGGTGGGCCAGCGGCGAGGGGACGCCGCCTGAGGAGCGCGTGCTCACCATGAGCCCGGGCGTGCTGGCCGCCACCAACGCACTGCGCGAGTTTATGTACCAGCGCGTCTACCTCACCTCAGCCGCCAAGGAGGACGACGGCAAGGTGCGGCTGATGATCGACCTGCTCTACCGCCACTTCTGCGAGCGCCCGGACCAGCTGCCCGAGGACCTGCGCCGCATCAACCAGGAGCGTGGCGAGTCGGCCGAGCGCGCAGTGGTGGACTACATCGCCGGCATGACCGACCGCTACGCGATCAAAGTGTTCAATGACCTGTACGTGCCCCGCACGTGGGACGCGTAACCGAGCGCTGAGTGCTGAGGGGCAAGGTAGGAAGTCCCACTCAGCACTCAGCACTCAGCACTCAGCACTCAGCCCTATGAACGGTGTGACCGACCAGATCAAAGAGAAGATCGACATCGTCGAGTTCATCTCGTCCTCCGTGCAGCTGCGGAAGGCGGGGCGGAACTTCGTCGGCTTCTGCCCGTTCCACCCCAACTCGCGCACGCCTGCCTTCACGGTGTTCCCGGATAGCCAGAGCTTCCACTGCTTCGGCTGCAAGGCCAGCGGCACGGTCTTTGACTTCCTCATGCGGCGGGACGGGCTGGAGTTCAAGGAGGCGCTCGAGCAGCTCGCCCGGCTAGCTGGCGTGGAGCTCCGCGAGCGCACCGACGAGGAGCAGCAGCTCGATGTGCTCCGCACGCGGCTGCTGGAGGTGAACGCCGCGGCGGCAGCGTTCTTCCGCCATATGCTGGTGAAGTCGCAGCGCGGCGAGCCGGCGCGCGCCTACGTCGCCAAGCGGAAGATCGATGACCCGACCAGCGAGGGGTTCCAGCTCGGCTACGCGCCCGAGGAGTGGAGCCTGCTGCTAGGCTACCTGACCGAGCGCAGGGGGTTCACACCCGAGGACGTGGAGGCGGCGGGGCTGGCCATCCGGCGTGATGGACGGTCGCAGCAGTCCGGGCAGCACAACGACTCCTCGAAACCTGCTGCGCCGCTCTACTACGACCGCTTCCGTGGCCGGCTGATGTTCCCCATCCGCAACGTCAAGGGCGAGGTGATCGGGTTCGGCGGGCGCGCACTGGGGGACCAGCAGCCCAAGTACATGAACTCGCCGCAGACACCGCTGTTCGACAAGAGCAAAGTGCTGTACGGCCTGGACCTGGCGCGCGACGCCATCCGCAGCGCCGACGCCACCGTGATCGTCGAGGGGTACGTCGACGTGATCATCGCTCACCAGTACGGCTTCCGCAACGTGGTGGCGCCGCTCGGCACGGCCCTCACCAGCGAGCACGTGGGGCTGGTCAAGAAGCTGGCGCACACCGTCTACCTGGCGCTCGACGCCGACGCCGCCGGAGTGCGCGCCACCCTCAAGGGGCTCCAGAGCCTTCAGGAGAACCCCGAGGGGGACCTGGTGGCGGTCTCCTCGCCGCAGGGAATCGTCGGGTTCCAGCGCAAGCTCGAGGTCGAGATCAAGATCCTGGAGCTGCCCGAGGGGCGCGACCCGGACGAGGTGATCCAGGAGAGCCCCGAGGCATGGCGTGCGCTGCTGGCGGGCGCCAAACCGGCGATGGACTTCTACATCCGCGCGCTCACCGCCGGGCTGGACCTGACCACCGGGCGCGGCAAGGCCGAGGCGGTGGAGCGGCTCGCGCCGCTGCTGGCGCAGGTGGGCAGCCCGGTGGAGCAGGCGCATCATATCCAGCAGCTGGCGCGTTTAATAGATGTAGACGAAAAGCACGTGCTCGCCGCGATCGCCGGGACAAAGCAGGACCCACGCGGGCAGCGGCCGGATCCCCGAGGGGCATCACACCAAACGCAGCGGCCGCAAAGCCTGGAGCCGAAGGCTCAAGACGCACGGCCAAAGGCTCAAGGCGCGGCCCCGGCCGGCGGGTCCGCCCAGGAGGACGCCCTGCTCGGGCTCATGCTGCGGTACCCGGCGGTGCGCGCCGCGGTGGAGGAGAAGCTCCGGCGCGACCTCGGGCCGTTCCCGCTCGTCCAAGATCTGATCGCAGGCGACACCACCGAGCTGTTCGCGCGCGTGGAGCACCGCGCCGCCTGGGAGGCCTGGTGCCGCGAGCCGGCCGGCACAGACCCGGAGCCCTGGGTGGAGGCCCTTGGCGAGGCGCTCGCCCCGCACGCCCGCCGCGCCCTGGCCGTCGAGCTGCCGCAACCGCAATCATACCGCTTCGTGAATGATGCCCTGGAATGTGCTACAATCCTGCAGCAGGGTCTCGCCAAGCGCTGGAAAGACCGCATCAGCCGCGAGGTGGCCGAGGCAGACGACGAGGCCGACCGCACTGCATCCTTCGAGCGGCTCGTGCAGATCAAACAGTACATGGACGCCATCAGCACGCCGAGACGAAGCTCAACATACACGGACCTCCACTCGTTGCATCCGATCTAGGACAAACCGGCGCAACCCCCCCTCTATGCCCCGCGGAGACGCAGGGGCCGGGGCACCGCCGTCAATCCCGCCGGCATCTTCCGCCGAGGTGTACGTGGGCCTGAGGGAGCACCCCCAATGGAAAATCCGAAAGAATCCCTGATCGACGACGAGTTGCCCCTCGACGAGTTAGGCGCGGAGAGCGAGACACGCGCGGCACCGGAGGAGCCCGAGGAGGAGCAGAACGCGATCAAGAGTCTCAGCGACCTGATCACGCTTGGGAAGCAGCGCGGCTTCGTCACCGAGGGCGATATCGCGCAGCTGATCCCCAACCCCGAGGCAGACCTGGACAAGCAGGTGGAGATCCAGCAGGCCCTCGTGGCGGCCGGCATCTCGACCCGTGATGAGATCATCACCGGCGGCTCCGAGGTCGAGGCCCTGTTCGACGACGACGCCGATTTTGAGGACGGCCTGAACGTCGAGGGGCTCAGCGTCACCGACACTGTGAGGATGTACCTGCGCGAGATCGGGCGCGTGCCGCTGCTCACCGGCCGCCAGGAGACCGACCTGGCCCAGAAGATCGAGATCGGCGAGTACCTGGCCGCGCACCGAACCCAGCTCGGCGCCGACTGGCACAGGGACCAGGTACCCGACATCGGCATGTCGATCTACCTGCGCTTCCAGAAGAACTGGCCGGTAGTAGAGGACGCCATCCGCCTGCTCTACAGCGTGGGTGACACGATGCCGCCCGACCCGATCACCCCCGGCATGGCCCGCGACATCCTGCTCATCCAGGAGCGCTTCACCTTCGAGCACCGCCAGGCATACGATAAGCGGCGCGGCGAGCTCGTCAAGCAGCACAAGCTCACCGCCGAGCAATTCGACCAGATCGTGGCCCACGGCATGATCATCTACGGTCTGCTCCCCACCATCATCAAGGAGCGCCTGCTGGCCAGCACCACCTGGCCCGGGGATCAGGAGGTGCGCGACGCGCTGCGCGTGACGCGCGACCAGCTCTGGCGTGACTGGAACTTGGCGATCGAGCAGGGCAAGACCGCCCGCGAGTATCTGACCGAGGCGAACCTGCGCCTGGTGGTCTCGGTGGCTAAGAAGTATATCGGCCGCGGGCTCCAGCTGCTCGACCTGATCCAGGAGGGGAACGTCGGCCTGATCCGCGCCGTGGAGAAGTTTGACTTCCGCAAGGGGTTCAAGTTCTCCACCTACGCCACCTGGTGGATCCGCCAGGCGATCACCCGCGCGATCGCGGACCAGGCGCGTACCATCCGCATCCCTGTGCACATGGTAGAGACGATCAACCGCCTGATGCGCGAGAGCCGCCGCATGCTCCAGGAGCTCGGCCGCGAGCCCACCGACGAGGAGCTCTCGAAGTCGCTCGGCATCCCGGTGGAGAAGGTGCGCTCGATCCGCAAGACTTCGCTGGAGCCAGTGTCGCTCGAGACGCCGGTGGGCCAGGAGGAGGACAGCCAGCTCGGGGACTTCATCGAGGACTCGAAGGTGCTCGCCCCCTCGGACGCGGCCAGCCACCAGATGCTGCGCGAGCAGGTGGAGCAGGTGCTGAACCAGCTCACCGAGCGCGAGCGCCGCGTGCTCCAGCTGCGGTTCGGCCTCGAGGACGGCCACAGCCGCACGCTCGAGGAAGTCGGCAAGGAGTTCGGCGTCACCCGCGAGCGCATCCGCCAGATCGAGGTGAAGGCGCTCCGCAAGCTGCGCCACCCCCGGCTCGGCAAGAAGCTGCGCGATTATCTTGAGTAGCGATCGCTCAGGCTCCTCCCCGGCCGGGAGGTCTGGAGGGGCTGCGCCCCTCCAGACGAGTTTTTCTTTCTGAGGGCCTGCGGCCCCAGCCCCCCGCCGCGCGGGGAAACGGCAAGATCACTAAAGGTTGCCCGTGTTCGACTTTGAGGACCTGGACTACTACGAGCTCCTCGGCGTCTCCCGCGCTGCGTCGACTGAGGAGATCAAGCGCGCGTACCGCCGCGAGATCTCGAAGTACCACCCGGACCGGTTCGCCGGTGCCACGCCCGAGCAGCAGGCGTACGCCCAACGCCGCAGCCAGGCGATCACCGAGGCCTACGGTGTCCTGAGCGACTTCACGGCGCGCAGCTCCTACAACCTCGGTCGCCCGGGGCAGCCCCGCCGCACACCACGCGCCACACCTTCCTCCCCGGCCACACCTGCGCCCCCGCAGCAGCCGCGCGACCACCAGGCCGAGCTGTACGAGCAGGCCCGCGCCCACCTTCAGGCCGGCCGCACGGTGCAGGCGGCGGGCGTGCTGCGCCAGCTCCAACAGATCAACCCCTTCTACCGGGACAGCGCCGACCTGCTGGCACGCGCCGAGGGCGACCTGCGCGCGCGTCAGGAGCCGCGCCGCCGCGGTCTGCCCCGGCCCCTGGCGCTCGCCGCCGGCGCGCTCGGGAGCCTGGCGGTGATCGCGGTGGCCATGTGGGCCATCGGCATGCGCAGCACGCCCACCGGCGCGACGCCCATCGCCGTCACGACACCCGGACAAACGCAGGCGGCGGCGGGCGGCGCCCCCGCGCCTACACCTGAGCCGGCGTCCGAGGCCCCCGCCAACACCCTGGCGCCCACGGCTGCGCCGCCGACCGAGGCCCCCACAAATCCGCCGACCGCCGCACCGAGCGCCATGCCCGCCCCCATGCCCACGGCCGAGCAGCCGACCTTCGCCAACGCGGCCCCCACCGCGCCGCCGCTCGAGCAGCAGGGCGCGGCGCTGCTGACGGACGACTTCAGCGGGCAGGGGTGGGCCGACACCCGCGGCGGCAGCTGGTCAGTGGGGTACGCGGACGGGCGCTACCGCATCGCCGTGGACAGGGGCGTGGGTACGATCTGGAGCTACCGCTCCGTCAGCACACCCGACGTCACTGTGGCCGCGGACGTCGAGGTGACGACGGGCGCAGGCGGCCTGATGCTGCGCTTCGTGGACGCCAGCAACTACCTGACCTTCGTGGTGGAACCGCAGCAGACCGCCTACAAGCTCGAGCAGCGCAGCGCCGGCTCGGTGACGGTGCTCGCCGCCGGGCTGAACGAGGCGGTGCGCGCCGGCGACGGGGCGCAGAACCGCCTCACCGCGCGCATCAGCGGCAGCCTGGTGCAGATCGCCGTGAACGGCCAGCAGCTCGCCGAGGTCGAGGCCACCGGGGCGCCCGCCAGCCCGCGCTTCGGGATCGTTGCGGTCTCAGGCAGCTCCCCAGCCGAGGCATTCTTCGACAACTTCCAGATCCGCACCGTGGAGTAAACGTCTTTGTTCGCACGCCCTCGCCAGATGCGTGGGAGGCCTCAGCCCTCCCCCCGCCACTCCCTGGGCACAATCCTGTGCCTGCTGCTCCTCGCCGCCTGCTCGCTCACCCCGCGCCACGTCGAGCCGGGCCTGCCGCTGCCTCCCGTGACCGCCGACGGCACGCGCCTGCTCGCGGGCGGCCGGCCGTTCGAGGTGCGCGGCGTCAACTTCGTACGGATCAGCAACGCCGACGAGAGCCGCTGCTGGATGTTCCAGTTCGGCGCCGACCCGCGCTGCCCGTGGGACGCGGCCGCGATCGAGGCCGACCTCGACCGCTACCGCGCGCTCGGCGTCAACACCGTGCGCGTGTTCCTCAACTACTACGTCTTCGGCGGGCAGCGCAAGGTGGACGAGAGCTACGACAAGTCCGGCGCGCTCGCGCACCTCGAGGACTTCGTGGATGCGGCTAACCGGCGCGGCATATATGTGATCCCGGTGCTGCTGATTGAGTACCCGCAGGACCGCTTCGGCCCCGAGCACGATGAGCGCACGCTGGAGCTGCACGTCCGCCCGGTGGTGCGCCTCCTCGCAGACAGGCCGGGGGTGCTGGCGTGGGACCTGTTCAACGAGCCGGACATCGGCAGCCCGGTGGACGAGCGCTGCTGGGACTGGGACAACGGCGACTTCCCGCTCTGCTTCACGCTGGCTGAGGAGCGCATGCGCTTCGTGCAGATGATCCACGACGAGGTCAAGCGGCTCGACCCGGACACCCTGACGACAGTTGGCATGGCGTTCGCAAAGAGCTACTTCGAGCCGGCCGAGGCGGAGCTGCGGATGGCCGACGTGGTGGACTTCTACAGCTTTCACTACTACGACGACGAGCCGTACAACAGCGGGCGCTACCGCCAGCACTGGTACTACGGCAAGGGGTTACCGGACGACATGCGGCGCGGCATCGCGGAGCTGCACGCGCTGGGGCTGGAGAAGCCGGTGGTGGTGACCGAGGTGGGCTTCCCCACAGGCGAGGGGGCCACCCGTACGATCGCAGACCTGCACCGCGACACGCGGGTGGCGCTCGAGGCGGCGCGCGAGGAGAGCGCGGCCGGGCTCGTGCTGTGGTCGTTCCAGAAGACCCCCGAGGAGCTGGTGGGGGAGCTCTTCAAGCGCTGAAGGATGAACGCCCGGGTCCCCCTCAAGGCTCGCGGCTCAAGAATCGCCCGCCGCGTCCTGCCCCAGCACCACCACCACATCGGCGCGCGTCTCCACGCCCTCGGGGGCGCCGCGGCGCACGTCGGCCCGGAAGAGCTGCGCCAGGCGGCGGGCTGTGGCCGGCTTGCCGGTGACATCGTAGACCACGGTGCGCTCCACGTCCTGGCGCGCCGCGTCGGAGGCCGGGATGATCAGGAAGCCGGCGCTCTCCAGCTCGCCGCTGACCTTGCGCGCCAGCCCCGAAACCCCCGTGCCGTTGAGCACCTGCACGCGCGCCTCCTCGGCGACCTCACTCGGGGGCGCCAGGAACGCCGCGACGGCCGCGCGCACCCCCTCCGGGTCCCAGACGATGTCCGAGCCCTCCTCGTAGTAGTTCGGCACGCTCTCAGGCGAGATCGCGTGGCGCCCGATCGCGTCCGGGTCGAGCCCGGTGGCGATCCACCCCAGCCCCAGCAGCGCGTCCGGCCGAGCGAAGGGCAGCGTGGTGACCACCGCGCCCCGCAGCGCCTCGCGCAGCCGCCCAAGGAGCAGCACCTGGCCCACCGGGCCGCGGGCGCGCGCCTCATCCGCGATTGCCTTGATCACCTGCTGCTGCCGCTCGGCGCGCCCGAAGTCGCTGTCGGCGTGGCGCGTGCGCGCGTAGATCAGGGCGCGCTCGCCATCCATAAGCTGCGGGCCGGGTTGAAACTCCACCACCATCGTGCCAAAGTCCGGCGTGGGGTAGGCATCGTCGCGGATGTAGCGCGGCACGTCGATCGTCACGCCGCCGAGCGCGTCCACCACGGCGGCGAACCCGTCGAAGTTGACCTGCGCGGTGTAGTGGATGGGGATGCCCAGGAACGCCTCGACCGTCTCGGCGGCCAGCGCCATGCCGCCCTGCTGTGGCGTCGTGCCCGGGCCGTAGAGCGCCTCAGCGCCCGCGTAGCCCTGGCCATAGGCGACGTTGATCTTAGTCGGCCCGACGTCGCGCACGCTCACGCGCGAGTCACGCGGGATGGAGAGCATGCTGACGCGCCGGCCGAGGCTGTCCATGTGCACGACGATCAGCGTGTCACTACGGACTCCCTCCTGTGGGTGATCGGGCCGCTCATCCACGCCGATCAGCAGCAGGTTCGTGCCGGCAAGGGGCGAGGCGAGCACCGGGCCGGGGCGGGCGTCGTCCACCGCCAGCGCGCCGGCCAGCGCGGCCACCTGCGCGTACGTCAGCACGGCGCCGAGCGCCAGGAGCGCCAGGAGCGCCAGGAGCGCCAGCCACACGCGCCGCCAGCCCGAGCGGCGCGCGGGGATGGGCCGCCGGGGTGCGGGAGAGGGCCGCGCACCGCCGCGCTCGTGGCGCGGCACGACGATCGTCTCCCCGGTGTAGGCGCGGCGCTGGTTTCGCGCGCGTGGCTCGTGGTCATCTCTCATGGCCCTGTAGTATAGCACACGCTTTCTGCTACGCGCCTGATGCTTCTATCACGCCCGCGCCCAGTTCATCCCGCGTTTATGTTTTTCGGGTACACTGTGTCTCGACTCAACGACGAGGGCCGGGCAGATCGCGCCCGGCCCTCGGCAGCTATAGAGGGACTGATGCACGTAGCCGACGAGCCAGTGACGACCGCGCCTCAGTTGCCGAAGGCGACCGAGCACCACGCGCGCGCGCTGCTGCGCCGCCCCGAGCAGCGCCGAGCGCCGGCCGTGCATCGGCTACCGATCGCACGGCTGCGGATCCGGCGGCGCCGCTCGATCGAGCCGATTCGCCTGTACTACAACCACAGGTGGTACGCCGCGGGGGCTGTGGGCGCAGCGCTCGGCCTGCTGGGCCTGCGCCAGGTCGGCTGGCGGCTCGCTGCCGGCGCCGGGGCCATCGGGGCGCTGACGTGGGGCCACGCGGCGTACGGGGAGCCGGCGCGCCCCATCCTCGAGCGCGTGGAGCTGCGGCTGCCCCGCCTGCCGGCCGCGCTGGACGGGCTGCGCATCGGGCATCTGACCGACCTCCACCTGGGGTTCCGGTACGCGGAGCAGAACGTGGCCTGGGCGATGGAGCACATGCGCCGCGAGGCCCCTGACCTGGTGGCGCTCACGGGGGACTTCGTCTCGTTCCAGCACGCCATCCCGGACCTCGCGCCGCTGCTGCGCGGCCTGCGCGCGCCCCTCGGGGTCTACGCCGTCCCCGGCAACCACGACTACTGGGAAGGGGTGGACGATGTGCGCGCGGCGCTCTCGATCTGCGACATCCCGCTGCTGATCAACGAGAGCCGGCACCTCAGGCTCCGGGGCGCCGACTTCTGGCTGGTGGGGCTCGATGATATCTGGGACGGGCGGATCGACGTGCGAGCAGCCCTACGCGGTGTGCCGGGCGATGCGTTCAAGCTGCTGCTGGCCCACTCGCCGGACTTCGCGGACGAGGCTGCCCGTCACGGCTTCGACGTACAGCTCTCGGGTCACACGCACGGAGGTCACATCCGCCTGCCGCTGCTGGGGCCGCTCGGGCTGCCGCGCTTCGGCCGACGCTACGTGATGGGCCAGTTCCAGGTCGGCCGGACGGCCGTGTACGTGTCGCGCGGGCTCGCCGGGCCGCCGCTGCGCCTGCTCTGCCCGCCCGAGGCGACGATCATCACACTGCGACGCGGGGGGAGCTGGGGGCTGTAAGCTGAGGTGGCGCGATCTCACCGGCGAGATCGCGCCACCTCAATGAGCAACGCTTCGCTTTGCGGGCCGCAGGTATGACACTAACCGTGGCTCCCTGCGGCGCGCTCCGCTCGGCATGACACCGTCCCGAATGTCAGCCATCTACAAACGCATCACCTCTGCTGCTACAGCGCCCCGCTCTACTGCGCCACCGCCGCCCCGTTGACGGTGAGCGTGGCCGGGCGGGTCACCTTGCCACCGCTCGTCACCGCCTGGAGGCCAAAGCTCGTCTGCGCGCCCGGGGCCAGAGCGGCGTTGTAGTCCTTCGACGTGCAGGTCACGGTGCCGCTTTGCACCCGGCAGTCGGCGTTCCACGCGCCGGAGAACGTCTCCCCGTGCGCGAGCTGCCAGCTCACCTTCCAGCCGCTCACCGTGCTGGACCCGCCGTTTGTCACCAGCACCTCCACCACGTAGCCGCTGTCCCACACGCTCTGCACGTTGTGGCGCGCGGTCAGAGAGCCCGTCACCGGGACCGCTGTCGCCGGGACCGCCGTCGCCGGGACCGCCGTCGCCGGAACCGCCGTCGCCGGGACCGCTGTCGCCGGGACTGCCGTCGCCGGGACTGCCGTCGCCAGGACTGCCGTGGGAGCAACCTGCTGCACCAAGGCAACATTCGCGCCGTTGACAGTAAGTGTGGCCGGGCGGGTCACCTTGCCGCCGCTCGTCACGGCCTGGAGACCGAAGCTCGTCTTAGCGCCCGGCGCCAGCGTAGCGTTGTAGTCCTTCGAAGCACAGGTCACGGTCCCACTCTGCAGCCGGCAGTCGGCGTTCCACGCGCCGGAGAACGTCTCCCCGTGCGCGAGCTGCCAGCTCACCTTCCAGCCACTCACCGCGCTGGAGCCACCGTTTGTCACAACCACGTCCACCACGTAGCCGGTATCCCAGCTATTCACGACGGTGTACTGCGCGCTGAGCTGTCCGGTGGCGGGGGGTGCGGGCGGGACCGCCGTGGGTTGCGCCGGGGCCGCTGTCGCCGTGGGCTGCGCCGGAGCTGCCGTCGCCGTAGGCGGAACCGCTGTCGCCGGGACCTTCGTCGCCGTGGGCTGCGCCGGGGCCGCCGTCGCCGTGGCAGTGGGCAGCGAGGCCGGCGGCTGCGACACGCCCAGGTAGCGGCTCAGCACCGCCATCTGGGGGCGATCCTGCCCGCCGACCGGCTCGAGGGTGTAGATGTAATCGCCCCACCACGGCCCCGCGGCCCAGTAGGCCCAGCCAGCCCAGACGTCGGTGTTCTGGTGGATGTGGCGCAGCATCGTGTCCATCGCCGCGTAGCAGGTCTGGTTGCGCCCGCCGCCGAACTCGCCCAGGATGGCACGCTTGCCGTTGCGCCGCAGCCAGTCGGTGAAGCCGGCCAGCCGCTCCGCGCCGATGCTCTCGCTCACGCAGTACTCCGAGCGGCCCGAGGAGTCGCCGTCGAGGTACTGGTGGACCTCGAACACAAAGTTGTTCCCCGGGTCCTGGATGCCGAGCATCGCCACCGCGTTCGGCGTGCCGTACCAGCTCTGCGACCAGGAGTGCGCGCCGGTCCAGGAGTTACCGGGCACCGTGATCAGGTTGGTGGCGCCGGACGCACGGATGGCGCGGATGGCGGCGTTCGCGCTATCGCGCCAGAGCTCGGTGGGCATATCGTGCGGCTCGTTCATCAGGCCGAACACCACGCGCGGGTTACCCTTGTAGCGCGCCGCGAGCTTGCCCCAGAAGTCGGCGAAGACATCGTGCGGGACCTCGCGGCCGAGCAGGCCACCGTAGTAGCGCGCGTAGTTGTGCGGGTCGAGCAGGACCGACGCGCCGCGGCCGGTGGCGTAGGCCACAAAGTCGTCCATGCGGGCCTGCTCGGCGGCGTCGAACGCGCCGAAGGCCTTCGGCTGGAGCCGCTCCCAGCGGAACGGGAGCCGCAGCAGGTTCATCCCCTTGCCGACGAAGTAGTCCACCTCGGCGCGGGTAGGGTAGATGAAGTCGACGCCGTGCGTGCCCGGCAGATTGTGCTCGCCGAACTCCGCCACGGACAGATTGACGCCGGCGTACTGCACCGGGCGCACCGGGTCGGTGGGTCCGGCGCGCATCACCCCGGCGACAGTGACGGCCAGGGTCAGCGCGGCCAGAAGGGCGGCCAGGAGGGCTCGTCGCAGACGCAGAAGGCGCGTATGGCTATGACGCATGTCATATGCTCCTTAACAACATTTCAACTAGTTGAACCATAGCACGCGGGGCACAGCGGGCGCCATAGCCGGATGGTCACGCGAGGGTCAGGACGGCGCGGCCGGCGCGGGCGCGGCGGAGAAGCGTGATGGGGACAGGTGTGCCAGCGGCGCGCCCCGCGCGTGCCAGATAGCTTTTCCGGTGGGCGAGCGTGGTACAATCGGGGGGTACACAAGGGAGGAGGAGAGCATGAGCTCAGCACAACCGACGCGCGGCATCGTTCCGGCGCCAGGGCTCGGCCGCACGGCAGGGCTGGTGGCCGGCGACGTAGCGGCGTTTCTGGTATTCTCGGCGGTCGGCCGCTCGAGTCACGGCGCGGCCGCGGGCCTGGATGCGTTGCTGCAGGTGGCGGGCACCGCGGCGCCCTTCGCCGTGGGCTGGTTCCTCGTGGCCCCGTTCGTCGGCGTGTTCGGCCCTGCGGCCGTGAGCGGCGTGCGCCCGATGGTGGCGCGCACCGCGCTTGCGTGGCTCCTGGCCTGGCCGATCGGTCTGGCGCTACGGGCGCTGCTGCTCCAGCGCAGCGTCCCACTCTCGTTTGCGCTGGTGACGCTCGTCACCGTGCTCGTGATCCTGGTGGTCTGGCGCGGAGTGTTCGCGCTGGCCGCGTCGCGCACTGCCGGGGAGAACAGCAACTGATGTCCACCAACATCTACCTCATCCGCCACGGCGAGGCGGTCAGCAACGTCGAGCCGATCATGGGCGGGGACAAGGGGTGCCGCGGGCTGACCGAGCGCGGCCTGGCGCAGGCGCAGGCACTGGCGCGGCGGCTGGAGGGCGGCGAGATACCGGCGGACGTGCTGTACGCCAGCGACCTGCCGCGGGCGCAGCAGACCGCCGAGGCGGTGGCCCGGGCCCTGAAGCTGCCGATCGTGTGGGACCGCGAGCTGCAGGAGCTCCGCCCGGGCGAGGCGGACGGCATGCACATCGACGAGGCGCGGGCGCGCTTCCGCACCTTCGAGGTGTTCTTCAAGGAGTTCTACACCCCGATCGCGCCGGGCGGCGAGAGCTGGGGGTCATTCGTCGCGCGCGCCTCGGCGGCGCTGGAGCGGATCATCGACCGGCACCAGGGGCAGAACGTGGTGCTGGTGTGCCACGGCGGCGTGATCGAGGCCTCGTTCTTCCACCTGCTCCAGCTCGGCATGGGGGTGCGCGGGCGCGCGGCCTTCCACGTGCGGAACACGGCGATCACCCACTGGCGCCAGGTGGACACCAAGGACGACCGCCATGAGTGGCAGCTGGTGGCGCACAACGACCACTGGCACCTGAACGATATGGATGAACGCTAGGGCACAGCCCCGCCACGCGTATGAGCATCGAGACTTTCGCCGACGGCGACCTGCTCGCCGACCTGCCACCTGAGCAGCGCGCCGCTCTGGCGCGCCGGATCAGTGTGGCCGAGTACCCGGTCGAGCACATCTTCTTCGCCCCCGATGACCCGGGTGATCGGGTCTACCTGCTGCAGCGCGGGCGGGTACGGCTCTACAAGCTCTCGCCCGAGGGGCGGGCGCTGACGCTGATGGTGCTCGAGCCGCCGGCGATCTTCGGCGAGATGGCGCTGGCCGAGCCGAGCGAGCACGACAGCTTCGCTGAGGCGATGACCGACTGCGTGGTGGGCACCCTGGGCCGCGAGTCGCTCCAGCAGGTGCTGAGAGCCAACCCTGCGATCTCGCTGCGGCTGATGGGTGTGGTGAGCCGGCGGCTACGGGCGATGGAGCGCAAACTGGCCGACATCGCCTTCAAGAGCGTGCCGCAGCGGCTGGCCACGGTGCTGCTCGGGCTCGTGGACGAGCGCGGCAGCGTGGGGCGCGGCGAGGCGCCGGCGGTGGTGCGCTACACGCACCAGCAGCTAGCCGAGATGATCGGCTCCTACCGCGAGACAGTCACCAAGGTGATCGGCGAGTTCCGCGAGGCCGGGCTCATCCGGGTGGAGGAGGACGCCATTCACCTGACCGACATCGGGCGGCTGCGCCAGATCGTCGAGCGGTAGCCACGAGTCCGAGCACAGTCTGCTACAGACTTGCACGGCGCGGCGGCACAGCTCCTTGCGCCGCGCGTCGCGGATCGGGTACAATCCCTTCACGATAGCGTATGACACACAGCGGAGGGGCTCCGGGGCGTACCGGCCGTGTCGGAGCGCCACCTGCACGATCTATGTCGATTGCCGAACTTCCCCCACGCGCGGCGCACGCGGCGCCTCAGGCAGCCCCGGACGCGCGCAGTCTCACGATCACCATCGAGCACATCGCTTACCTCGCGATCATCGCGCTGGCGGTGATCACACGCCTGTGGGCGCTCGACAACCGGGCGCTGCACCACGACGAGACGCTGCACGCCTACTACTCGTGGCTCGTATTCCAGGGCAGGGGCTACGTCCACGACCCGCTGCTGCATGGTCCATTCCTGTACTTCTTCGGCGCGCTGGTCTACTTCCTGTTCGGCGACTCGGACGCCACCGCCCGGCTCGGCGCGGCGGTCTTCGGCGCGGCGCTGGTGGGCATGCCCTTCCTGCTGCGGCGGGAGATCGGGCGCGGCGCGGCGCTCCTGGCCGCGCTGATGCTGCTGATCTCGCCGGTGTTCCTGTACATCGGGCGCTTCATCCGGCACGACCCGTACAGCGTGGTGTTCGAGCTGCTGGCGCTGGTGGGCGTGGTGCGCTACGTGAGCACGCGCCGCGCTGGCTGGCTGTACGTCTCGGCCGCGGCGCTCGGGCTCATGGCCGCGAACATGGAGACGTTCTACCTGTACGTCACGATCTTCGCGCCGGTGGTGGTGGTGGCGCTGCTGTGGCGTGTCTGGCGGCAGGGCATCCTGCTGGCGGTGGGCTTCGGTCTGGCGCTGCTGGCGCTGGTGTTCGTGCTGCCCGGCTACCCCGAGCGCCCCTTCCCCACGAGCGACACCGTCAACCGCGTGAGCGGCCCGTACGTCTGCCCGACGGCCGACAACCCCTACCCGCCCGCCAACCCGATCCTCACCGCGCGCCCCGGCCCAATCTTCGGCTGGCCGCCGCTCGAAACCTTCGACAACCAGTACGCGCTCTGCGCCCGCCACCAGCCGGACAACAACCTCGGGCTCTACCTGATCAAGCTCGGGCAGTTCGCCGCGCACCCGGCGGTCATCCTGGCGAGCGCGCTCACGGCCGCCACCCTGGCCGGCTTCGCCTGGCAGATCTGGCGCCGCCGCGGGCCAGACGGCCTGACCGCCTGGGAGCGAGCGCGGCAGCAAAATGACCCTGTGCTGGACGCGTTCGCGGGGCTCGCGGAGGGGCAGCGCTGGCTCTACGCCATCAGCGCCTTCCTCGTGCCGTACGCGCTGCTGTTCAGCTCATTCTTCACCAACCCTGTGGGCGTGGTCAGCGGCACTACCGGATCGCTACTCTACTGGCTGGCCCAGCACGAGGTGGAGCGCGGCGGCCAGCCGCGGCACTACTACGCCGTGCTGCTGACGATCTACGAGCCGCTCATCCTGCTCTGGGGCCTGGTGGGCCTGGCGATGGTGGCCTGGGGTGGAGTGCGGCTCTGGCGCGCCAGAGACCGACGACCGACGGAAGACCAAGGGCGAATGACCGACGACCAAAGCGCCGCCGCGCCCGAGAACTCGTCACGCCTGAGCCCTTCGTCCTCGGTCCTTCGCGCCCACGCACTCGTGCTGCCGGCGCTGCTGGCATGGTGGGCGCTGGCGACAGTGGCGCTCTACTCGTGGGCCGGCGAGAAGATGCCCTGGCTCACGATCCACCTGGTACTGCCGCTGGCGCTGCTGGGCGCGTGGGCGCTGGCCCGCACCCTGGCCTGGTCGCGCGCCGCTCTCGCGGCGGGGGCCACAGGGGCCGCGGGTATTGGAGCCGGCAGTGCCTCCTCCACACCCTCCAGGGCGCGCGTGCCCGCGCTGGCGATCTACCTGAGCGCGTTCGGCACAATCGTGACGCTCTGCTTCCTACTGATCGCCGTGGTAGCCGACCCCGCCGGGCCGCAGGCCGACCGGACGCCCTGGGTGCCGGTGCTGGCGCTTGCCCTGCTGACGCTGCTCACGGTGGGCAGCGGGCTGCTCAGGGGGCCGCGCTGGGCCGTAGGCGCGCTGGCGCTGGGCGTCAGCCTGACCCTGGGGATGTACGGCGCGCGCAGCGCCTTCCAGCTCAGCTACCTGTGGGGCGACGTCCCGCGCGAGATGATGATCTACACCCAGACCTCCCCCGACGTGAAGCGCGTGATCGACCGGCTCGAGGAGGCCGCCACGCGCCGCGGCGGCGGGCTCAACCTCAACATCTGGTACGACAACGAGACCGTCTGGGACTGGTACATGCGGCGCTTCACCAACGCCGTCGAGCAGCCCGCGACACTCACCGCCGGCCCGGGGGACGAGGTGGACGCCGTGCTGATGCTGTACGAGAACTACACCATCCCGGCCAACGCGGAGAAGCTCGAGGGCTTCCGCGTCCAGCGCTACCCGCTGCGCTGGTGGTTCCCCGAGGACGACGCCTACCGCCTGCCCGAGGGGTGGATGACCGCACCGGTAGACGAGAGCTCGCCGCTGCTCATGCGCGTGCTGCGGACACCGTTCGACACCCGGACGGCGGTACAGCTGTGGCAGTACGTGATCTACCGCGACCCCCCTGCGCCGCTCGGCTCGACCGACTTCGTGCTGGCGGTGCGCCCCGAGCTGGCCGATGAGATCGGGCTCGGGACGGGGGGAGACCAGTAACAAGTGCTGAGTGCTGAGCGCTGAGTGTGAAGACTCAGCACTCAGCACTCAGCACTCAGCACTCAGAACTTGAGGAAGATATGGCTATAGTCTCACCCGAGCGTCGCCACACATCGGTTCTGGACCGCGGCGTCGGCCTCTCCTGGGCGAACTGGGACGTGGTGGCCTTCGTGGGCCTCGTGCTCGTGAGCGTGCTCGCCCACCTGTGGGCGCTAGACCGCATGGCGCTGCACCACGACGAGTCGATCCACGCCTGGATGAGCTGGAAGTTCTTCACCGGCAACGGCGGCTTCAGCTGCGCCGGCGGGCGGAGCTCGGCCACCTACTGCTACGACCCGGTGTACCACGGGCCCTCGCTGTACGTGCTGACGCTGGCCTCGTACTTCCTGTTCGGCGACGGCGACTGGCAGGCGCGCATCCCGCAGGCCCTCGCAGGCATCGGCCTGGTGGCTTCGTGCTGGATGCTGCGGCCGTACCTGGGGGCGCGCGGTGCTCTGCTGGCGGGCGTGCTGCTGGCCTTCACCCCCTCGCTGCTCTACTACACCCGCTTCGCCCGCCACGACGGCCTGATGGTGCTCTGGACGCTGTGGATCGTGATCGGGTTCTTCCGCTACCTCGACACCGGCCGGCCGGCGTTCCTCTACCTGATGGCGGCTGGCGTCGCGCTGGCGATCGGCACCCACGAGCTCTACTACATCCTGGCCTTCATCTTCGGCTGGTTCCTGATCATCCGGCTGCTGTTCGAGCTGCTGCCGCGCCGCACGGTGGTGATCGGCCTGGGAGCGGTGTTCGGCGTCTCGCTGCTGGTGGAGCTCAGCATCATCCTCGGGATCTGGAGCGGCCAGCTCACCAGTACGCTCAGGGCCGACGGGCTGGCCGTGCTCTTCATGGCCGTGTCGGGTATGGGTCTGCTGCTCACGCGCGTCTGGGACGACCACCCGCTGGCGGCGGACCGCTTCCGGGCGCTCTGGCGCGAGCAGCGCGCGGTGCTCTGGACGGCGCTCGGCATCCTCGTGGCGATCTATGTGGTGCTCTACAGCACCTTCTTCGCCGACCCGCGCGGCATCATCGACGGGCTCTACCAGGGCCTGGCCTACTGGCTCGGCTCGCAGCAGGAGTACAAGCGCGGCGACCAGCCGTGGTACTACTACTTCATGCTGATGACGCTCTACGAGCCGCTGGCGTTCTTCGGCGGGCTGGCGACCCTGGTCTACCTCTTCAGCCGCGGCTGGGGCAAGGGCTCGCGCGGCTGGGAGATGGGCGCCGACGCGCCGGTGCACGATGAGGCCCCGGGTGCTGAGGGCCGAGTGCTGAGCGCTGAGGGGGATGGTGCGCTCCCCGAGGTCGCAGGCCGGCCGGAGCCAGCAGCCGACGGTCTGGCAGCCGGCGAGCCGCAGCAGCCTGCGATGCGGAGCACCGAGGGCGCGACCAGCACAAACGGGTCGCCCGTCGAGGCGCGGGTGCTCGTGGCGGACGCCGAGACCGTGGCGGCTGGAGCGCCTCCGGCGGTGATGCCGGAGCCGGCGACGAGCGCCGAGATGGCGGAGGCTGGCCCCGGCCGCACAGCCGCCCTCCAGGCCGTGGTGCCAGCCAAGGCGCCCTTCGACGTCGTCACCATGTTCCCGCTGTTCCTGGCCTTCTGGTTCCTCTGCGCGTTCGTGACCTTCTCCTGGGCCGGCGAGAAAATGCCCTGGCTCAACACCCACATCGCGCTGCCGGGCAACCTGCTGGTGGCCTGGGGCATCAGCCGGATTGTGGGTAGCCTAGGCCAATCCAAAGGCGAACGTCCATCATCCGGAGTTTGGCTCATCCCCTTCGCGCTGACGCTGGCGCTCGTGGCCGTGAGCGTGGCCCTGTGGCGCTTCGGCAGCTCGTCCGCCGACCAGCAGGGCCAGGCCGATCTGCTGCAGGGGCTGGTGCCGCTGGCGGTGGCCGGGGTGCTGCTGTACGCCATCCTGACGCTGGGCCAGCGCCTCGGCGCGCGCCTGACGCTGGGCGTGTGCGCGCTAACCCTGGCCGCGCTCACGGGGACCTACACCTTGCGCGCCACCTGGATGGTGGTGTACGCCCACCCCGACACCCCGCGCGATCCGCTGGTGTACGTGCAGAGCTCGCCTGACGTGCCGCTGATCGTGGACGAGATACGCGAGCTGGCGATCGCCCAGACGCGCAACGCCCGCAACCCCGCCGACCCGGTGGGCGGCCTCTCGATGCCGGTGATCATGGACAACGGCGACCCGAACGCGGACGGCGAGGGGAGCCTGGCGTGGCCCTACCAGTGGTACCTGCGCGACTTCAAGCGGCTCGAGGTGCGCGGCGCCGACTTCTTCCGTAGCGCCACGCCTGAGTCCTACCTGGTGAACGCGCCCCGCGAGGGCGAGGAGCAGATCATCGCCCCGGTGGTGCTGATCTCGCGCCAGCACGTGACCGAGGCCGCGCGCCAGGCGCTCGAGGCCAACTACGTGCGCCGCTACGAGGGCAAGCTCAACTGGTGGTTCCCCGAGGGCAACAAGTGCGACCCGACCTCGGGCGGGTACAAGCGCTTCTACTTCGCCTACCCGGGCAGCGAGAAGGACGCCCTCAAGAACTGCCCGAACATCGACCCGACGACTATCCCGCAGATGGTGGCGCCGCTGCTCTGGCCGCTCGACCGGTCGCACTGGGACAACACCGGCCGCTTCCTGCTGTACCGCGAGCTCCCCGAGACGCTGCGCCTGGACGGCCGCGAGATGGAGCTGTGGGTCCGCAAGGACCTGGCACCGGTGGGCAGCACGGCCACGGGCGCGGCGAGCGCCGGGCCGGTGAAGCTGGTGGCCCAGCAGTCGATCGGCGAGGCCGGCAACCTGCCCGGCCAGATTGACCAGCCGCGCGGCGCAGCGGTGGACGCCCAGGGCAACATCTACGTGGCCGACACCGGCAACCACCGCATCACGGTCTACGGACCCGGCGGCGAGGCGCTCCGCACAATCGGCGGCTTCGGCAGCGGCGAGGGGCAGTTCAACGAGCCGCGCGGCGTGGCGGTGGATGCCCAGGGCAATATCTACGTGGCCGATACCTGGAACGCACGCGTGGTCAAGCTCGACCCTGAGGGCACGTTCCTGACGAGCTGGGGCGTGGGCACCGAGGACTTCGGCGGCGGGCGCAGGGCCACCGTGAGCGACGGCACCGAGGCCGGCAACGCGTCCAACCCGCTCGGCTTCTTCGGGCCGCGCGGCGTGGCGGTTGACGCCCAGGGCAATGTCTACGTGGCCGACACCGGCAACAAGCGCATCGTCGTGACGGACAGCGAGGGCAACTTCCGCTACCAGTGGGGCACCGCCGGCGGCGGCGAGGGGCAGTTCAACGAGCCGATCGGCGTGGCGGTGGACGCGGCCGGCAACGCCTACGTGGCCGATACCTGGAACGGGCGCGTGCAGGTCTTCCCGCCCACCGCGGACGGCCGGGTGAGCGGCGTGCCGATCACCACCTGGCGCGTGCCGGGCTGGCAGCCGCAGACCTACGACGATCCGTATGTAGCGGTGTCGGGCGACAGGGTGGCGGTGACGGTGCCCTCGCGCAACGCGGTGATCTACTACGACCTGTTCGGCCGGGAGCTGCTGCGCTGGGGCGGCGCGGGCCAGGACCTGGCCTCGCTGAGCCTGCCGAGCGGCGTGGCGGCCGGGCCGGACGGCTCGCTGCTCGTGGTGGATCGCGGCAACAACCGCGTGCTGCGCTTCGTGCCGCCCGCGCTCGAGTCGCCCAGCAGCGAGAGCGGCGGGCTGTAGCGGGGACGCAGCCGACGCAGCAAGAGGCCGGGCGGCAATGACCGCCCGGCCTCTTGTTGTGCGTCACCAGCCCCTTCGCGGCGCGGCTACACGCGCTCCAGCACGCTGACGCTCTCGACGTGCGCGGTCTGGGGGAAGAGGTCCACCGGCGTGCTGCTGAGCAGCCGGTAGCCGCCGGCCGCGAGCGTCTTCAGGTCGCGCGCCAGCGTGGCCGGGTGGCACGAGACGTACACCAGCCGCTCCGGGGCAAGGGCCACCAACGCCTCGAGCGCCCGCGGGTGGCAGCCGCGCCGCGGCGGGTCGAGCACGGCGGCGTCGAAGGAGCCCTCGAGCCCGGCAAGCACCTCCTCCGCGCGGCCCTCGAGGAAGCGCACGTTGCCGACCCCGTTCATCTCGGCCGAGGCGCGCCCATCGGCCACCGCGCCGCTGTACTCCTCCACACCCACCACCTCGCCGCCCTCACGGGCCAGCGGCAGGGCAAAGGTCCCCGCGCCGGCGTAGACGTCCAGCAACCGACCGACCGGGCCGCCGAGCCCCGCACGCACCAGCCGCAGCAGCGCCTCCGCGGCCACCAGACTCACCTGGAAGAAGGTCGTCGGGCGGAGCTCGAAGCTGATGCCGCCCAGGTCCTCCAGCAGCGTCCCGGCCCCCAGCACCAGCGAGCGTGGCTCGTCGCCCTCCTCCCGGCCCTCGTCGCCCGGGAGAGGGAGCTCGGCGCCACGCCTGCCCCGCCCGCGACGAGCCTCGCCGCCCGGCTCGTCCTCCTCCTCCAGATTCCCGCCCGGGGCGCCGATGGTGACGCCCGCCAGCGAGGGCGCCAGGGAGCGCCAGCGCCCCGCGAGGCGGCGCAGGGCCTCGGGCTCACGCGCGCCGGGGCCACGCAGGGCCGCCAGGGCGTAGCCTTCGGTCTCGCTCGCGCGCAGCACCACCTCAAGCGGCGCCGGCGGGCCGCCAACCTCGCGCAGCGCCTGGCGCAGCGGTCCGATCACGCCGTCGAGCGCCGGGTGCAGCAGCGGGTCGGAGGCGATCTCACGCACCACGCGCGTGTCGGCACCGTGGTACCCCACGCGCTGGCCGTCGCAGTGCAGCCGGGCGCTGTTGCGGTAGCCCCAGGGCGGCGAGGCCGGCTCCGTCTCCTGGACCAGTGCCTCGGGGAGGCCGCCGAACTTGGCAAGCTGGTCTGCCAGGATGGATTGGCGGAAGCGCAGCTGCGCCTCGTAGGCGATGTGCTGCCAGGGCATGTGGTCGGCCCCGGGGACGCGCGGCTCCACCCGGTCCGGCGACGGGCGGAGCACCCGCGCCACCGCCCCGCGCGCGAAGCTCTCGCGGCGCTCGCGCAGCCGCACCACCACGCGCTCGCCGGGGAGGCCGCCCGCGGCGAATACCACGCGCCCCTCCCACCGGCCCACCGCGTCGCCGCCCTGCGCGATCCCATCCAGGTCAAGCTCGATCTCGTCCGGCCAGGTCATGGGTTTCTCCTTCGGCTCCCCAGCGGCGCCGCGCCGCGGGCACCCCATGGTACCAGATAGTGGCGCCATCAGACTTTCAGCCGATCATCAGCCTGGGAGGGGCCGTGGCAGGAACCGGCGGCAGCGCCTCGTTCGTCTTCTGTATCAAAGACGTCACGCTAGTGGAGAAGACAAACATATGCGACGATTCACCGCATGTATCGCCCTTGCCCTGCTGCTGATGACGGTGGCGCAGGCGGCCACCGCGAGCGCCCAGAGCGGCGAGCGCTGCTTCCCCCAGACCGGCCAGTGCATCAGCGGGCCGATCCGCACCTACTGGGAGCGCAACGGCGGCCTGCCGGTCTTCGGCTACCCCACCACCGCACAGCGGCAGGAGACCGTCGAGGGGCGCTCGCTGCAGGTCCAGTGGTTCGAGCGCGACCGGCTGGAGATCCAGCAGGACGGGCAGGTGACGGCCGGGCGGCTCGGCGCGCGCCTGCTCGAGATCCAGGGACGCCCGTGGGTCTACGGCAACGAGTCGCCGCAGCCGGGACGCAGCCTCTGCACCCTATTCGGCGAGACCGGCTACAACCTCTGCCCGCCGTTCAGCACCTACTGGCGCGAGAACGGCGGTCTGGAGCGCTTCGGCTACCCGATCACCTCGCCGTTCCTGGAGATGATCGAGGGGCGGACCTACATGGTGCAGTACTTCGAGCGGCGGCGCATGGAGGTCCACCCCGAGCTACCTGGCAGCCCCATCCTGCTTGGCCTGCTCGGCAACGAGGTGCGCGCGCTGGGCGACGCCCCCACCGGCGGCACGTTCCCGGCCTGCCTCCAGGGCATGTCCGAGGCGATGCAGGTGGCCTACAACCGGGTCTGGTTCCGCGGCGCGCTCGGCTGCCCGGTGCTCTACACGCCCACCGACATGCCGGCGGCGGTGCAGCAGTTCGAGCGCGGCGAGATGATCTGGTTCGGCCCCGAGCAGATCCGCGTCCCCGGCGGCGTCCTCACGCCGACGATCCTGGCCTACTACCAGGCGCCCTGGGGCAGCGCGCCCACCTTCCAGCGCTTCAGCGACACCTGGCAGGCGGGGATCGACCCGGACACGCCGAACGTTGTCCCGCCGCAGGGGCTGTTCGCGCCACGGCGCGGGTTCGGCAAGGCCTGGATCGACAATGCGGACGTGCGGAACACGATCGGCTGGGCGGTGCAGGAGATCGAGCAGGCGCGCCGCGCGGACTACCAGATCCTCGAGCGCGGCCTGATGGTGCGGGTGTACGAGCCGGGGATGCCGGGCGTGGTGTACGTCTTCGGGGACCTGAGCAACCCGAGCCAGGTGCAAAAGGTGCAGCTGTAGAAGAAGTGCGTCTCTTGCGTGGTCTAGGACGCCAGATGAGAACAGGAGGGGCGCAGCCCCTCCACATGCTCCCCTGGTTAAGCCCAGCACATCGAGTGCGTCCTACACTGAGCCGCCCCCAGCCGAGGAGCGCTAGCGCCTCGCGAGCGGGAGAAAGACGGACGTCGGGGTGAGCGTGCGGCTATCCACCGCAATGCTCGCGGTGTAGCGCGTACCTGGCACCACAGCCGGGCCGGGGAACAGCTCCAGGACATAGTTGGCGCCGGGCGCAGCCGCCGACTTCCGCAGCGCGGCGCCAGGGGTGAGAGCGGGCGGAGTGTAGGCATAGCCGGCATCCGGCCGGAAGCGGAGCGCAAGCTGCGTGCCGTACTGCGCGTGTACCACGATCGCCCCCTGATCATCCACGATTCGCGCGCCGACCTCCACCGGGAACTCGAGTTGAACCTCGGTCCAGTAGTCCTCACCAACCCAGAAGCCGCACATCAGGCAGGGCTCGAAGGGGATCCGCAGCAGATCGTCCGCGGTTGGGAACAGCACGCTGATCGGCACCAGGAACTCCCCGTCGCCAGAGAGAGCACTGCGCTCCTCCGGGTCGCACCAGGTCCCAACGCCGTTCTCGTTGAGATCGGTCTGCTCTGGATTATAGGCCAGCGGGCAGTTGTCCCCGCCATCCGCCACCCCATCGCCGTCGTCGTCTGAGTCGCACGCATTGCCCATCCCGTCACGGTCGGCGTCTGCTTGATCGGGGTTAGCCACGGCGCAGTTGTCGCACGCATCGCCGACCCCATCGCCGTCGGTGTCAGTCTGGGCGGCGTTCGCCGTGAGCGGGCAGTTATCCGATGTATCGGCGACAGCGTCGCCGTCGTCATCCTGGTCGCACGCATCGCCCTGGGCGTCCCCGTCGGTATTGCGCTGATCGCGGTTCGGGGTCGTGGGGCAATTGTCGGCCGGATTGAGCACACGGTCGCCGTCGTCGTCGTCGCACGCATCGCCGACCCCAT
Source organism: Chloroflexota bacterium (assembly GCA_039805565.1). Taxonomy (GTDB): domain Bacteria; phylum Chloroflexota; class Chloroflexia; order Chloroflexales; family Roseiflexaceae; genus CALJIC01. Next base: position 790 of record JBDLTZ010000323.1, on the reverse strand, counting down.
CGCCGTCGGCGTCCGCCTGGTTTATGTTGCTGACGAGGCGGCAGTTATCGACGATGTCCACGACGGTGTCGCCGTCGTCGTCCACGTCACACGCGTCGCCCTGGGTGTCCCCATCGGTATTCTGCTGGCCGGGGTTAGAGACGCCCGGGCAGTTATCGGCAGCGTCCCCGATCGTGTCACCATCGGAGTCACCCCCGACGCTATCCGGCGTACCATCGCAGTTCGCATCCGCGCCCCCGAGGCCCACCGAGGCAAAGGCGTTGGTGACGCTGCACACGTCCTCGGCGGTGAAGCCGTACTGCCTGTTGCGGACGTACAGAGCGGCGCGGGCGACCGTAGCGTTGCGGGCATCGATGAACTGTGCGCTGGAGGTGAGGCCAGAGCGCATCACATCGAAGTACAGCCGGCCGAGCTTGCTTGTGCCGAGCGCGCCGACGAACAGGCCGTTGTGGCTGCCGCCCGTGGCGAGCAGGTATGCCACCTTATTCGGGATACCGCTGTTGGTGTGGACAAAGCCCTGGTCGTTCGCAGCAGCCGGCATCAGGCTCGCCGGCAGCACACGCAGCCCTGTCGCATCGCCGCTGACACTGGGCAGCATGTGGTCCGGGTCACTGAAGCGCGGCGGGTTGCTCATGTCGCGGAAGGGCTGCCGGGGCATGTCCTCGCCAATAGTCCAGTCATCGCCGTCCACGAGAGAGCCGAAGACATCGGCGTAGCTCTCGTTGAGCGCGCCGGACTGGTTCGCGTACACCAGCTCAGAGGAGTGCTCGATCACGGCGTGGGTGAACTC
>JBDLTZ010000322.1:0-2666 GCA_039805565.1 Chloroflexota bacterium | reverse complement strand
AGAATGTCGAGCCCATCGGGCGGGGGTGGGGTCGGCGCATCGGGTGCCATACGCGCTCCTCCTGTGCGATGCGCCATCCTACACCCACCCGGCCCACCCCGCAAGAGAATGAGTCCCACCCCCGAACTCGCATAATCTTGACATGTATGCTATACTGGCGATGCGAGCGAAGTGTTGCCCCGGCACTCTCCGCCGCTCGTGTCAAACCAGCAGCCCCAAACGACAAAACAGCATCCCATCCCCTTGCCGCGCACCCTTCGAGGATGCCTTCGGCATTCAGCGAACACAGCCACGGCACAGCGGCTCTCGCATATCAGCAGTCTCTGCGCTACACAAAGCCTCTTACAGCAACCAGAACCATGTCCCGACGATCCCTACACATCCTCAGCACATCTGCGCCTGCGTCCTCCCGTAGCGCGTTATGTGATATGAAAGCGGCACAATTGCACCGGACTGGGCCGGAGGCATAGCAAACCCTGCGCTGCCGTCGTCCCCTGTGCTCACACACCGCTGTTACTCTCTAGCGACCGCTGCCGGCGGCATGTTCGGCGGCAAGGAGTTTCGTGTGCCACGGATGCGAACGAAAAACACCCCGAGTGATGTGGCGGTAGAGTACGCCGAGCCGGCGCCTCCCACTCGGGACAGACCGGCCATCAACGTGGCCGAGCTGGAGAACAAGACGCTGAACGACCTGCGGGAGATGGCCAAGGCCAGCGGTCTGACGGGCGTGACGGGTCTGAAGAAGCAGGACCTGATCTTCAAGCTGCTGCAGGTACAGAGCGAGGAGCAGGGCCACAGCCTCTCGGACGGCGTGCTGGACATCGTCTCGGACGGTTTCGGCTTCCTGCGCGGCGACCGCATGCTGCCCGGCGCAGACGACGTGTACGTCTCGCAGTCACAGATCCGGCGCTTCGGCCTGCGCACGGGAGACCGTATCTGGGGTCAGATCCGGCCGCCGAAGGAGAGCGAGCGCTACTTCTCGCTGCTTCGCGTGGAGCTGATCAATGGCCTGGACCCAGAGACGGCGCGCAAGCGGCCGAGCTTCGACCAACTCACCCCGATCTTCCCCAACGAGCAGCTCAAACTCGAGACCGAGCCGAACATCCTCTCGACGCGCGTGGTGGACCTTGTGGCGCCGATCGGGCGCGGCCAGCGCGGCCTGATTGTCTCGCCGCCCAAGGCAGGCAAGACCCTGCTGCTCAAGACGATCGCCAACGGCGTGACCGCCAATCACCCCGACGTCCACCTGATGGTGCTGCTGATCGGCGAGCGCCCCGAGGAAGTGACCGACATGAAGCGCTCGGTCAAGGGGGACGTGATCTCCTCCACCTTCGACGAGCCGGTCGAGGACCACACCAAGGTGGCCGAGATGACGCTCGAGCGCGCCAAGCGCCTGGTGGAGGGTGGCCAGGACGTAGTGGTGCTGATGGACTCGATCACCCGCCTGGCGCGCGCCTACAACCTCGACATGCCCCCCTCGGGCCGCACCCTCTCCGGCGGCATCGACCCGGTGGCGCTCTACCCGCCCAAGCGCTTCTTCGGCGCGGCGCGCAATATCGAGAACGGCGGCTCGCTCACGATCATCGCCACCTGCCTGGTTGACACCGGCTCTCGTATGGACGACGTGATCTACGAGGAGTTCAAGGGCACCGGCAACATGGAGCTGCACCTCGACCGCAAGCTGGCCGAGAAGCGCATCTTCCCGGCGATCGACATCACGCGCTCCGGCACGCGCCGTGAAGAGCTGCTGCTCGGGCCGGAGGCGCTGCGCCAGGTGTGGACGCTGCGGCGCATGGTGAGTATGCTCGGCGAGAACGAGGGCACCGAGCTGGTGCTGACGCGTATGGCGAAGACGCGCACCAACTCGGACTTCCTCGCAACGCTGAGCAAAGGAAGCTAGGGAAGACCCCTGGCCATCCCAACCGAGCGGCGGACGGCGCGTGCCCCGGTGCAACGCGCAGTGTTCGTCGCTCGTACTATGGACGTGACCTGAAAGATGAGGAGCAATCACCCAATGTAGTGCGGTAGCTGCGGCGCAGACATCGCCCCAAACGCCACGTTCTGCACCCGCTGTGGTGCGCGCCTTCCAGCGTCCGAGACCTCACCAGCAGCAGGAGAGACTCCCATGACCCAGATGAACGCGTACGGCAACCAGCCCGGCCAGCGCCTTGACCTGCCCGACCCGACGGTGACAGCGCGCGGGCGCGGCACCACCGGGATGGAGTACCAGATCATCGGCACCACCCTCCAGGCCGTCATCCTTGAGCTCGACCCCGGCGAGACGGTCTACTCCGAGTCCGGCGGCATGTCCTGGATGAGCGGCAACATCCAGATGACCACCTCGGGGCGCGGCGGCGGGCTCGGCGGCATGTTCAAGCGCGCTGTCACCGGCGAGAGCCTGTTCCTCAACGAGTTCACCAGCCAGGGCGGCAAGGGAATCGTGGCCTTCGCCTCGGACTTCCCCGGCAAGATCGTGCCGGTGATTCTGGACAACGGCCAGAGCATGATCGTGCAGAAGCAGTCCTTCCTGTGCGCCGAGAAGACGGTGGGCATGGAGATCCACTTCCGCAAGAAGCTGGGCGCCGGCTTCTTCGGCGGCGAGGGGTTCATCATGCAGAAGGTGACGGGGCCGGGGATCGCCTTCGTCTGCCTCGACGGCGAGATCG
>JBDLTZ010000321.1:0-5805 GCA_039805565.1 Chloroflexota bacterium | reverse complement strand
TGCCTGGGGTGTGAGGGCTACGCCGAGAGGGCGTCGCCATCCAGGTTGAGGAAGACGCGCTGGCTGCGCTCCTCCTCGGCCTCGGGCTCCTCGGCGCACAGGGCGGCGAGCCTATCGCCCTTGAGGACGTTGAGGATCGTGACGCCCTGGGTGATGCGCCCGAGCCGCGAGATGCCCTCGGCTTCGGTGCGCATCACGATCCCGCCGGCGCTGATCAGCGTGAGCAGCGAGCTGTCGGAGACCACCTTAGCCACCGCGACCTCATCGCCCGGGCGCAGCTTGATGCTGATCACACCGCCGGTGGCACGGCCCTTGACGGGGTACTCCTCGAGGAGCGTGCGCTTGCCGAAGCCCTGGGCGGTGACGGTGAGCAGCGAGAGGCCGGGGCGCACCAGATCCATCCCCACCACGCGGTCGTTGCTGTCCAGGTTGATGCCGATCACGCCGGAGGCCGGGCGGCCCATCGAGCGCACCTGGTCCTGCGTGAAGCGGATCGTCTGGCCGCGGAGCGTGCTCATGAGCACGTCCTCGTTGCCGTGGGTCATTGCAACCCAGCCGAGCAGGTCGCCCTCCTCGAGGCCGATCGCGATCAGGCCGTTGGAGCGCACCTGGCTGTACTCTTTGAGGAGCGTGCGCTTGATCTTGCCGCGCACGGTGGCCATGATCAAGTACTCGGCCTCGTTGAAGTCCGGCACGGCCAGGATGGACGTGACCTGCTCGCCGGGCTCGAGCGAGATCAGGTTCACCAGCGGCAGGCCCTTGGCGGTGCGGCTGGCGTCGGGCACCTCGTGGCACTTGAGCTGGTAGACCTTGCCGCGGTCGGTGAAGAACAGCAGGTCGTCCATCGTCTGGCAGGTCAGGATATGCCGGACGACGTCCTGCTCGCGGGTGGGGGCGCCCTTGATGCCGCGGCCGCCGCGCCGCTGGGTGCGGTAGACGTCGGGCGACTGGCGCTTGATGTAGCCGCGGTCGGTGAGGGTGATCATCACCTTCACATCGGGGATGAGGTCCTCATCGGACACATCGCCGGTGGCGTCGGGGATGATGCGGGTGCGGCGCGCGTCGCCGTACTTCTCCTTGAGGTACTTGAGGTCCTCGGTGATCAGGTGGAGCACCTTGCGCGGGTTAGCGAGGATGTCCTCGAACTCGGCGATCAGCTTGATGACCTCGTTGTACTCGTCCTCGATCTTCTTGCGCTCGAGGGCGGCGAGCCGGCCGAGCTGCATCTCGAGGATGGCGTTGGACTGCGGCTCGCTGAGCCGGAAGTTGCTCATGAGGTTGTTGCGGGCCGACTCGCGCGTGCGCGAGTTGCGGATCGTCTGGATAATCGCGTCGAGGTTATCGAGCGCGATCTTGAGCCCTTCGAGGATGTGTGCGCGGGCGCGGGCCTTCTCCAGATCATACTCGGTGCGGCGGCGGATCACCTCGCGGCGGTGGTCCACGTACTCCTGCAGCAGGCGCTTGAGCGTCAGCAGGCGCGGCTGGCGGCCCTCCTCCACCAGCGCCAGCATGTTGACGCCGAAGGTGGTCTGCATCTGGGTGTGCTTGTAGAGCGCGTTAAGCACCTTCTTGGGCTGCGCGTCCTGCTTGAGGAGCACCACCAGGCGCATGCCAGTGCGGTCTGACTCATCGCGGACGTCGCGGATGCCCTCGATCTTGCGCTCCTTGGCGAGCTCGGCCATGCGCTCCTGGAGGCGAGCCTTGTTGACCTGGTAGGGCAGCTCGGTGACGATGATGTTGAACGCGCCGCGGTTGGCCTCCTCGATGTGGGCCTTGGCGCGCAGTGTGATCTGGCCGCGGCCGGTGCTGTACGCGTTCATGATGCCCTCGGAGCCGAGGATCAGCCCCGAGGTGGGGAAGTCGGGCCCGGGCATGATCTTGACGAGGTCCTCGACGGTGGCCTCGGGGTTGTCGATCAGGTGGATGATCGCGTCGCACAGCTCGGTGAGGTTGTGCGGCGGGATGTTGGTGGCCATGCCCACGGCAATGCCGGCGGCGCCGTTGAGCAGCAGGTTGGGCAGGCGCGCCGGGAGCACGGTGGGCTCGCGGAAGGTGCCGTCGAAGTTATCACGGAAGTCGACGGTGTTCCTGTCGATGTCCTGCAGCATCTCCTCGGCGATCGGGGAGAGGCGGCACTCGGTGTAGCGCATGGCCGCGGGCGGGTCGCCGTCCACGCTGCCGTAGTTGCCCTGGCCGTCCACCAGCGGGTAGCGCATGTTCCAGGGCTGCGCCAGGCGCACCAGCGCGTCGTACACCGACGCGTCGCCGTGGGGGTGCATCTTGCCGAGGATGTCGCCCACGATGCGGGCGCTCTTCTTGTAGGGCTGGTTGGCGCGGATGCCGAGGTCCCACATGCCGTAGAGGATGCGGGTCTGCACCGGCTTGAGGCCGTCGCGCGCGTCGGGGAGCGCCCGCGAGACGATGACGCTCATCGCGTAGTCGAGGTACGCGGTGCGCATCTCCTCGGTGATGTTGCGCGGCCTGACGATCCCAATTTCCATGTGGGCTCCTAGAAGCGATGACGCTGTGTGCGTCGGCGTCAAACACCATCAGCGGCGGCTCATCGGCCGCCGGCTGGGGCGTTGTGCTGCGAAATTCTCGCTGTATTATACCACTTTCACACGGTTTTGTCCACGATTTTGGAACAGGTGTTTTAGTGGTGTCTCGGGCAGCTTCGCTGACGCTGGCGCTGGAGGGTGGGTTTCAGGGAGGGCTCGCCCTCCCCGCCCCTCCCGCTTACAGGCGTGAGGAAGGTGCGACTCAGGGTGAGGGCTGCTCGCCGCCGATACCACGCACGGCCACCGGTCCGAAGCCGAGGTAGTCGCAGGCGGTGAGCTGGTAGTGAACCCCGTCCACGAGACCCTGGGTGGCATTGTTCCAGTCCTCGGGGCGGTGGAGGTGGCCGTAGATGCAGACAGCGGCGCCGGCGGCGGCGATGCGCCTGGCGAACTCGGTGGGGCGGCGGTCGATGAACGGCGGGTAGTGGATCATCACCACGATGGGCTTCGCGTCGACGGCGATCTTCTTCGCGGCGGCGAGGGCCCGGTCTAGCCGGCCGAGCTCGCGGGTGTAGATTCGCAGGTCGGTGGACTGCGCGAACCCCGGCATGCCGGGTGCCACCCAGCCGCGCGTGCCGCAGACCACCACCTCGCCGGCATCGAGGGCGTCGGCCTCCACCACGGCGATGCTCGGCGGGAGCTTCGGGCGGAGGGGGCCCGCCCGATCCCACCAGTAATCGTGGTTGCCCTTGCAGAGCACCTTGCGGCCGGGGAGCGCGTCGATCCAGTGCAGGTCCGGCAGCGCCTCCTCCAGGCGCATAGCCCACGAGATATCGCCGGCCACGAGCACTGTGTCCTCGGGGGCGACACGCTTGCGCCAGGCGTCGGCGATGCGGTCCGGGTGGTTGCGCCAGCGGTGGCCGAAGATGTCCATCGGCTTGGGCTGCGACCCGGAGAGATGCAGGTCAGAGATCGTCCAGAGCATACCGCCCATTATACCAGCCGGCCGGAGTACCACCGCGCATCGTTGCGCCTCTTTCGCATACAGACGCGAACGTGAAACGGATCATAGTTGTGGCGCCAGCAGGTGGCTATCATGTTCCAATCATCTCTGCCCCGAGGGGGCTCGTCCCCTCCCGACCTCGCCAGATGGAAGGTCCCACCAATGTTCTACCTCTTTCTGCTGGCCCACCTGGTGGCCGACTTCGTTCTTCAGCCGTACTGGCTGGTGGCGCGCAAGCGCTACTGGTACGGGCTCGCGATCCACTGCGGCGTGGTGCTGGCCTGCATGCTGGCCCTGCTGCTGCTGGACCCCTCTGTCGCGTCGCTGTGGCCGGCGATGCTGGCGATCACCGCGGTCCACTTCGCGACGGACTGGTGGAAGGTGAACCTGGGCGACCACATTCCAGGACCGCCGATCGTGCCGTTCATGCTGGACCAGCTGATCCACGTGGCAACGCTGGCGGCAGCGCTGAGCGTGGCGCTGCCGCCCGCGCAGGTGTGGGGCCTGGCCGCGTCCCCCGCGGCTGTGATGGCGGTGTACGCCGGGGCGTCGATCGTGGCGCTGCTGGCCGCGCCGATCGGGGTGATGGTGTGGCTGGACCCGCGCTTCGAGCGGAGGGCGCTGGCTGGGCGGGCGCGCATCCGCTCGTTCGTGGCGGGGGCGGCCGTGTTTGCGCTGAGTCTCTGGGGGGGCGCGGTGGCTCTGCCGGCCACGCTGCTTGGGCTGGCTGTGGCGGTGCGGCGGCCCTGCTCGGAGCACCCGCTCGACTCGGCGCCCGGGCTGCTGGCGGTGCTGTTCGTGGCGGCGGCGCTCGGCGTGCTGCTGCGCCTGGTTCTGTAGTGCGGCTTCCCTCTTCCGCGGCTGGGGTCACCGGCAGGTGGATAATGAGCTCGGAAGTGCAATATGCCGTGCTGTAGTGCGGCGAATCCCCCCTCTCTGGCGGCGGGGTGAGGGGTGACGGCTATGCTCTGCCGAAGGTACTCATCCCCAACGCGTGAGGATCGTCTCGCGCTGGAAGACGCGGATTGCGCCCCAGGCGGCGAGGGCGGCCAGGGCCGTGAGGGCGGCGGCGAGGCCGAGCGCGAAGGCTGGGCTGAGCACCACCACGCCGATCAGCTGGCCGAAGAAAAGGCCCAGCAGCGGCACGATCGCCACCGCCGAGATCTGCTGCGCGGTGCGCGGGTCGTTGACGCGCGAGGAGATCGCGACGCAGGCAGCGACCATGATCAGCGCGAGCGGCGGCGTGCAGAGCAGCAGCGCAAGGACCCACCCGGGCGAGAGGACCAGGGTCGTCACGCGCGGGCTCACGGCGGCGGCGGCGATCCCGGTCGCGAAGATCGCGGCGCCAGCCCAGGTGACGGCCACTGCCGGGATCAGGGCGGCGAGACACTTGCCGAGCAGCAGCTCGGAGGCGCGCACCGGCGCGGCCAGCAGCGGCTCGAGCGTGCGGCGGGTCTTCTCGCCCACGATGCTGTACGATGCGATGATGCTCGGGACGATCAGGGGGGTGAGCAGGAGCAGCAGCGCGAACTGCCGCCCCACCACCACTTGCCCCAGCTCCAGCTCGGTCAGCCCGGCGAGCGAGGGATCGGCCAGAACGGCACCGATCTGGCTGGTATCTTCATCGGGTGTCTGCCCGACGGCGACCATGATCGCGAGCGGCAGCAGCGCCAGGAGCAGCGGCGGCAGGAGCGTGCTGAGGAGCAGCGAGCGCTCCTTGCTGAGCTCGAGCCACTCTTTCTGGAGGATGATCAGGACTTTTGTCATAGCAGTGCTGAGTGCTGAGTGCTGAGTGCTGAGTGCTGAGTGCTGAGTGCTGAGTGCTGAGTGCTGAGTGCTGACCTCATTCTGTGGTCCGTAGTTCTCAGCTCTCGGTCCTCATAAGCTCGAGGTACACGTCCTCGAGCGAGTGGTCGAGCGGCTCGATGTAGCGGATGGCAGCGCCGGCTTCTACCAAAGCGCGAGCAAGGGCCGGGTTCTGCGCGTCGGGGTCGTCCAGCGTCACAGCCAGGGCGCTATCGGTGGCCTGGGCGCCCCGCACGAACGGCAGGCCGCGCACGGTATCCAGCCAGGGGGCGGGGTCACCGCCGAGGCGCACGAGCGTGCCGCGGCCGAAGATCCCAGCGCGCAGGCGCTCGGGTGTGTCGAGGCGGAGCAGGTGCGTGCGGAACACCCCCACCAGGTCGCAGAGCTCGTCGGCCTCGGGCAGGTTGTGGGTGGTGAGGAAGATCGTGCGGCCCTCGGAGCGCAACCCCTTGACGAACTCGCGCACCGTGCGCGACGCCTCCGGGTCCAGGCCGGCGG
>JBDLTZ010000320.1:0-23086 GCA_039805565.1 Chloroflexota bacterium | reverse complement strand
TCGAGCAGGGTGGCGCGACGACGCTGGTGCTGAATGCCTTCCACCCGCAGCAGCTGGAGCACTTCACCCTGGCGGGCCGCTCGATCGTGGTGCTGGCGGTGCGCGCCCAGCCGAGCCGCGCCGACATGTGGAAGGCGCTGCGCAACGAGATGCTCGGCGTGACCGACCCGGCCTCGTCGGCCGAGGGCACGCTGCGCCGCACCTTCCTCGACCGCAGCGCTGAGCTGGGCCTGGGCGAGGTGAGCCGCGGCACCAACGGCGTGCACTTCTCGGCCGGCCCGCTCGAGGGCATGGTGGAGACGGCGCGCTACTTCACGGACTACGAGGGGGGCAGCGCCCTGTCCTACACCGCTACCTGCTTCGGCGCGCTGCTCGCCGCCGAGGGCCTCAGTGCGGAGGACATCGAGTGGCTGGCCTCGAACCCGAACCTGTCGCTCGGCGGCAAGTCGATCTCGGCCTTCGACGCCACCGAGGAGATCGACCCGCCCGCCGCCGCCGGCATGCTCAAGCAGGGCCTCGCGGCTCGGTAAGTCCGAACGCTTGATGCCGCAGGCATTCCCGGCGTAGCCGGATGCGCTGAACCCCGACGGGGCGTGCGCGAAGCAGTACTGCTTCACGCACGTCCCGCCGCTCACCCCTCAAGACGCAAAGCCTCTGCTCGACACCCGGCTCTCCTCACCCCACCTGCACCGTCGGCGAGGTGTGCTATCCTGCCGTCGGCGGACAGATACGCCCTAGCTATCCGGGCAGGCCCGAGCGGCGAGCCGTTGGCGCACGTTGAGCGCGAGGCAGTGATGAAAGTAGTCGTGACCGGCGGAGCCGGGTTCATTGGAAGCCACCTTGTCGACCGGCTGATGCGCGATGGGGTCGCGGAGATCATCGTGCTCGACAACCTCCACCGCGGGCGACACGAGCACCTCGCCGTCCACCAGGGCAACCTGGCGCTGCGGGTCATCGAGGGAGATATCCGGGACATGGAGGTGCTGCGCGAGCACTTCGCCGGCGCGACATTCATTTTCCACCTGGCGGCCCAGTCAAATGTGATGGGCGCGGTGAACAACATCAGCTACTCGTACGAGACCAACGTCACCGGCACATTTAACGTGCTCCAGGCCGCGCACGAGGCCGGCGCGCGGCGTGTGGTCTTCGCCTCATCGCGCGAGGTCTACGGCGAGGTCGACGCGCTCCCGGTGAGCGAGGATCGGCCGCTCAACGCGAAGAACGCCTACGGCGCGAGCAAGGCCGCCGGGGAGCTCTACTGCCGCGTGTTCCAGTCGACCTACGGCCTCGAGGTGGCGGTGCTGCGCCTGGCGAACGTCTACGGCCCGCGCGATACGGGGCGGGTGATCCCGCTGTGGCTGGACGCCGCCACGAGCGGCCGCGACCTGCTGGTCTACGGCGGTGCCCAGGTGATCGACTTCATCTATGTAGAGCAGGTGGTCGAGGCGCTGCTACGCGCTACCACGGCGGATGTGCTCGGGCAGCCGGTGAACGTGGGAAGTGGGGTGGGGACGCCGATCCTCGAGCTGGCCGAGCAGATCCTGGCGCTGTCCGACGGCCGCTCGCGAGTGGAGCACCGGCCGGCCCGCTCGGTTGAGGTGGCGCAGTTCTGCGCCGACATCACACAGATGCGCGCGCGGCTGGAGCTCGAGCCGCCGGCCGACCCGCTGTTCGCGCTGCCGCAGCTCTGGGAGATCTACCAGCGCGGCGAGCGCTAGAGCAGAGGACAGAGGGTGAAGGCTCAAGCTCCTGAGCGTTCGCCCGTCGTACGGCGCTCATGAGAGCGCTAGATCTTTTGCTCCACGCCGCAGACAAAACGCTGCGAGAGATAGCGCGGGGGCCACGGGAGTACATCCCGTGGCCCCCGCGTTGCCGACTCAGACGCGCTACATGCCGCGCTCACGCTCCGAGCGCCCGTGGCGCCTGCTCCACTCGTCGATGCGCCGCTCGGCCTCCGAGCGCTCCCAGCCGTACTCCTCCTGGACCCGGCCGACGAACTTGTCGCGGTTGCCCGCGATGCGCTCCCAGTCGTCGTCGGTGAGCTTGCCCCACTCGTTGCGGGCGTCGCCCTTGATCTGCTTCCACATGCCCTTGATAACATCCCACTCGCCTGCCATGCTCGCCTCCTTTGGCTGAGAGTATCCGATGGAGGGAGTGAGCATAAAGCGTGCCGGGCGGCTGCGGCGGGCTGTGTGGGGCCTGCCTACCCGTGCTAGTCCAGGTAGAACACCTGCTCCAGCCGCAGAAAGCCCTCGTCCGGCCGCCGGCCGTCCAGCCCCTCGAAGAACGGCGCCATCTCTGCCTGCCAGCGCGCGTTCACCTCCCGCGCCGCCATGCCATCCAGCGCTGCCTGGAGGTCGGGCGTCTCGAAGTAGCCCACCAGCAGCCCGTCGTCGCGCAGGAACAGCGAGTAGTTGTGCCAGCCAGTCTCGCGCAGCGCCTGGAGCATATCCGGCCAGACTGCCGCATGCCGCTCCTTGTACTCCGCCAGCCGCTCGGGCCGGACCTTCAGCAGGAAGCAGACTCGTTCCACGGTGCCCTCTCGATTGCAGATTGCGGGTCGCAGAGCCCCATTGTATACGAAGTCGCCACGCCACACGCCGTCCACCCCTGGCCCCCGACTTGCTACCACACCAGAGCGCACCGGCAGCAACCCTCGTTCACAGCGCCTCCAGCTGGAGGCACACCGTGTAGTGCACGGGTAGGACCGGCCTGCCCAATCACACAAGGAGGTCCGTGAGATGGAGCAGTATTGGACGTGGGCCAACCTGACGCCCCAGCAGCAGCGGATCTTGTCCGAGGCCGAGCGGCACCTTGGTGAGGCGTACCTTCTGGCGTACCAGCCGCTCGATCCGAGCGCGGTGCAGGCTGCGCCCTCCGCCGGCGTCAGCCTCCCTGCCGCGCCCCTGAGTGAGCGGCAGCTCGACCGCCTGCTCGATCTCGAGGCGCAGGTGGGCGCGATCGTGGTGGCGTACCGCAAAGAGACGGTGTGAGAAGCGCGCCAGGTGCCGAGTGCCGAGTGCTCATTGCACTCGCTGTGACCGATGCGCCTCGGCGTACGGCTCTCAGCGCGGCTCGTCCTGCGCCGAGGTGGAGACGTGGCGAACCGGCGCGTACGGCGGCCACTCGCTGTGGCTGATCAGCACCGCCGCCCCCTCGCGTGGCGTGAGGACGAGCCCCGGGATCCAGAAGCGCCGCTGCCGCCAGGCACACACCACCCGGTGATTCCCGTCTAGGATGACGTAGCTCATGTTTCCGAGCCGCACCTGCCCGAGCGGGTGTGGCAGCAGCAGAATCGGGGGCGGGCGGCGCCGGCGCGGCAGCAGCACACGCTCGAGGTACCCGTGGTCTATCTCGACCTCGCCGCGCTGGTAGGGCTGCGACAGGTCTCGCACCGGGAGCGCGGCAGGCTGACGCCCGACCGTGAGCGCGTAGGCGGGGGTCACGCGCCAGCAGTAGCGCTGCTGCGGCTGTCCGGCGGAGAATACCAGCACCTGGGCCATGCCGGGTGCGAACGGAATAGACGGCGCCACCCGCAGCGCCAGGTCCATGTAGCCACCGCGCACCAGCAGCGCGGTCATGTCGTACAGCAGCACCGCTTTGCGCGCCTGAAGCGTGGCGTTGTCCTCAGGCCACCCAAGGGCCTCCGCGATAACAGCGTCGAGCAACCGAGCGTCGTCGCGCCGAACGGCGGCCGCCAGCACGCCCAGCACCCGTCGCTCGGGCCGCGTCCGCTGCATGATGCGCGCCAGAGTCTCGTCTCGTGGAGGGTCGGCGGGTCGCGACGGCGGCGTGGGTGGCACGAAAAGACTTTCCACCGGCTGCATGGCCACTCCTGAGAACAAATGTTCTTATCGCTGCCTATACTATCAGATCCTCAGGTGAGCTGTCAACCCTAACCCTCAAAGTGCGGCCGGCGGCACCTACCCGGCTCTGCGCTCGTGGCACGATCGGTGCGGCTAGTACCGATACGCACGCGGGCGCGGCGGCCAAGTCGTCCCGCATCTAGAGTGTTCCTCACAAACCAATCGGTATGGTGGGTGGGTTTCAGGGAGGGCCAGGGAGGGCTTGGCCCTCCCCTCCCGAACCACTTCCATGGTTGTATCTAGCCAGGAGAGCGCCCAATGAAAAAGACCAATGCGCGCAAGCGGGCCGCGGGCGACACGCGGCAGGAGATCGGGCCCGACGTGGTGACAGACCGGGGCAGCAGCAGCGATGTCGGCGGCACCGCCGATGTCCGAGGCGGCAGCCTCGGCGACCGCGACCTGAGCGGAGCGGGCTACAGCGAGGCCGACCTACAGGCCGACGTTGCGGGCAGCGGCGCGGATCTTGGTGACATCGTAGACGCCGACACCATGGTGGGGCCAGGCAGCGGTGTAGGCCGTACCGGGGCGACCCCCGTGAGCTACGGAAACACCGACACCCGCGGCGCAGGCACCACAGGTCACGGCCTGGGCCCGAGCGTGGACATCGTCGACCTCGGCCCTGGTGATGCGACTCTTGACCCCACCGCCGACCCGCGCACTTCACCCGAAGGCATACGCGCCCCCGAGGATGACCCCGACAAAAAACGCAGATAACAAGTGCCAATAGGGCTGCACACGTTTGCTGTACGTATGCTATAATAACGGGTGCGACTCCCCGTGGTCCCCCCCGCAGGTTGCAGTCCATTTCCCACTTTTGATAAAGCGTCTTCGGCACACCGTCCCGAAGTATGCGCCGAAGATGGCGCACAAGCCTCGCCCCTCATCGAAGGGGCGGCATGCGCTGCTAGGCCTGTACGCCTGGCGATTTCCCCGCAGCACTGCGCCCTGCCTAGCCGGTTATCGGGCCGCGGGCCGTCAGGTCGGACAATTAAGGAACAACTTAGGATGAGCACAGCAGACATTCGACCTCGTGAGCTTGCCGAGGCCCCGCCGAAACGGAGGCCGCGCGTCAAGCAGAGCGAGGCTGAGCGCCCATCGCCCGCGCAGCCGCCGGAGCGGTCGGAGGAGGTCTCCGGCGCGCCGGGTTCGGGCATCCTCGACATCATGGCCGATGGCTTCGGCTTCCTGCGCGGCAGCCGGCTTCTGGCCGGCGAGAACGACGTGTACGTCGCGCAGTCGCAGATCCGCCGCTTCGGGCTTCGCTCCGGCGACTACGTCTCCGGTGTTGTCCGCCCGCCCAAAGAGACCGAGCGCTACCACTCGATCCTGCGCGTCGAGCGCGTCAACGGCTACCTCCCCGAGGAGGCCCAGCAGCGACCCGGCTTCGACAAGCTGACGCCGGTCCACCCGTACCAGCAGATCATGCTAGCGACAGAGCCGAACATCCTCTCGACCCGGCTCGTCGATATGGTCGCACCCGTGGGGCGCGGCCAGCGCGGCCTGATCGTCTCTCCGCCCAAGGCCGGCAAGACGATCCTGCTGAAGTCGATCGCCAACGGCATCATCGCCAACGCGCCTGACGTCCACCTGATGGTGATGCTGGTCGGCGAGCGCCCCGAAGAGGTCACCGACATCCAGCGCTCGGTCCAGGGCGAGGTGATTGCCTCGACCTTTGACGAGCCGGTGGACGACCACATCAAGGTGGCCGAGCTCGGCCTCGAGCGCGCCCGCCGCCTGGTGGAGCACGGCCGCGACGTGGTGATCCTGATGGATTCGATCACCCGCCTCTCGCGCGCCTACAACATCGCCATGCCCCCCTCGGGCCGCACCCTCTCCGGCGGCATCGACCCGGTAGCGCTCTACCCGCCCAAGCGCTTCTTCGGCGCGGCGCGCGCGATCGAGGAGGGCGGCTCGCTCACGATCATCGCCACCTGCCTGGTGGACACCGGCAGCAAGATGGACGATGTGATCTACGAGGAGTTCAAGGGCACCGGCAATATGGAGCTGCACCTGGACCGCAAGATGGCCGAGAAACGCCTCTTCCCGGCGATCGACATCACGCGCTCCGGCACCCGCCGCGAGGAGCTGCTGCTGGAGCCTACCACGCTGCGCCAGTGCTGGGCGTTGCGCCGCATGGTGAGCATGCTCGGCGACAACAGCGGCGCGGAGCTGATGCTCACGCGCATGGCCAAGACGCGCTCCAACGCTGAGTTCCTGGCGAACCTCGGCAAGTCGTAGCTGCCCTACGAAGCACCGGCCACAGAGGGCACGGAGGGCACGGAGGTGTTGAGCCTCTGTGCCCTTCGTGCCCTCTTTCGCGAGTAAACAATCTCGCTGCTAGCCCCGCGCGAACAGGACGCAGACCGGCGCCGGTATATCCAGCGCACCGCCCGTCTCCTCCAGCTCGCCCGTCGCCGCGTCGATGCGAAATACCACCACCCGCCCGCTGTCCTGGTTCGCCGCCAGCAGGAAGACGCCGTCCGGATCGACCGCGAAGTTGCGTGGCGTCCGCCCACCCGTCGGAGTGTGCCCACGGGGCTCGAGCATGCCGGTGACCGCGTTCACGGCGAATCGCGCCAGGCTGTCATGGCCGCGGTTCGAGGCGTATAGCCACGCGCCGTCCGGGGTCAGGTGGATGTCTGCCCCGCTGTTTCCCGCGAAGCTCTCGGGCAGCATCGGCACGGTCTGCAGCGGCGAGAGGCCGGCCCCATCGTAGGCAAAGACCGTCACCGTGTAGGTGAGCTCGTTGAGCAGGTAGAGGAAGCGGCCATCCCGGCTGAAGGCCATGTGACGCGGCCCACTCCCCGGCTGCACCACGCCTGGCGTTCCGCGCGGCCGTAGCTCGCCCGTCCCCTCGTCCAGCGCATAGGCTAACACCTGGTCGATCCCCAGGTCCGCCACCAGCACCGCGCCATCCGGCCCGAAGATCGCCTGGTGCGCGTGCGGCCCCTCCTGCCGCTCTGGGTTGACGCTAGCGCCCACGTGCTGCACCACCTCAGCCACCGGCCGCACGCGCCCCTCAGCCTCACGCGGCAGCACCGACACGCTCCCGTCGCCGTAGTGCGCCACCACCACCCAGCGACCCCTCGGGTCGACGCTCAGATGGCAGGGGGCGCTGCCGCCGGATGGCGCCCGGTTGAGCAGCGTCAGCACACCTCCCTCCGGGTCCAACTCGTACGCCACCACCGCCCCCGCACCCATCTCGCTCACCGCGTATAAGTGGCGGTGCTCGGGGTCCAGCGCTAGGAACGAGGGGTTCGACGCTCCGCCCACCGCGCTCACGAGCGAGAGCATACCGGTGCTGCGATCGAGGCGGCAGACATAGATCCCCTCCGACCCGGTCGTGCCGCTCCCCCCCTCGGTGTAGGTGCCGATGTAGATGATGTCCTCGAGTCGCTGAGACGTGCTACTCATCACGTGCCTCGCTGAACCTGGGCAGCGCGGAGCGCTGCTGCTCTCTTACGGCAGGCCAGTATAGCACCACCCGCGGTGAGGGTGTGCTGCTTCGGCTACGGCAAGGGCAATATCTACATGCTTGAGGGTTCATACGGGCTGTGGCGCCTCGCGCCGGAGTCGCTGAAGGTGGCGACGGTCGCAGATGTGGATGTGCAGACCACACGCATCGACGGGGTCAACCCGGATGGGACAGTGCTGCTGCGCGGGCTCACGAGTGGGGAGTCATTCCTGGTCAGCCCCGCGGGGGGCCGACCACGCCGACGGTCATCCCGACGAGCGCCTTCGTCGCCGGCTGGCAGTAGGCGGCTCGTCCGCAAGGAGCGGTGGCGGCTCCCCTGAGGGCGGATGAGTGGTGGGCGGCGCGAGCGTGTCGCCCACCAGCGTCTGCCAACAGCTCCGGCAGAGCCGGACGGTGCCCGTCGGCAGCTCGGCGAGGTACGCCGCGTCGTACGGGCGCTTGCAGACATCGCACGGCCGCAGAACACGTCGCCGCATCACAGACCTCCGCGTCCTGGATGGCCTCTAGACTACGGGCAGACCGCGCGCCCGCAGCTGCCCCGTCACACGCTCAAGCAGCGCAGCGCCGGGCGGCTCGGTCTCAGCCAGCTGGTAGCGCAGCCCGAGCTGCTCCCATTTGAAGCGCCCCATCTGGTGGAAGGGCAGCACCTCGAAGCGCTCGACGTTGCGCAGCGTGGCCGCGAACTCCGCCAGCCCCGCCACGTTGGCCGGGTCGTCGGTGAGGCCCGGCACCAGCACGAAGCGCAGCCACGCCGGCCGTCCGAGCTCTGAGAGACGCCGGGCGAAGCGGAGCACCGGCTCCACGTCGCGGCCGGTGACGCGCCGGTGAGTCTCCGGATCGTACGACTTGATATCGAGTAGCACAAGGTCGATCGCCTGGAGGTCGGTGTCAGTGAGGCGGTCGCCGAGGAAGCCGCTGGTGTCGAGCGCCGTGTGGATGCCGCGGCGCCTCGCCTCGCGGAACACGTGCGTCACAAACGGGGTCTGGACGAGCGGCTCACCACCGCTAATCGTCAGACCCCCGCCGGCCGTCTTCAGGAAGCGTGCGTAGCGATCGAGGTCGCGCAGCAGGTCCGCGGCTGAGGTGAGCGTGCCGCTCCCCATCTTCCACGTGTCGGGGTTGTGGCAGTACTGGCAGCGCAGCGGGCAGCCGGCCGTCCACACCACCATCCGCACACCCGGCCCGTCCACCGACGAGCCGACGTGGTAGGAGTGGAGATAGCCCTGCTCGCTGCTCTGGACGCGCGGCACGCACGCCTCCGTCGGGGTTGTCGCGCCGAGTGTCATGAGGGCTCCTTGCACCGGATACGGTTAGGTTTCACCGATTGTCTACGAACCCCACCGGCTCTGAAGCCACACACGCTGGACAGGCATTTCGCCGGATGGAGCGGGCATTCGAGCACATCAGAGATGCTCGAGCGCCCGGTCTATTCAGCGTTCAGCGTTCTGTCTAGAGCACCCCGTGGAACGTCCGGTTGATCACGTCGAGCTGCTGCTCGCGCGTCAGCTTCACGAAGTTCACCGCGTAGCCCGAGACCCGGATGGTGAGCTGCGGGTAGTTCTCCGGGTGCTCCATCGCGTCGAGCAGGGTGTCGCGGTTGAGCACGTTGACGTTCATGTGGAAGCCCTCCTCACCGAAGTAGCCGTCCATCACGCCAACCAGGTTCTGCACCTGCTCCTCGCGCGTCTTGCCCAGGCCCGAGGGCACCACCGACGTCGTCCACGAGATGCCGTCCTGCGCGTCGCGGTACGGAATCTTCGCCAGCGAGAGCGCCGCCGCCACGATGCCGTGGGTGTCACGGCCGTGCATCGGGTTAGCGCCCGGCGCGAACGGCTCGCCGAGCCGCCGGCCGTCGGGCGTGTTGCCGGTGTTCTTGCCATACACCACATTGCTGGTGATCGTCAGCACCGACTGGGTGTGGGTGGCGCCTCGGTAGGTCTGGTGCGAGCGCAGCTTCTCCATGAAGCGCTGCACCAGCCAGATGGCGAACTGGTCGGCGCGATCATCGTTGTTGCCGTAGGTGGGATAGTCCCCCTCGGTGACGTAGTCCACCACCAGGCCACTCTCGTCGCGCACCGGGCGAACCTTGGCATACTTGATCGCGGCCAGGCTGTCGGCCACCACCGAGAGTCCGGCGATACCGAACGCCATCGTACGGAGCGGGCTGTAGTCGTGCAGCGCCATCTCGATCCGCTCGTAGGCGTACTTGTCGTGCATGTAATGGATGCAGTTCATCGCGTTCACGTACACGCGCGCCAGCCAGTCCATCATTACGTCGAACTTCTGCACCACCTCGTCGAAGTCAAGTACATCGCCCCCCGCAGGCTCGGCCGGCGGCGTCACCTGCTCGCCGCTGATCTCGTCCCGCCCGCCGTTGATGGCGTACAGCAGACACTTCGCCAGGTTGACGCGCGCCCCGAAGAGCTGCATCTGCTGCCCCACGCGCATGGCGCTTACGCAGCAAGCGATCGCGGTGTCGTCGCCCCAGCACGGCCGCATCAGTTCATCGCTCTCGTACTGGATGGCGCTGGTGTCGATGCTCACCTGGGCGCAGAAGCGCTTGAACCCTTCAGGCAACCGTGGCGACCAGAAGATCGTCAGGTTCGGCTCGGGCGCCGGGCCGAGGTTGTAGAGCGTCTGGAGGTAGCGGAAGCTGGTCTTCGTCACCAGCGGCCGGCCATCCTCGCTCATGCCGCCGATCGACTCGGTGACCCAGGTGGGGTCGCCGGAGAACAGCGCGTCGTACTCGGGGGTACGCAGGAAGCGCACAATCCGCAGCTTGATCACGAAATCGTCGATCAGCTCCTGGGCCTGCCCCTCGTCCAGCGTGCCCTCGCGCAGGTCGCGCTCGAAGTAGGCGTCGAGGAAGGTGCTGGTGCGCCCGAGCGACATCGCCGCGCCGTTCTGCTCCTTCACGGCCGCCAGATAGGAGAAGTACAGCCACTGGACCGCCTCGCGCGCGTTGGCTGCCGGGCGGGAGATGTCGTAGCCGTAGACCTTGGCCATCTGCTTGAGCTCGCCGAGCGCCTTGATCTGCTCCGCCAGCTCCTCGCGGTCGCGGATAATCTCATCGGTGGCGTGCTTGCCGTTCAGGGTGGCCTTCTCGGCCTTCTTCGCAGCGATCAGGCGATCCACGCCGTACAGCGGCACGCGCCGGTAGTCGCCGATGATCCGGCCGCGGCCATACGCGTCGGGCAGACCGGTGACGATGTGCGAGCGCCGCGCGGCCAGAATCTCGGGGGTATAGACGTCAAACACGCCGTCGTTGTGGGTCTTGCGGTAGCGCGTGAAGATCTCGTGGACCTTCGCGTCCGGCTTGAAGCCGTAGGCCTCGAGCCCGCCCTCGACCATGCGCAGGCCGCCGTTCGGGAAGATCGCGCGCTTGAGCGGCGCGTCGGTCTGGAGGCCGACGATCAGCTCGCGCTCCCGGTCGATGTAGCCCGGCGCGTGCGCGGTGATGCTACTCGGCACCAGCGAAACGTCGAGCACACCCTTGGCACGCTCCTTGACGAACAGCTCGCTCAACCTGGCCCACACGGCGCTGGTACGCTCGGTGGCCGGCGCGAGGAACGATGAGTCGCCCTCGTAGGGCGTGTAGTTGCGCTGGATGAAATCGCGGACGGCGATCCGCTCCTGCCAGGGGCCGGCCACGAAGCCGCGCCAGGGGTTGGCAGCGTCCGCAGCAACAGTCGGCTCCTCGATCAGCGTTGTCATTGAGATCACTCCTGCTCTCAGGCCGCCGGCGCGCCGGGCGCCCCGCGGCGGTTCCCTCCGTGTTGGGGGGACGTTTGTATTCTAACAGCTGAGACATGTGAAAAATAGTACAGACTGGTTGTGATCGGCAGCGCCAGTGTAGAGAGGTCACAACTGAGGGGGGACTGATGTATGATGGCACGACGCGTGCGAGACTCGGCGCAGGCGTACAGATAAAACAGGAAGCGGGAGCACAGATGCCACAGTTACGACAGCGCCAGAGAGGGTCTCACCCGTCTGCGGATGCACGCCTGCTCGCGCGCCCATATACGCCCGCCATGCCTGGTAAGCCAGGCCTGCACCGGCTGGGGATCGGCGGCCGACGCGAGACTCTGCTCTACGTGCCAGAGGGGTACACGCCTCAGCAGCCCGCGCCGCTGGCGGTGATGCTGCACGGCGCGGGCGGGCAGGCCCAGCACGGCCTCGATCTGCTGCGAAGGGTGGCTGATGCGGCCGGCATCATCCTGGTGGCCCCGGCCTCGCGCGCGAGCACCTGGGACGTCATCACGGGCGACTACGGCCCGGATGTCGTGCTGCTGGACCTGGCGCTGCGGCAGGTGTTCGAGCGCTACGCGGTGGACCGCGCCCGCATCGCGGTTGGGGGGTTCTCAGACGGCGCGTCCTACGCGCTCTCGCTCGGCCTCACCAACGGCGACTTCTTCACACACGCAATCGCCTTCTCGCCCGGCTTCATGGCGCCGCCTGATCAACGCGGTAAGCCGTGGCTCTTTATCAGCCACGGCACGCATGATGAGGTCCTCCCAATTGAGATGTGCAGCCGCCGGATCGTGCCTATGCTCCAGCAGGCGGAGTACCAGGTGACCTACCGTGAGTTCGATGGGCCACACACCATCCCGCCGGCGATCGTCGACGCGGCCGTGGCGTGGTTTACGCCCCGGTAGCCACCGCTACTCCACGTGGTGCGTCAGAGCCTCCGCGATCAGCCGTAGGTCCATCCACCACTGGTCGCGCGGGCGGCGGTATTTGGTGTCCATCAGCCGCGGAAGCTCCTCCAGGCTGATGATCTCCACCCGCCCGCCGCGGAAGCCGATGAACGTCCCGGTGGCTGTGTGGCGCGCGAGCTCCTCGGAGAGGAATGCGATGCAGCGCGCGGCGAGCCGTGTGGCCTGAATGCGGTCGAACGGCGAGGGGTCGCCGCCCTGCTGGATATGGCCCAGGATCGACTGCCGCACATCGAACGCACCGCCGCCCTCCTCCTCGAAGAGCGAGCACATAAAGCCGGTGGTGTAGAGCGGGTTGGCGTTCTCGTTGCGGATCACCAGGCTCAGCCGCTTGCCCCGCGCGAAGCCACGCAGCATCGCCTGGAGGTCCTCCTGGAGATCCGCCAGGGTCACGCCCTCCTCATGCAGGTAGACGCGCTCGGCGCCGGTGGCGAGGCCGCTCATCATAGCCAGATAGCCGCAGTAGCGCCCCATCACCTCCACCACGAAGGTGCGCCGCACCGCCACGGCCGACTGCTTGATCTTGTCCACCGCCTCGACGATGCTGTTCAGTGCGGTGTCGGCACCGATGCTGATCTCGGTACCCGGCAGATCGTTGTTGATCGATGCTGGGAGGCAGATGATCGGGATGTTGAAGGCCGGGAAGCTGGCGCGGTTGGCGTACAGCGTATGAGCGGCGGTATACCCGGCCCAGCCGCCTATCACCAGCAGCCCGTCGACCTGGTGCGTCTCGAGAGTGCGGGCCACGGCGTAGAGCTCCGCCCCGGTTGGGACACGCCGGCTGGTGCCGAGTGTGGCGCCAGCAGTGGTGCCCCAGCCGCTGACGCTATCCCACTCGAACGGCTCGATCTGCCCGGTGATCAGCCCGTCGAAGCCGTTGCGCACCGCCAGCATCTCGTGGCCGCGGTTCAGGCCGAGACGCACCGCCGCGCGGACGGCGGTGTTCATCCCCGGCGCCGGGCCGCCCGCGTGCAGCACCGCCAGGCGGCCGCGCCGCTCACTGCGGGGCACGTGCGGCAGCGCCTGCGCCAGCGTCTGGAATGTGCCGAAGGCCTCGCGCACGCTGCCGCCGCGCAGATCCATCGCCCGGTCGTAGTTCTTCTCCGCGATCACACGGGCCACCGCGCGGGTCTGCTCGACGCACTCCATAAGGGGCGCCCGAATGATGCGGTTGTAGCGCATCCCGATAAGCTGCGGTTCGCTCTCGGGCGGCGAGGAGAGCAGCACCTCAGCGGCAGTGTAGCCCACCAGGGTGCTCATCCAGCGGTCGTACGCGCTGGGCGCGCCGCCGCGCTGCACATGCCCCAGGATCGTCACACGCGTGTCCTCGCCCAGCCGCTCCTCGAGGAGCCGGCGGACGTAGTCGCTGCTGATCGGCGCCCCGGCGCGGTCCCGCGCGCCCTCCGCGATCAGCACGATGCTGTCCCGCCGGCCGGCCTGGCGACCGGCGCGCAGCAGGTCGCACATGCGCTGCTCCCACCCCTCCTCGGGCGGGCTTTCGGGGATGATCACGTAGTCGGCCGTGCCGGAGATCGCGCCCATCAGCGCCAGGTAGCCACAGTTGCGCCCCATCACCTCCACCACGAAGGTGCGCTGGTGGCTGGCGGCGGTGCTTGCGAGCGCGTCGATCGCCTCGGTGATACGGTGCAGCGCCGTGTCGGCGCCGATCGTCATATCCGTCCCGACGAAGTCGTTGTCGATCGAGCCGACCATCCCCACGAGGCCAATCGCGGGGTGGCGGGCGGCGAGCTCGGCGGAGACGGCCGCCTCGGCCACGAGCTCCTCGAGCAACGCCGGCCATTCGCGCCGGAACGTGTCCGCGCCCGTGAGGCTGCCATCCCCACCGATGACGACGAGGCGGTCGATGCCGCGCTCGAGCAGGTTCCGCGCCGCCTGTCTCCGGCCCTCGTGCGTGCGAAAGGACTGCGAGCGGGCTGTGCCGATCACCGTGCCGCCGCGGTGCATCACACCGCCGACATCCTGCCAGCTCAGCGGACGAATGCGGTCTCCGCCCTGGACCATGCCCTCGTAGCCCTCGTATATTGCGTACGCGTGGGCCCCGCGATTGAGCGCGGCCCTGGTGGCCGCGCGCAGGGCGGCGTTCATGCCGGGCGCGTCACCGCCGCTTGTAAGAATACCGACCGCCGTCGGGGGGTTGCCGTCCATCGTCCTTCGTCCTCAGGTCCTTTGTTGCTGGTCGATCCTGTGGCAGTATACCCCGCGTGCCGCTAGGGCGCAAAACCCCGCCTAAGCCTTGACAATGGGATCCCGCTGCGCTACTATGCGGCGCTGGCGCGTGCACGACACCAGATCACCGTCGGCCGGCACAAATCCTTCACGCAATCGATAGGAACCTGCACTCATGAATGCTCTCCGCTCTGCCGTCGGCGCTCTGGCCTTCGCCGCCGTACTGCTCGTGGGCTGCGATATCAGCGAGGGCGGCGCCAGTACTCCACCTGCCGCCACACAGGCGCCACAGGCCCCGGCAGCACCAGTGGAGGGGGCCTACCCCGACCCAGATGCCTACCCTGACCCGGGTGCGTACCCCGCGCCGTAGGCTTCTGGCCGTTGCTGGCGCGGAGAAAGTGTTTGCGTACGCGCTGTGAAAATGGTATACTGTAGCTCGCAAGAATGCCGAAGGTATCGGCCGATCGCGAGTGGACGTTTCGAGAAGTGGGTTCCCCCCACTTTTCTTATTGTTAACGTACTTTTATGACGGGGACGCGTGCGTCCCACGCCCCGGTGGGCGGATATTAGCGAGGGCACGATGAAGAGCGACTTCTACGCGGCCATCTCTCAGATTGCGGCCGAACGCGGCATCCCGAAGGAAGCGATCGTCGAGGTGATGGAGAAGGCGCTGGTGACCGCATACCGGCGAACACTCGGCAATAACCCACCGCCGATCGAGGTTTCCGTTAAGCTGGACCCAACGACCGGCCAGGCGCGCGTCTTCGCAGAGAAGCAGGTGGTCGACGAAGTGCTCGATGACCGCTTCGAGATCGAGTACGACCGTGCGCGGCGCTTCAAGCCGGATGTCGAGCTCGGCGAGACGGTTGTGGTCGAGAGCACGCCGAACGATTTTGGGCGTATTGCGGCGCAGACGGCGAAGCAGGTGATCCTCCAGGGGATCAAAGAGGTCGAGCGCGAGCATATCTACGGCGAGTACATGGACCGCGAGGGCGAGCTGGTTACGGCCACCGTCCAGCGCGTGGCCAAGGGCAACGTCATCCTGGAGATGGGCAAGGCCGAGGCGATCCTGCCGCCCAAGGAGCAGGTCGACAACGACCGCTACTACCACGGACAGCGCCTGAAGGTCTACCTGATGGAAATCCGCCGCGAGGACCGCGGCCCACGCCTGATCGCGTCGCGGACGCACAAGCAGCTGATCCTGCGCCTCTTCGAGATGGAGGTGCCGGAGATCTACAACGGCACGGTCGAGATCAAGTCGATCGCCCGTGAGCCCGGCCTGCGCACGAAGGTCGCCGTGGCGGCCCGCCAGGAAGGGATCGACCCGGTCGGCTCCTGCGTGGGTATGCGCGGCATCCGCATCCAGAACATCGTCAACGAGCTCAACGGCGAGAAGATCGACGTCGTCCAGTGGTCGGGTGACCCGAAGGAGTTCATCGCCAACGCGCTCTCACCAGCGCAGGTCGTTGAGGTCCAACTGCGCGAGGAGGAGCACGCAGCCACGGTGATCGTGCCAGACAAGCAGCTCTCGCTGGCGATCGGCAAGGAGGGCCAGAACGTTCGCCTGGCCGCGAAGCTCAGCGGATGGCGCATCGATATCAAGAGCGCGTCGGCCCTGCTCGATGAGGAGCGGGCGCAGGCCGAGGCGCGCGACGCAGCCGAGGCCGAGCATCTGGCCACTGAGGCGGCACTGAGCACTGCCAAGGTTGAGACCCGCAAGGTCCGCCCTGACTCGACGGTGGTCTACCAGAACCACCGCTACGGCCCGCTCGGCGACGACCTGATCGGCGAGACGGTGCAGCTCCGGGCCACGCCGTACAAGCTCTACATCTACCGCGATGACCGACTAGTGGCATCGTATATGCTCGCTGAGGACCAGGACGGCGCAGCTGTGGACGAGGAGTAGGCTGACGTCCGAGTACCGGATTTCGAGGGCGTTGCCGTCGCCGGCAACGCCCTCTCGAGAGGCTCACAGCTCAACATCGGTATGGCACAGGCTCCCAAGAAGCAAAAAAGCGGCCCACGCCCAAGGCATATCCCACAGCGTACTTGCATCGCCTGCCGGCGGACAGACGCCAAGCGCGGCCTTATTCGCCTGGTCCGTAGCGCCGACGGACGAGTGGCTCGCGACATCTCGGGTAAGCAGTCCGGACGCGGTGCATACTTGTGTCACGAACCCGCCTGCTGGGAGCAGGCATTGAAAAGACACGGACTCGAGCGCTCGCTGCGGATCGAGGCCCTCCACCCGGAGGATCGCGCGGCGCTCGAGGATCAGGCCCGGCGCCTGGCGGAAGAGGCTGCCGCAAACACCGGGTCATAGATCGAATGATAGTGTAGCGACCGCCGAGACGGATCGGTCCTGACGCTCTTGTAAGCGTTTGCTGAAAGCGCGTTGTCTCAGCCGGCGGCAAGGAGAGGTTGGAAGATGCAAAGTAGAGCAGCACTTGTGCCGGGTACTCGGGGCAACCCGCAGCATGTGATCGATATGATGGGCGGTGGCTACGGCGGCGGTGGCCGTGGCCCCGGTGGCGGCGGCGGCGGCGGTGGCGGCCGTGGCCCCGGTGGTGGTGGCGGCGGTGGCCGTGGCCCCGGTGGTGGCGGCGGCGGTGGCCGTGGCCCCGGTGGCGGCGGCGGCGGTGGCCGTGGCCCCGGTGGCGGCGGCGGTTTCGGCGGTGGCCCCGGTGGCCCCGGTGGCCCCGGTGGTGGTGGCGGTGGTCGCGGTCGTGGCGGACCTGGTGGTCCCGGAGGGGGCCGTGGCGGCCCTCCCGGACGTGACCGCGAGGAGACGCGCACCGAGAGCGACGGGCCACGCGGTGGTGTCGCCACGCGCGGTGGACGATCAGGCGGCTTCGGCGGACGAGACGGTGGGCGTGGACCGCACGGCCGCGGCCCGGCTCCCGTGCGTGCTCCTGTGCGCCCCAAGGGTCCGATTGAGCTGCCCGTCAGCATGACTGTGCGTGAGTTCTCTGAGGCCACCGGCGTCGGCGCCAGCGAGATCCTCAAGGTGCTGATGAAGAACGGCGTGCTGGCCAACATCAACCAGCAGATCGACTACGACACTGCTGCGGTCATCGCCGCGGACTTCGGCATCGAGACGACTGAGTACGTACCGGCACAGCTCGCCGGCATCGTCGACAACGTCAAGGACGTGCTTGCCGCGCAGGCGCAGGCCGACATGAAGACCCGGCCGCCGGTCGTCACTATCATGGGCCACGTCGACCACGGCAAGACCAAGCTGCTCGACGCGATCCGCTCCACACGTGTGGCCGAGAGCGAGGCCGGCGGTATCACGCAACACGTCGGCGCCTACCAGGTAGAGATCCACGGGCGCAAGATCAGCTTCCTGGACACCCCAGGCCATGAAGCGTTCACCGCCATGCGCGCCCGCGGCGCCCAGGTGACGGATATCGTTGTGCTGGTGGTCGCCGCAGACGACGGCGTGATGCCCCAGACCCTGGAGGCTATCGCGCACGTCAAGGCGGCCGGCGTTCCGATGATCGTCGCCATCAACAAGATCGACGCGCCGAACGCCAACCCGGACCGCGTCCGCCAGCAGCTCGCCGGCGCAGACGTGATCGTCGAGCAGTTCGGCGGCGACGTCCCGTCGGTCGAGGTGTCGGCGAAGCTCAAGCGGAACATCGAAGGCCTGCTCGAGATGATTCTGCTGGTGGCCGACCTGCAGGAGCTCAAGGCCAACCCGAACGCCCCGGCAGTCGGCACGATCGTCGAGGCCGAGATGGACCGCAACCGCGGGCCGATCGCCACGGTGCTGGTGCAGAACGGCACGCTGCGGCTCGAGGACAACGTGCTCGTCGGCAGCGCCACCGGCACAATCCGTGCGATGTTCAACGAGACCGGTAAGCGCCTGCGCTTTGCCGAGCCGGCGATGCCAGTGGTCATCCTGGGCCTGACCGAGGTCCCGCAGGCGGGCGACATCCTGCAGGCGATGGACGACCTGAGCGTGGCCCGCGAGGTGGCGCTCGGCCGACAGCGCCAGCAGCGGCTCGAGGCGATCGCCAACGTGCGCGGCGTCAGCCTCGACGGGCTCTTCAGCAGCATCCAGCAGGGCAAGCTGAAGGAGCTGAACATCATCCTGAAGGCGGACGTGCAGGGCTCGATCGGCGCGATCGAGCACGCGCTCGGGCAGCTCAACATGACCGAGGTGCAGATCAAGACGATCCATAAGGGCACCGGCACGATCACCGAGGGCGATGTTAACCTGGCGATCGCCAGCCACGCGATTATCATCGGCTTCAATGCCCGTCCCGACCCGGCGGCGCGCAAGCAGGCCGAGCAGCACGGCATCGACATCCGGTTCTACAACATCATCTACCAGCTCACCGAGGACCTGAAGAAGGCCATGATCGGTATGCTGGAGCCGGAGTTCAAGGAAGTTGTCGAAGGCTTCGCAGAGGTCCGAAACACCTTCCGCCTGCCATCGCGCGAGGTTGTGGCCGGCCTGTACGTAACAGATGGCAAGATCACGCGCCAGTTCAGCGTCCGCGTGCTCCGCAGCGGCGTCGTGGTTCACGATGGGCGGCTCGGTAGCCTGAAGCGCTTCAAGGATGATGTCCGCGAGGTCCAGGCGGGCTACGAGTGTGGCCTCACCGTCGATGGCTTCAACGATATCCAGGTCGGCGACAACATGGAGTTCTACCGCAAGGAGAGGGTAGAGCGCACCGGATAACCGCTCTCCGGCGGCACATACGGAGGGGCGCTGCCCCTCCGTAAGAACTATAGCGGGGAGGTTCGGAGGGGTGCTGCCCCTCCGAGAACACCTTTTCCCGGGGCCATCCGGCTCCGGCCCCACCGGCAGGTGACATGAGCAAACGAACCCAACAGGTGAGCGAAGAGCTCGCGCGCATCCTCGGCGAGATCATCCAGTATGAGATCAAGGACCCCCGCGTCGGCTTCGCCACAGTGGTCGGCGTAGACGTGAGCGCTGACCTCCAGCACGCCAAGGTGCGCGTGTCGGTGATGGGGGAGGCGGAACAGCGCAAGGACACCATGGCCGCCCTCGAGCGCGCCAAGGGTTTCATGCGGCGGCGCGTGGCACAAGAGCTGCGCCACATGCGCAGCGTGCCCGAGCTGCAGATCGTGCAGGACACCTCGCTCGACTACAGCATCCACATCGGCGAGGTGCTGCGCCGCGCCGCCGAGGAGCGCGCCGCCAACCCGCCACAGCTCGATGACGAGCCGCCCGCCCCAGAGAAGACGCCGCCCACCGAGTAGCCGCCGCAGGGCGCAGGCATCTTCCCTGTGCCCTGCCCCCTGCGACAAGCGCTATGCTCTATACCGACCCCGCCCAAGCGGCTGCGCCGTTCGCCGAACTCATCGCTCGCGCTAACCGCATCCTGCTGCTGACCCACGTGAGCCCTGACGGCGACGCGATCGGGTCGCTGCTCGGGATGTGGCACGCGCTCCGCGCCCTCGGCAAAGACGCCACGCCACTTGCCCTGCCACCCATCCCCTTCTACGCCGAGTGGCTTCCCGGCATCGACCAGGTACAGCTCTACCGCCGCGGCGCGGAGCTCCCGCCGTGTGACCTAGTCATGATGCTGGATACCGCCAGCCCCTCCCGTACGGGGACGATCTACGAGGAGCATGCCGCGGCACTCGCCGGCCTGCCGCTCGCCATCGTTGACCACCACGTGACAAATGACGGCCTCGGGTCGCTGAACTTGATCAACCCGGCGTCGGCCTCGACGTGTGAGCTGCTCTACGGCCTGTTCAGCGCGATGGACCTGCCGATCTTGCCCGAGCTCGCCACCTGCCTGCTCCTCGGGCACACCACCGACACGCAGAGCTACCAGACCAGCGCCACTACCCCGAGGGCACTACGAACTGGCGCTGACCTGCTGGGCCTCGGCGCGGATCACGCCTCCGTCGTACGCGAGGTGTACTACGCACTCCCCGCCAGCAGCGCGAAGCTCATGGGCCTGACGCTGGTCGGGCTGCGGGCCGAGCCTGGTATCGCCTGGGCCAGGGTGACGCGCGCAATGATGCAGGAGAGCGGCGCCGAGGACGAGGCAGCGGACGAGGTGATCCGCGTGCTGCAGCGGATCGGTGAGGCACAGGTGCTGGCGCTCTTTAAGGAGCGTGCGGACGGCACTACAAAGCTCAGCCTACGCTCCCGCCCGCCGCTCAACGTCGCCCAGCTCGCCCAGCGCTGGGGTGGTGGGGGCCACGTCCAGGCGGCTGGGGCGACGCTGCTCATGCCGCCGGCCGAGGCCGAGACCGAGGTGCTGCCGCTGCTTCGTGAGCTAGTAGCAACGAGGAGCTAACTACTCGGGGTGAGGGGCTGCCGTGAGAGCGGCACACACATCCACGGCGACGCTACATCAGGGCGCAGCAGTCGCCGCCGCGGGATAGTCGGCAAACGATTCAGTCACATCAGGCGACTGCTGCGCCCATTCCATTACATGCACGGCTTCCTCAACATCGACAAGCCCGCAGGCCTTACCTCGCACGATGTCGTGGCGCGGGTGCGGCGCATCACCCGCCAGCGGCGCGTGGGCCACGCCGGCACGCTCGACCCGGCCGCCACGGGAGTGCTGGTGGTGGCGCTCGGCCAGGCAACGCGTCTGATCGAGTATGTCCAAGACCAGACCAGCAAGCGCTACCTCGCCACTGTGCGGCTTGGCCTGACCACCGACACCGACGACGCCGAGGGCACGACGCTCGCCGAGTCTCCTGTGCCGGATCTGGAACGTGCTGAGCTCGAGAGAGTGCTCGCGCCGTTCCGCGGCGAGATCCTTCAGGTGCCGCCGATGTACGCTGCGCTGCACCATGAGGGCCGGCGCCTGCACGAGCTGGCCCGCGCCGGCATCACCGTCGAGCGCCCGGCCCGTCCGGTGACGATCGAGCGCCTCGACCTGCTGGGCTGGGAGCCGCCACTGCTGCAGCTGGATGTGCTGTGTGGCAAGGGGACCTACATCCGCTCCCTCGCGCGCGACATCGGCGAGACCCTCGGCTGCGGCGCTCACCTCGCCGCCTTGCGCCGCACCGCCGTTGGCACGTTCACAGCTGATAGCGCGACGCCGCTGGCCGAGCTGGAGCGTGAGGGTGTGCTCGCTCTCACACCGCCCGAGCACGCTGTGGCCGACTGGCAGGCGGTGGATCTGGACGAGGATGGGGCGCGGCGGATCCGGAACGGTCAGCCGATCGCGCTGCCCGAGGTAGAGACTCAGCGTCTCCGTGCCCATGGTGCCGGCGGCACCCTCCTCGCGCTGCTCGTGCGCGACGGCCATTCGTATAAGCCTGTAAAGGTGTTTGACTGGACAGCGCCATGAATCTCGTCTACGGGCTCCCCAGACCGATCAATGAGCTCCCCACAGTCCTGACGATCGGAGCGTTCGACGGTGTCCACCGCGGTCACCAGCAGCTGATCGGCGGCGTGGTACAGCGCGCCCGCGCGATGGACTGCCAGAGCGCCGTGCTCACGTTTGATCCGCACCCCGACGTCGTCATTCGGCCGGAGCGCGCCCTGCCCGTGCTCACCTCGATCGAGGAGCGCGCCGAGCAGATCGCCGGCCTCGGCGTGGACCTGCTGGTGGTCATGCCATTCACCCGCGAGCTTATGTCACTCGCCGCGCGCGACTTCATGATCCAGCTCTGCGGCGCCGTGGCCCTGCGCGAGCTGTGGATCGGGTGGGACTTCGCGCTCGGGCGCAAGCGCGAGGGAGACTTCCACAGGCTGAACGATATCGGCGCCGAGCTCGGCTACACCGTCCACCCGATCGAGCGCTACACCCTTGAGAGCGAGACGATCAGCTCGACCCGCATCCGCGCCGCCTTGCAGGAGGGTGACGTGGCGACGGCCGCACACCTGCTCGGGCGGCCGTTCTCGGCGCGCGGTGAGGTGGTGGCCGGTGATAAGCGCGGCCGCACAATCGGCTTCCCCACCGCCAACACCGCCGTCGACCCGCAGCACACCGTGCCCGCCAACGGCGTGTACGTCTGCCGCGCCTCGGTTGGCGGCGCGCAGTACGGCGCCGTCACCAACATCGGCGTGCGCCCCACGTTCGACGGCACCCGCCGAACAGTCGAGGCTTACTTGCTGGACTTCGCGGACGAGATCTACGGGCAGACGCTCGAGCTCGAGTTCCTGCACCGGCTGCGCGGCGAGCAGAAGTTCGACGGCATCAGCGCGCTGGTGGAGCAGATCACGCAGGATGTAGCAGCCGCGCGCGGGTGGCTCACGCACCACCACGACGATATGTAAGAAACCCGAGCGGGAAACCCTCCTGTTGACTCGCGTCGCTCCGCGGGCGTACAATGATCACATGCCAGTACGTCAGAAAGGAGCATCCCTCTCATGAGCAACCCAATGGCCGGCGGACGCCTAGATCTTCCCGACCCGACGGTGACAGCGCGCGGGCGCGGCACCACCGGGATGGAGTACCAGATCATCGGCACCACCCTCCAGACGGTCATCCTTGAACTCGACCCCGGCGAAACGGTCTACTCCGAGTCAGGTGGCATGTCCTGGATGAGCGGCAACATCCAGATGAGCACCTCGGGGCGCGGCGGCGGGCTTGGAGGCATATTCAAGCGCGCTGTCACCGGCGAGAGCCTGTTCCTCAATGAGTTCACCAGCGAGGGCGGCAAGGGAATCGTGGCCTTCGCCTCGGACTTCCCCGGCAAGATTGTGCCGCTGAACCTCGCTGACGGCCAGAGCATGATCGTGCAGAAGCAGGCCTTCCTGTGCGCCGAAAAGACAGTGGGCATGGAGATCCACTTCCGCAAGAAGCTGGGCGCCGGCTTCTTCGGCGGCGAGGGGTTCATCATGCAGAAGGTGACGGGGCCGGGGATCGCCTTCGTCTGCCTCGACGGCGAGATCG
>JBDLTZ010000319.1:0-16967 GCA_039805565.1 Chloroflexota bacterium | reverse complement strand
CACCTGCGGTCTCGTAGTGGGACTAGGTCTCTAGGTACTAACAGGCTCTTGCCCGCGCGGTGCGGCTATGCTACGATGGCGAACAGGTGCCGGCAGCGCTGGCGCCGCTCAGACACTGGAGAAAGACGTTCGTGGAGCTCGAGGGAACCATCGGCACGTTCAGCCTGCGCGAGCTGATTGAGATGATCGTGTACAGCTCGGTCGCGGGCGTGCTCGAGGTGGGGGAGGGCACCTCCGCCGGTCAGCTGTACTTTCGCGACGGTCTGCCGTATGACGCGCAGGCCGGCGGCGTGTCCGGCCTCGACGCAGCGGCGCTGCTGTTCGAGTGCGAGGGGCTGCCGTTCCGCTTTGTGGCGGGGTCGACAAGCGCGCACGAGACGCTGTGGATGGATCCGTGGGAGCTGATGGACCGCTGTGAGGAGCGGGCGCGCGTCTGGGCCGGTCTCCGGCCGTACATCCCGGGGCTCGACTGGGTGCCCGTCCTCCGGAGCATTCCGGCTGGGGACCAAGTACATATCAGCGAGGTAGCCTGGCCGGTGCTCTCGGCGGTTGATGGGCAGCGCAGCGTGCTAGGGATCGGCGAGTACCTCAGCCTCTCCAACGTAGAAGTATGCCAGGCGCTGGTAGGCCTGCTGCGCCAGCGGCTGATCATCCTGCAGCCCCCCCCTGAGCCGCCCGAGACGCCTGTGTCGGGTGCCGGAGAAGCCGCCCAAGGTGAGGGCGGGTTCTTCGAGCGCCTGATCGCGAAGACGCTCGAGGAGGAGCGGCGGCGCACGAGCGACCCGAGCCTCCAGCGTACGAGCGACCCGGACAGGCAGCGCACGAGCCAGTCGGATCTGCGGCCGCGAGTGGGGTTTGACGAGCGCTAGCGCACGACGCTCGACAACTGCTTGTGATATCCTCGATACTCTGAGCCGATGCACTACTCTACCCTTGCGGATGCACCCGTGCCCGCGCTACGAATGGTGCGCATCTCTGCGGCGCTGACAGCGCTGGTGTGCTGCGTCCTGGCCTGGGCCGCGGGTGAGCAGTGGCGCCTCGCAGTAGCGCTTGCGGTGCTGCTGGTGTGCCCCGGCTACCTGCTCGAGCGGGCGCTGCTGGGCCGTGACGCAGTGATGCCGCTGGCGCGCCCAGCGGTGTGGTTCGGGCTGAGCCTGAGCGCTGGGGCGCTGCTGTACCAGTGGGCTGCGACAGCCGGTGTGTCGCTGCTGCATGGTGCGCTGCCGACCCTGGCCGCTGTGTGTGCGCTGGGTGCGGTGGGCTTATTCCTCGGGCGCCCCAGACCGGTGTCCGTGTGGCCACGGGTGCATGCGCTCTGGCCGGCAGCGCTGGCGGTGGTGGTGGGGCTGACAGCGTGGACGCGAGCGGCGCAGGTGCGTGGGCTGGCGGCGCCGGTGTGGGTCGACTCGCTGCACCACGCGCTGCTGGTGCGGGTGGCCGCAGAGCAGGGACACGCGCCCTACGCCCTGGCCCCGTATCTGCCGATCGAGAGCCTCACCTACCACTCGGGGTTTCACGCGCTGGTGGCCGCGGTGCTCGGCGCGTGCGGCTGTGGCGGAGGGCTGGGATTGCCGGGGACGCTGCTGCTGGTGGGGCAGGCGCTGAACACACTGACCGCCCTGGCGTGGGCGGGAGCGGCGGCGCAGCTGTGGCGGCGGCCGGTGGCGGCCGTGACGGCGGCGGTGGTCGTGGGTCTGGCCTCGATCATGCCGGCCTACTACGTGAGCTGGGGCCGCTACACGCTGGTGGCGGGGGTGCTGATGCTGCCGGCGCTGATGGTGGCAGTCGATATCCTGCTCGCGTGCCGGGAGCGAAGATGGGCCGCTGCCGTCGCGGTTGCGCTTCTGCTGGCCGGGCTGAGCCTGGTGCACTTCGTGGTGCTGTGCTTGGGTCTGCTGTGGTGCGCTGCCGCGGTGGCCTGCGCGGTGCGGCAGCCGGGGCGCGCAGCCGTGTGGATCGGGGCTGCCGGCGCTCTGGCGCTGGCCCTCACCCTCCCGTGGACGGCGATGCTCCTCTCGCAGGCCCGGCTGAGCACCGGCAGCTCGGCCGTGAACCTGGGCGGCAACCCATCGTACAACGCGCTGCCGACGGAGCTGCTGTGGGCGAGCAGCAACCGCGCGCTGGCAGGGCTCGCGGGCCTGGGGGCGCTGCTGGCGCTGCGGCGGCGGCGGCGGGCGGCGGTGATGCTGGCGGTGTGGCTGACGCTGGACGTGCTGGCGGCGAATCCGGTGCTGCTGGGACTGCCGTACCTCTCCTTCTACAACAACGAGTTCCTGACGATCACGCTGTTCGCACCCCTGGCGATGCTGATCGCCGGCGGCGCGACTGCTCTGGATGCCTGGGCCGTCGAGCGGCTACGGGCGCCCTGGCGAGCTCCGTGGCCGGTGGTCGCCGCGGCTGGCGTGCTCGGGGCGGCGCTGTGGCTGGCGCCGCAGCTCCAGACGGTGGTGCGCCCCGATACGGTGCTGGCGACCGAGGCTGATATGCGCGCAATCGCGTGGGCGGCGCGCGAGACCCCCGCCGACGCGCGCTTTGTGGTGAACACGGCCGGCTGGCTGTACGACGTGGACCGGGGCGCCGATGGTGGGTGGTGGCTCCTGCCGCTGGCAGGGCGTCAAGTCACCACGCCGCCGGTCGTCTTCAACTATGGCCCAGAGGCGTACGTTCGCGGCGTGAAGGAGGAGACCTCCTGGCTGCGAAGCGGCGCGGGTGCCGACCCAGAGGCGCTGGCGGTGTTTATGCGTTCCCGGCGCTACAGCCACGTGTTTGCTACAGGCCGTGGAAGATCCGTAGACGCGGAGCAGCTGCGCGCCTCGCCGCTCTTCGAGGAGCTGTACCGCGACGGCGACGTTAGTATCTTCCGACTGGCCGTGTGACTATTCTTGCCCCTCCCAACCTGTCGTGCTATCATCCGGCTTATGAGTGGCGAATCACCTATCAGCGAGCGCGAGCGTGAGATCTTAAGGCTCGTCGCCATGGGCGCGACGAACCAGCAGATCGCCCAGCAGCTCGATATCAGCATCAATACGGTTAAGGTCCACCTGCGGAATATCTTCGGTAAGATCGGCGTAGCGTCGCGCACCGAGGCGACGGTGTATGCCATCCGCCAGGGGTTGGTGGAGGTGGACGGCCGCCCGGAGCCCCTGGCGCCCCCGTTCGCGGTAGCAGACTCGCCGCCCGAGGCTGTGGAGGACGTGGTGGCCACCCCGGTGCAGGAGGCTGCCCCTGCCGCCGTAGGGCTTGCTGAGGGGGCAGCCCCGGCCTTAGCCGAGCCACTTCCAGCGCCGCCCGCAAAGCCGCGCGCGCGCCGGGCGCCGGTGGTCGTGACGCTGGCGGCAGCGGCGGCCCTGGGGATTGCGGGTGGCGCCTACCTCTGGCAGGCCCAGCGCCAGGACCCGCCCGCGGTATCTACGCCGGCCCCGGTCGGAGCGCAGGTGGAGCGCTGGAGCACCCGCTTGCCGCTGCCCCGCGCCCGGTCAGACTTCGCGCTGGCGCCGTTCGACGGGCGGCTCTACGTGATTGGGGGCGGCGCCTCGGAGGCTGCGAGCTCGGCAGTGGACCGCTACGATCCGGCGAACGATCTGTGGGTGGAGCTGACCGATAAGCCGACCGCCTCGCGGTATGTGCAGGCGGTATCGATCGGGCGGCAGATCTTTGTGCCGGGCGGCGAGGCGAGCGACGGGCGGGTGCTGGACGTGCTGGAGGCGTACGACCCGCGCAGTCAGGAGTGGGAGGCGCTTCCGCCGCTTCCCGCGCCGCGCAGCCGCTACGCGCTGGCCAGCCTCGAGGGGCGGCTGTACCTGTTCGGCGGGTGGGACGGTAGCCGCTACTGCGACGAGGTGTTCGTGTACGACCCGGCGGCGCGGGCGTGGAGCGACGAGGGGCAGCGGCTACCTACGCCACGGCGCGACGCGAGCGCGGCCGTTGTCGAGGGGCGCATCTACGTGGTGGGCGGCGAAGGCGAGCGGGGGGCGCTGCGGGCCAACGAGGTGTACGACCCGGCTGGCGACAGCGGCAGGCGCTGGGAGAGCGCGGCGCCGCTCACGGATGTCGTGGCTGACCCGGCGGCCGTGGGAATTCTCGACCAGGCGTACGTCTTTGACCCGGCGCAGCGTCTGGCGCTGCAGTACACGCCGCGGACCGACAGCTGGGCGGCTGTAGCCGCACCGGCGGATGCCTCGCTCTCATCACGGGCGACGTTCCTAGGCACGAGCGTGTTCGTGTTCGGAGCGGCGGAGGACGGGACTCCAATGAGCGAGTACCGGGCGATCTTCAACACCTTCCTGCCCGGCACCACTGGCTCAGATCGCTAGGTGCCTGTACTCCAGGCCTGCCGGATTGGAGCAAGGTTGTGCATAGAGGGCAAGCCCTCCATACCCCTTCTGTGCCGCACCACCTGCGCTGAGATACCTACCAGATGCTACCTCGTGGCCCAGACCTCGAGCTGGGGGTAGTAGTCTGCTCCGGCCCCGAGGCGCTGAAGTGCGCCGGCGACCAGGTATGCGGCGCGCTCCTCCCGAAGACCGCGGCGGAATCGGAACGGGAGAGCAGCAGCTCTGCCGTCTACTGGCTCTGCGGCACGCACCGAGCTGATCGGTGCAACCTGCGCCTCGGCGAAGCCTGTTTCCCGCAGCAGGCGCCGCACCCCCCCCGGTGAGACCCACTGCAAGTGATCCAGGAAAGCGCGCGGCCGGCCGCGCAGCCTTACGTAGCCGCGCGTCACGCGCTTGCCCGCCGCCAGCGGGGCGAAGACCCCGTAGTGCGCTTCGTAGAGCGAGGCGTAGTTTGGCGCCTGGGCGAACAGGATGCCGCCCGGGCGCAGGACGCGGTGGATTTCGGCGAGGGTTCGGCGCAGGTTCGCCACGTGCTCGAACGTCTGGAACGAGGCCACGATGTCGACCGAGGCGTCCGGCAGCGGCAGCTGCTCGGCGCTGGACTGGACGACGGGCGGCGGCATGGCGTGGTCATCGAACAGGGCGCGCGCGATCGCCAGCGAGCGCTCGTAGCGGTCGTTGGATGGCTCGACGCCAAAGACCCTGAGCCCGAGGGCGCGGCCGGCGAGCAGAAAGAGCCCGAGGCCGCTGCCTACCTCGAGGCAGGTAGCCTGGCGGACGCGGTCCATGCCGAGGCGATCCACGAGCTGCTGCCACTGGCGGAGGCGGGTGTCGAGCGACCAGTAGGCGGCGAGGCTCGACTCGGGGTCGTGTGAGCCGAGGGCCTCGGCGATCGCGCGGGCGTGCTCGACGGAGAGACGCAGGGTGATGCTGGAGAGGCGCAGCTCGTGCGGGCCGACCTGACCGAGGGGGAGCTCGAGCGGCAGAGGTTTGGCGGGCATAGGTCTTCTTTCGGCGGTGCGCGGACAGCGCCGGGGATGATACCAGATTCCTGGGGAGATGGCGCGGGAAACGTCCGGGGGCGCGGGAAACGTCCGGGGGCGCCGCATGCGCGGCGCCCCCCATGGACGATCTCAGACGTGGTTTGTAGGGGTTTTACGGAGTGGCAGCGATCGGGATGCCGTTGTAGTCCTCGCCGGCCACCAGGGTGCCGTTGCTGGACTGGACGCGGGCAACCACGACCAGCTGGCAGCCCGGGGCGGTGCAGTTGACGATCGCGCCGCCGCCGAAGGTGCCGTCGCCGTAGGCGCCGAACTCAGCGGCCGCAGAGCCGGCGTTGCTCGGGCTCGAGTTGACCTTGCGGCCGTCCAAGAGGTCAGTGGCGATCACGTGCGGGTTGCCCACGGTGGCGCCGTTCTTATCCAGGTAGGTCACCGTGATGCTGTTGGCCGGGACCGTGACGCCGCCGACGTTCTGGATGGCCAGCGTCGTGATCTGGCGGCGGAAGCCCTGCGCGTCGGGCGTAGTGTAGAAGCTGGTGGTGAACCGGACGTAGGGCAGGGCCAGCCGCGACGCGCCGGAGGTCGCGCCCGGGGCCGAGGTGGTGACGCCCGCGCCCACGATCTTGGCGATACCCACGATCTTCGCGCCGGTGCTCTCGATCACCGCCGAGCCGCTGTAGCCGGCCGGCAGCTTGGCGCAGCCGCCGAAGCTATTCTTGGTGCCGGGCACGATGGTGGCGGTGTCGATGAAGGTCTCCAGCTCGGCGGCCGGGTTGCTGGCCGGGCGGGCGCGGTAGGTGACCGTGACGACAGCGTTCGCGCCGCCGAGCGGGGCCACGTTCTGAACCGCGTAGGCGCTGCTGTTGCCCTGGAAGGCGTTGCACATCGCCGACGGCATGTACAGCTTGTTCGAGCCGCCGTTGGTGCCACCGATGACGCCCTCGAAGGCCGAGGCGCCGATGTTGGTGGTCTCGAGCTCAAGAGCCGTCGCGACGACCTTGCCGGCGGTGGTAGTGTTGTCCTTAACGGCGGTGATGGTGGCCGAGCCGTTGAACGACGCGCCGAGCTCGGCGATCGTGCCCGCGTCGACGTAGCTCACTGAGCCAGCCGGCAGAGCGTCGATGTTGACGGTGTGAACCACCGCGCCGATCGCGCCCGCGCTGGCGTCCGCGTTGAGGAAGCGAACGGTGATGTCAGCCGCATCGGTGTCGACGTTCTGCACCGAGAACTGCGTCGTGGTGTTGAACGCGTTCTTGAGCACCGTCGGGATCAAGAACTCCGCGGCGCCAGCGTCGGGCGAGAAGCCGTTCGACAGCGGGCGGTTGCGGACGTTCGAGTTGGTGGGCACCTGCACCATGGTGGCGACCACTGGCTGGTCCGAGGAGAGCACCGCGCCACCCTTGAAGCCGCTCGGCAGCGCCGGGTCGGTGATGCCGCCCACTGCGAGCGAGACGCTGGCGTTCTGGTTCAGGTTCGGCTGCGAGATCGTGACCGGCGAGCCGCCGCCCTGGCTGTAGAACTGGAGACGGATGCCGGCCGGGCCATTGCCGACGTTCTGGTAGGTGATGGACGTGACGAACTTGGTGGTGTACGCCGTGGTCGACTGGGCAGCTGCCGAGCCGACGGCGGCAACTGCGATCATCGTGGCGGCGAGGGCCGCGAGCACGGATCGAAGCCGGTTCCTCATGATACGGGGCTCCTTTCGAGCGGGACTACTACGTGCTTGGGGCGCCGTACACTCGGCACCGCCCTGACCACGTCTGATAGCTCGCATTGTAGGCTCGTGGGGTTCTGTCGGGCAATACTACTTATGGGTTAATCGGGCCGAAACTGGCTTCTCCATCGGTACTATTGCCAACGGGATCCAGGTGGGTTATTATTCCGGGCGGCTCTCAGCGTGTAGGCAAAGCGAGGATCGTACTCTTGATGACAGCTTCTCTTCGGGCGCTCGTACTGGCTTCCATCGTTGCCGTGGCGCTTGGCGCGTGCTTAGCGTCGCCCGCTGCACCTCCGGCCGCTCCATCGGGCGGGGGGGAGAGCACGGGTGTGGCGAGCGTAGCGGTGCCTACTCCAGTCCCAGGGCGTGGGGTGTTCACGGGGCGGCTGTTCTCCACCACGGTGAACGGCCCGATCGGCGCGCGCTCGGTGCGCTTGGCGCCAGTGTTCCGCGCGGCGCCCGAGAGCGAGGACGGCGCGTACGTGCTGGACGAGGGGCGCAGCCCGGCGGCGACTACGGACGCGAACGGAGTGTTTGTGTTTCCGGATCTGGAGGTCACCGAGTATGTGCTGCTGATCGCTGTGGCCGAGGGACAGCACGAGCTGATCACCGAGTCGTCGGGCAAGCCGAGAGTGTGGAAGGTGGACGGTGGCCAGGTGACGAACGCCGGTGAGGTACGGGTTGCCTACCCCTGACGCGTCGCGTACCGCATAAGCGCGCTGATTGCCGGCCTGAGGCGCTTGGCGCGCTCAACATAGGCGCCCGCCTGTGGCCGCACCCCTTCCTCACGCAGCTGCCCCAGTGCGGCCACCAGCTCCCCCCCTGTGACGCTCCCGATGTCGAGGCAGCGGTCCTGGGAGCCAAACTCCCCCATCATCCCGCGTGACTTGTGCAGGTACCCGATCGCGAGAGCGGGTACGCCGCTGTTGGTGGCCAGGATCACCGAGTGCATGCGCGTCCCGATGAAGGCGTCCATCTGCCCGTAGGCGGCCTGGAGCAGCTCGGGCGGCAGGAGCTCGTTCACCACCAGCACGCGCTCGGGGTGATGCGCGGCCGCCCTGAGCCGTACGTTGATGATGCGGTCGTCCCAGGCGGGAACGGGGCTGATGCACTGGGCAAACAGCACCACCGCGCCGCCCTGTGACGTGATGGCGTCCACGCAGGCCAGCAGCGCGTGCTCGTAGGCCTCCTGGCCGTCGAAGGTCGGGTCCTGGCCGCCCCAGTCGAGCGCGGTGACCCCCACGGTGAAGGCCGGGTCCAGCGCGTGGAGGCCGGCTCGCTGGAGCAGCGCGCGGGCATGGCCCTCGGGGGCGCTCGGGAGACCGAAGGCCATATCGGGCGCGGCGAGGGCACGCTCGGCACAGCCCAGCTCCTCCAGCAGCGCAAGAGACCGCCGCTCGCGTACGAAGGTGAGGGCGGCGCGGCGGATGATCCAGCGCGTGGCAGCCCGGCGCACCTCGTCACGCAGCGGGCCGATGGACTGCGGCAGCAGCACCAGCGGCTTGCCGAGCAGGATCGGCAGCAGGAAGCCGCCGAGCAGGAAGACGGACCAGGAGAAGAAGCTGATGATCTGCCGGAGCCGGCCGGTCTGGACCTCGGTGTCGTACAGGTAGCCACCGCCGCAGGCGAGCACCAGGTCGGCCGCGGCGTAGGCTTCGAACAGCTCCTGCTTCCTGGGGTCCGTGAAGAGGTGTGGCACGGCGCCGAGCAGCCGGTAGCAGAGCACGCCGACGAGCGTGAGCGCCAGCAGGGCCACGCGGCGCGCCAGCGGGGTGATCACCGGCCGGCCCTGCGCGTCCACCCGGAGCGCCCAGGAGTCGATCGACTCGAGGATTGGGTAGGCGCGGAACGCCTCGCGGGCAGGCGCGGTCTCGTGGAACGTGAGCGTCACGCGCGCGGCGGGGAAGGCCTGCGCGACCATGCGGAGTGTCTCGGCGTGGATGGCGCGGTCGCCCAAGTTGAGCGCCGAGTTCTGGTTGACGAGCAGAATATTCATAGGCCGGTCTTGCGGAAGGCGGCGAGTGCGCCGAGCAGGTAGAGGGCGCACACCATGAGCTCGGTGGCGATGATCACCCACATCGCCCCTGCCACGCCGTGGGACGGGATGATGAGCGAGGCTGCGGCCAGGTTGGTGGCCGTGACGACGGCCTGGAGGCCTACGCGCAGGCCGAGGCGGTTGCAGGAGAGCAGCACCGCGGCGGCCACGAAGCTGGCGGCCTTGACGAGTGGCAGGAACGCCATCATCTGGACGAAGGGCAGCGCCGAGGCGTACTCGTCGGTGTAGAGCACGCGGATCGCCACGTCGCCCAGCAGCCAGAGCCCGCCCCACGCCGCGAGACCGTAGAGACCGGCGCCGCCCGCCATCATGCGGAGCAGCGGGCGGTAGCCACGGCGGCCGACGCCGGCCTCGTTGAGCA
This sequence comes from Chloroflexota bacterium, assembly GCA_039805565.1. Classification (GTDB taxonomy): domain Bacteria; phylum Chloroflexota; class Chloroflexia; order Chloroflexales; family Roseiflexaceae; genus CALJIC01. Next base: position 7,498 of record JBDLTZ010000319.1, on the reverse strand, counting down.
GCGGCAGGCCCACGGCAAAGATCAGGCTCGGGACGAGGTAGGCGAAGCCCAGCACGTTGAGCGCGGCGCGGAAGTGGCCGACTTCGGCGCTGGGGGCGCTGTTGCCGAGCAGCACCAGACCGACCTGGGTATAGAGCGTTGCCAGCACATCGGCGGCGACGAAGAGCCAGGCGCCGCTGATGACGTAGCGCAGGTCGAAGCTGTGCTCGGCGGGCGACCCGCAGAGCCGCCAGACGCGCACCATCATGACGGCGGTGACCGCTGCGCTGGTGCCGGCCTGAACGCTCAGCAGCAGCAGCGGGCTAAGACCTGCGCCGCGGGTGAGCCAGAGCGCGAGCAGCAGCAGCAGGGGGGAGAGGGTCTGGAACACGGCGACCTGGCCGTTGCGCTTGATGGCGCGCAGCGCGCTATAGCCGGTGAGCGCGAAGCTGTCGAAGATGATCCAGACGACGCCCATGACGAAGGCGAGCGAGGTGAGGGTGTGCGCCTGCCAGGCGAGCGCCAGCGCGGCGAGGGCGAGCGTGGCGCCGATCGATTTGAGCAGCAGCACGTGCCACACGTCGCGGATGAGGGCCGTGGGGTGGCGGCTGCCGTGGTGGAGGATCCAGGTGTCCAGCCCGATGCCGAGCAGGCTGGCGATGATGCTCAGCCCGGCCACGAGCGAGGCGTACTCGCCGTAGAGCTCGTCCCCGAGCTGGCGCACGATCATGGTCTGGGCCAGCGCGCCGAGCAGGTTGGTGAGGAACAGGCCGGACACCGCCGCCGCGATGCCGCCGAGCAGGGTGGCGATCGGGCGGGGGAGGCGGCTGCTCTGGCGTGCGGCCCACGAGCGGCGGGCCGCGATCCACTGCGATATGGTCATCTGCCGTTTCTGTCTCACGTATGCGGGTCGAGGCGCGGCACGGCCTGCCCCCGGCGCAGGGCCAGGAGCGCGCCCCCCGCGATGCCGGCGAACATAGCGCGCGCCCGGTTCAGGTAGAAGTTGGCCGGCTTGCGCTCAGCAGTGCCACTGGCCCCCTGCGCGAGTGTGTCGGCGGCCTCCCGGCGGGCCGAGCCGAAGCGGTAGCGCAGGTACTCGCGCGAGAGCGGCTCGCCCTGGAGCGCGAAGGCGACGTGCACCGCCAGCCCGCCGGTGGTGTAGCCGTCGTCGAGGGCGGCGCGCTCGGCCGGGGTACGCCACGCGTCGTGGTACACCAGCACAGACGGGTCGTAGCGCAGCGCGAGCCCGGCGCGCATCAGGCGGATGTGCAGCTCGATATCCTCACCTGCGTGCATGGGCGTGCCGGCACCGAGCTGCTCGATGAACAGCCCGTGGCGCTCGAAGACAGTGCGGCGAAAGGCCATGTTGTTGCCGGCCCCGACGTGCTCGATCGGCATCACCGGGCGGGTGTAGACGGCGGGTTCGCGGTGGTCGATCAGGCCGCTGCACACCTCGTCGGGCGGGCGGGTGGCGTAGGCGATCCGCCCGAACGGGGTGACGAAGTGCTCGTAGCGGATCGGGCGGCCCGGCTCCTCGTGCGCCAGTACCCGCCCATAGACCGCGTCCGGCGCGGGGGAGGCGGCGAACGCGCGCGCGATTGCCTCGGGCCACTCAGGCGTCACGAGGCAGTCGTCGTCGGTGAAGGCGATGATCTCGCCCCGGGCCATGCGGAGCGCCCGGTTGCGCGCGCGGGCCAGGCCGCGCCCGGGGTGCCAGGCGTAGCGCAGCAGCCCCGGGTCGAGCGCGCCGAGCTCTTCGGGGGTGGCTGGCCGTGCCGACTGGTCCACGATCACCACCTCGTGGACGCAGTCGAGGCGCGCCCGCCGGATATGGTCGAGGCAGCGGCGCAGCATGTCAGGGCGGCCGCGGGTGCAGATGGCGATGGTGATTGTCACCGGGCGCCTCGCGCGGTCTGGGCGGCCATGCGGAACCCCTCGTACCAGGCGAGGCGCGTCCAGATCATGCCCGGCACGGCGCGCCAGAAGCGGCGCATCGCCGGCCGCCTCAGCAGCAGGCGCATCACGAAGGCGACGGCGATCGGCACGGCGAGCGGCGGGAGGAGGCGCGGCATATGGTCGGCGACCCACACGGCCTCGGAGCTGCCGACGATATCGGGGTAGCTGTGCTGGATGCGGTAGTAGCCCCAGCCGTACTGGATGTGCTGCCTCCAGACGGCGCCGGGTGTCGCCCGCGTCGAGCGGTGGCGTACGGCGGCGCGGGGCTCGCACCCGAGGCGGTAGCCCAGGCGGCGCAGGCGGAAGCAGAGGTCCAGGTCTTCGGCGGTGGGGTGGTAGCTTTCGTCGAACCCGCCCACCTTCTCGAGCGCGTCGCGCGCCACGAGCATGCAGAAGCTCGGCAGCGAGCCGCGCTCGCCGGGCGCGTCGAGGGTCAGGTACTCTGGGAAGGTCATCAGGTTGCTGGCGTGGACCCAGTACTGCTCGTCGTCGGGCACCACGCCGCCTACCAGCGCCGCGTAGCCCTGCTCTGCCGCGTCGAGCATCAGCCCCACCGCGTCCGGCGCAAGCACGCAGTCGGCGTCCACGAACAGCAGGTGCTCGCCGGTGGTCTCGGCGGCGCCGCGGTTGCGGGCGGTGGGCGCGGAGACCGGCCGGCCGGTGTCGATCATACGGACGAGCGCGTCGGGTCGCACCTGACCGTGGCGGTCCAGACCGACGACGACGATCTCGCGGATGCGGTTGACTGCTGTCTGGGCACGCAGGGCGTCCAGAACAGCGCCGATCAGCGGCGAGTGCAGGTTGGGGATGATGATCGAGACTGTCATCGTGGCGGGGCCTGTGCTTCTGTTGCCGAACGATGGGCGAGTATAGCGGGCGTGAGCTACAGTGTCAAACCGCAGGGCATAGCGGCCGCTTCATCTGCCGCGCTCTTGCAGCAGCCGCTCGTAGGCATCGGCGACGGTATCGGCCACGATGTGCCAGTCGAAGTGCGCCTCGGTCAGCGCGCGCCCGGCGGCCCCGAGCCGCTCGCACGTGTCGGAGTCAGCCAGGAGTTCGCGCAGGCGTCCCGGGATCTGCTCGGGTGCTGCGATGATGCCGTGCACCCCATCCTCGAGCGGCAGGCCGCGTGCACCGACCGGGGTGAGCACGGTGGGCAGGCCGGAGCGCCACGTGGCCCAGAGGAGAGTGGTGAGCCCGCGCTTCAGCAGGAGCTCGACAGCGGGCGCTAGGCCAGGCAGGAGGCGCGAGACGCGCTCGGTCAGGGTGCTCATCGGATGGTGATCCTGTCGTTCAAGGCGGCCTCGACGGCGCCCCAGTACCAGCCGATCTTCGCCCAGGCGATGCCGGGCAGCGCCCAGGGGCGGCGGGCCACGGCCGGGTGACGCCGCATGAGCGCAATTGCGTCAGCGAGTGCGAGGACGGGTGATGCGGCCAGGACGGCGCCGGCGAGAGGCCGGGGCAGGCGGGCGAGCGGCGACCATACCAGCGCGGGGTGGTCGCGCTGGATGCGATAGTAGGCGCGGCCGTAGGCGCGTAGGTGGGACCAGACGGCGTGGGCGGTGGAGCGGCTGGGCCGGTGAGCGATGCGCGCCTCGGGCGCGAAGAATAGCTGGTGGCCGGCGGCGCGTAGGCGCAGGCAGAAGTCGGTATCTTCGCCGGCCGCGCCCGCGAAGCGCTCGTCGAAGCCGTTGAGCGCAGCGAACAGCTCGTGGCTGATGCTCAGATTCAGGCTCGGGAGCTCGTCGCGCGGGCCGGCGAGGGATTCCGCCAGGAAGGGCGCGAAGATCAATAGGTTATCGCAGTCGGTCCAGTAGCCGCTGGGCTCGACCACCACCCCGCCGCCAATAACATCGCGCCCCTCTATGTGGCGGGCGAGCAGCCGTTCGACGAGGTCGGGAGCGGCGATGCAGTCGGCGTCAAGGAACAGCAGGTAGTCACCGGAGGCGTGGCGGGCGCCGAGATTGCGGGCGGCGGCAGCCGAGAGGGGGCGCTCGGTTCGGATGAAACGGGCGGGCGGCGGCGTGAGGCTGTGGCGGTCCTGTCCGATGACAATGATCTCGCAAGCAGGCACCGTCTGGTGCTCGGCGGCATGCACGACTTCGGCGATCAGGGGGGAGTGCAGGTTGGGGATGATGATCGAGAGCGAGGGGTTCATCGTCTGTACACCCTCTTCCAGCCCCGCGCGAGCCGGTCCCAGCGGTACTCCTCGGCGCGGTCGCGGGCGGCGCGGGCCATCTCGGCGCGGGCGGGTGGGTCGCCGAGCAGCGCCTCGAGGCCATCGCCGAGGGCGCGGGCGTCTCCGGGGGTCACGAGCAGTCCGGCCGTGCCTCCCAGCACCTCGCGCCGGTCGCCGACGTCCCCGGTGATGACGGGGACGCCGGAGGCGAGGCTCTCGACGATCTTGAGCGGTGAGCGCGCGCGGGCCACGGCGTCGTCGGCCACGGGGTCCACCGAGCAGGCGGCGAGCGCCAGGAAGGCCGGCGTGGCGGCGGCGGGCGCGGGGCCGGCGAAGAGCGCGCGGTCGCCAATCCCGAGCTCAGCGGCGCGAGCCTGGAGGAGCTCGCGGTCCTCGCCCTCGCCGACGAGCAGCAGGCGGGCCGTGGGGAGGCGTGGCGCCACCAGGGCGAAGGCCTCGAGCAGCAGCGCGACGTTGTGGGTGGTCTGGCTGAGCGTGCCGAGGTAGAGCGCGGTGGGCGCCTCGCCGAGCCCCAGGGCAGCGCGAAGCCCTTCGATCTGCCGGGTGTTCGGCGGCAGGAGGCGCGACGGGGGAACGCCGTTCGGGACATAGGCGATCGTCGCTGCGGGCACGCCTAGGTCGCGGTAGCGCTGGTGCAGGAAGCGCGTGTTGACGGTGACCCCGGCGGCGCGCGGCGGCAGGCCGTCCTCCCAGGCCACGAGGGCGCGGCGCTGCCATGCGGAGGCGGTGCGGTTCCCGCCGGCCTCGTAGTCGTCGCAGTCCACGTAGAGCGGCACACCGAGGGCGCGGGCGGCGAGGGCGCCGGCGAGGCCGTTGATCGGCTGGGGCTTGCAGACGTGGATGGCGTCGGCGCGGAGGCGGATGGCGGCGAGGGCGAGGGCGAGGGCGCCGGTGAGCGAGACCTGGAGCAGGCGCGCGGGGCCAAAGTACTGGCGTCTGCCGACGGGTCCGTAGACGTGCATCTGGCCGACGTAGTGGGCCGTGACGGGCCCGTGGCGCAGCGTGCGACCGGCCGGGTCAAGCCGGTCGAAGGTGTGGTGGAGCAGCGCCAGGTGAGGCTCATGGCCGGCGGCGGCGAGCTCGCGGGCCAGGGGCAGCCAGCGGCCGCGCGGCGAGGGGTAGTCCAGGCTGGAGGTGCAGAGGAAGGCGACGCGCATGGGTTCTTTTTGCCACAGAGGTTGCGGAGAGCGCGGGGCTTAGGCCGGGCGCCCTGCTCTCTCTGCCCTCTGTGTTCTCTGCGGCAAGAGAGCGCCGGTGCTGCGAGGGCTACAGGATTCTGGGTGAGGCGACCTCGGCCGCAGGCTGTTCCGCAACAGGCTTCGGGGCTGGGACGGCCAGCTCCTCGATCAGGCGGACCAGCGGCAGCCAGGAGTCCACCTCCTTGCGCGCGTGGATAGCCTGTGCGAACGGCTCGGCCAGATCCTCGCGGAAGTAGTGCAGGATGGCGGCGGCGAGAGCATCGCTGTCGCCCGGCGGCACGATCAGCCCAGTCTCGCCGTGGGTCACCGCGTCGGGCATGCCGCCAACTGATGTGGCGATCATAGGCCGCTCGAAGCCGATCGCCAGCTGGGCGACGCCGCTCTGGGTGGCCTCAAGGTAGGGCATCACCACCGCGTCGCTGGCCGAGAAGAACTGCGGGAGCTGGTCGTTCGGGACGTAGGTGTTGTGGAACGTGACCGCGTCCTCGAGGCCCAGCTGGCGCACCAGATCGCGGTAGGGGCGCTCGTCCTCCCAGAACTCGCCCACCACCAGGAGCCTGGCGGGGAGCTCCTTGCGGACCTCTGCCAGGGCCTTGATCAGGTGGCGCAGGCCCTTGTAGCGCCGGACGAAGCCGAAGAACAGAAGCACTGGTTCTTCATGGGCGAGGCCGAGCTTGGCGCGTGCTTCGTCGCGTGGGATGGACGTGCGGCTGAACACGTCGAACGGCGGGAGGGTGGTGCCGCGGATGCGTGCCCACGGGAGCGCGCGCCGCAGCAGGGCGAAATCCTCCTCGCTCATCACGATGAAGGCATGGCCGCGCCAGAGGATGCGCCGTAGCAGGTACCAGTCGAACAGGCCGCCGTCCGGCGCGATGATATGGTGGCAGAGGAACAGGATGCGCGTCTTGGTGTAGCGGCGCACGAGGCGCGTGAGCAGGAACAACATCGGTGACCAGAACGGCGTCCACCACTGGAGCAGGAGCAGGTCGGGTTGGTCCTGGCGGATCATCTGGTAGGCACGCCACCAGGTGAGCGGGTTCATCGGCGTGAGCACCCGGTCGCAGTCGACGCGCAGTGCGTCTGACTCGGGGCTGGGGTCCATGGCGGTGTTGCCGGGGTAGAGCCACTTGGGGTACTGCTTGATATATGATATCAGGCGGACCTCGTGGCGCTGCCGGAGGTGCTGGGTGAGCAGCGAGGTGTAGTGGGCGATGCCGCCGCGGAATGGGTAGCTCGGGCCGATCAGGGTTATCTTCATCTCTGGGACTTCGCCTGTGCCTTGGCCACGCGGGTGCGGCCAAGCAGGCGTCATTGTACCATAGGTGTGGCGGCGGGATGGGGCAGGAGCAGAGGCGCAGGGGCGCAGCAGCAGGCGCGGTCCTGGAGGGAGGAAGACAGGGGTGGCTGCCGCGCCCGTACGGGGCGTGGTGCGGCGCAGAGGCGCGGCAGCAGGGGCGCGGTGGGCCGTCCCTACACGTCCCCGGCGCGGGCGAGTCGCTCCCACTCGAGGAGGCGCGCGAGTTGGATGGCGTTGAGCGCGATGATCGGCCGTGCGAGGCGGATGCGGTGCAGCGCCTGCTCGGTGGTGGCGCCCTGCTGGATGAGGTGGGCCGCGGCAGTGAGCGGCGCGCGCCCCACGCCGGCGTGGCAGTGGACCATCACCGGCAGGCCGGCGGCGTGGGCCTCGCGGATGAAGGCGCAGGCCTCGCGCAGCTGCTCTACCTCCGGCGGGTGGAAGTCCGGCACGAGCAGGCGCAGCGCCTGGTCCGGCGGCTCGCCGTGGAACTCGTCGGCGTGCTCCTGCTGGAGGCTCAGCACTGCCCGCACGCCGAGCGCCCGCAGCTGGGGCCATTGCGCGGCGTGGAACTGGCCGCCGACAAACAGCAGGTCGTCGATGCGGCTGATGTTGAGCCCGAAGATCCGGCGCCACTGGGTGGCGGCGTACTGCCAGAACACGCGCGGCGAGCGCAGCGGCACTGGCTGGCTCGATCCCGACACGGTGAAGGATGGCATCCCGTCGTTCGACATCATCTTGCCTCGGCGTTCAGCGGTTTGGCACGGGCGGGCGTTGCGTGCGCGCGCCCCTTCTCGTATTATACCGGCGGATGGGCGTGGGCGGATATCCGAAAGTGAAGCGGTATTGCGGCGCCGCGCCTCCGGGAAG
>JBDLTZ010000318.1:0-33801 GCA_039805565.1 Chloroflexota bacterium | reverse complement strand
GCTGGGAATGTCTACAGCGTTCAGCGTTCAGCGCTCGGCGCTCGGCGTTTCGCTCTAGCGCTCCCCAAAGAGCTCCGTGAACCGCCCGCGCAGCGACTGGGCGTGGTAGATCGTGAGCCGGGCGGCGGCCTCCGGGTCGCGCTGCTCGAGTGCGCCGAGGATCGCAGCGTGCTCACGGTTCGAGGCAGCCATGCTTTCCGGGTTTACCACCCGCCCGGCGCTGAGCAGGTACATGTCGGTGCGCTCCTCGTTGCGCAGCACGAAGTTCATCAGCGGCTCGTTGCCCGCAGCTTCACCCACCAGCCGGTGGAAGTCGCGCGAGGCCCGCAGGAAGCCAGGGGTGTCCTCGGCCGCCGCCCCCTCGGCACGGGCGATCGTCTCGCGCATGGCGTCGAGCTGCGGCTGCTCCGCGAGTAGCGCGGCGCGGCGGGCCAGGAAAGGTTCAACGGTCTCGTTGGCCACGAAGCACGCCACAAACTCCTCGCGGGTCATTGTGGTGACATACAGGCCGCGCCCGCTGCGCGGCGCGATCAGCCCCTCGTACTCCAGGATCGCCAGCGCCTCGCGCACGGGGGTGCGGCTGATCTGGAGCGACGCAGCCAGCTGCTCCTCCACCATGGGCTGGTTGGGGGCGATCCGGCCGGAGAGGATCGCCTCCTTGATGGCGGCGTAGGCTGCCTCGCGGAAGCGCGGGGCCTTGCTCACGGTCACGGGGCGCAGCAGGCTCACGCTCATGTCGGGTGTCCTTCTCGCAGAACGTGTGCTGGGTTTCGGATTTTCGGAATGTGTATGCAAGTATACGAAGGAAGAGATGGGTGTCAAGAGCCGTTTTTCGGGCGTGAGGGCGCAGCAGTAACCAAGATCGCGCACAGGGTAGATCCCTAGGGCTGGTGCGTCTCTTCGCAATGGTCGCCCCTGCGGGTCGGCACACGTGTGTATCCACCACGTTCTGCATACAAACTCTTATCCGTGCCGCCCCTTGACACGCGGCTTCGCCCCACTATAATGGCTATCAGGCCGCCGAGGCGAGATATTATCCCCGAGATCTACCCGGTAGGGGCTTCCACACGCTGTATACAGAGCGCCAAGGATCAGCCATGAAGCTTCGCAGCGCCGAGTGGTTCGAGGGCCGCGATGAGATCGGGCCGCAGAGCCGCTCTGTCCTCCGCACCCTCGGCTACTCGCCGGAGTTCTTCGCCGGCAAGCCGGTGATCGGCATCGCCAACAGCTGGAGCGAGCTGAACAACTGCAACCTCGGCCTGCGCCCCGTGGCCGACGCCGTCAAGCGTGGGGTGATCGCCGCCGGGGGCGTCCCACTCGAGTTCAACACCATGTCGCTCGGCGAGGAGCTGATGAAGCCCACCGCCATGCTCTACCGCAACCTGATGGCGATGGAGGTTGAGGAGACGCTGCGCGCCCACCCGATCGATGGCGCGGTGCTGCTCTGCGGCTGCGACAAGACCACGCCCGCCCAGCTCATGGCCGCCGCCAGCGCCGACCTCCCGGCCATCCAGGTCTGCGCGGGGCCCAAGACCCCTGGCCGCTGGCGCGGGCAGGAGGTCGGCAGCGGCACGGATCTGTGGAAGTACCTCGACGAGTACCGCGCCGGGCGGCTGAGCGAGGCCGACTGGCGCGCGCTCGAGGCCTGCTACTCCTGCTCGGTGGGCACCTGCAACACGATGGGCACGGCCTCGACGATGACGGTGCTCTCGGAGGCGCTCGGGATGATGCTCCCCGGCACGGCCACGATCCCCGCGGGCGATACGCGCCGCCTCGAGGCCGCCGAGGCCAGCGGTCGCCGCGCGGTGGAGCTGGTGCGCGAGGATGTGCGCCCCTCCCAGATCCTCACCCGCGCTGCCTTCGAGAATGCGCTGCGGGTTTTTGCGGCGATGGGCGGCTCGACCAACGCGGTCATCCACCTGCTCGCCATCGCCGGGCGTCTGCGCGTGCCGCTTGCCCTGGGCGACTTCGACCGCGTCAGCCGAGAGACGCCGGTGCTGCTGAACCTCCAGCCCACCGGTGCGCACCTCATGGCGGACTTCCACGCGGCCGGAGGGCTCCCGGCGCTCCTCGCCGAGCTGCGCGACGCGCTCCACCTTGACGCGCCCACGGTCTCGGGGCGTCCCCTCGGTGACTGCCTGCTGCCCCTCGCCCCGAACCCGGCCGTCATCCGGCCGCGCGCGAAGCCCGTGCAGCCCCCCGGCGGCCTGGCCGTGCTGCACGGGAGCCTGGCTCCTCGCGGCGCGGTGATCCGGACCGCCACAGCCTCGCCGCATCTGCTGCGCCACCGTGGCCCCGCGCTGGTGTTCAAGAGCTATGAGGAGATGCTGGAGCGGATCGACGCGCCGGATCTTCCGGTGACCCCTGACACGGTGCTGGTGCTGCGCAATGTGGGCGCGGTGGGCGCGCCGGGGATGCCGGAGTGGGGCGCTGTGCCTGTCCCGCGGCGGCTGCTGCTCCAGGGTGTGCGCGACATCGTGCGGGTGAGCGACGCGCGTATGAGCGGGACGAGCTCCGGGACGGTGGTGCTCCACGCGGCACCGGAGGCTGCGGTGGGTGGGCCGCTGGCCCTGGTGCGCGACGGCGATATCGTGGAGCTGGACGCGGTGGAGCGCCGGCTGGACCTGCTGATTCCGCCCGACGAGCTGGCGCGTCGGCGTGAGTCCTGGCGACCTCCGCCTCCCAAACACGCGCGTGGCTACCCGCGGCTCTACGCGGCGCACGTGCTTCAGCCTGACGAGGGGTGCGACTTCGACTTCCTCCGGCCGGGGTCGGACGGGGAGTTGGGGCTGGTGCCGCCGGTGGTGGGGCGCTCGTAGTCATACATCCGTGGGTGTGCGAGGGGGGCACCGGCCCCCGCTCGCGCTCCCCCCCGTCGGAGGGGCGCTTGCGCCCCCTCCGAACCACCCCCCGCAGTGCGTGCCGAACCAGACCGCTATCCAGCAATTCCCTCACCGCCTCAGGGAGTACCGCGCCCGAGCTTGCCCGGTCGTGGCCTGAGCATATCCCCTACCCCGATGAACTCAATCTCGTGCCGACCGATGTCGGTGCGGTAGCGCACGCTTTTGGGGTCCAGGGGCGAAGCCCCGGCCGGGGGGTGCAGGGGGCGGCGGCCCGCCCCTTGCCGCCAGCCGCGCGCAGCGGCAGATATGTAGGAAGCGGGATTGTAGGGGCCTTGCCCCTTGCCGCCAGCCGCGCGCAGCCGCCATCCCACTGTAACTGGCGGCGCTATGCTACAGCTGGAGGGAGGGGCCCGCGGGGCCTGGCTCCCCCGCCCCTCCCGCACGCCGCCCGCGCCGGCGGCAGGGAGGCCCCGTGGAGTTCATCGAGAACCGCACCTTCGACGAGCTGGCCGTCGGCGACAGCGCCGACCTGACCCGCACCCTCTCCCGCGCCGACATCGAGCTCTTCGCCGTGATGTCCGGCGACGTCAACCCAGCCCACCTGGACGACGAGTACGCCCGCAGCGACATCTTCCACAAGATCATCGCTCACGGCATGTGGGGCGGCGCCCTGATCTCCACCGTCCTCGGCACTGTGCTCCCCGGCCCCGGCACGATCTACCTCGGCCAGACCCTGCACTTCCGGCGCCCCGTCGCCGTGGGCGACACCGTCACCGTCACCGTGAGCGTGGCCGCCAAGGACCCCGAGCGCCACCGCGTGACCCTGGACTGCCTGTGCGCGAACCAGGCGGGCGAGCCGGTGATCACCGGCAGCGCGGAGGTGATCGCCCCCACCGAGAAGATCAAGCGGCCGCGCGTGGCCCTGCCGCAGGTGCTGCTGCGCGAGCGCGGGGCGAACTACCGCGGCATCGTGGCGCGCGCCGCCTCCCTGCCGCCCGTGCGGGCCGCGGTGGTCAACCCTGTCTCGGCGGCGGCGCTGCGCGGCGTGCTCGAGGCCGCCGAGCGTCGTCTGGTGGTGCCGGTGCTGGTGGGGCCGGAGGTGGCGGTGCGCGCTGCGGCCGATGAGGCTGGCATGAGCCTGGCCGACGTCGAGATCGTGCCAACCGAGGACGGGCGGGCGGCGGTGGCCCGCTCGGTGGCCATGGCTCGCTCAGGAGAGGTGTGCGCGCTGGTTGACTACGGCGCGCGCTACTACGGCCTGCTGCATGACCTGCTGGACCGCGCCGGGGGCCTGGCCGACCACCGCTGGGTGAGCCACGTGGCCGTGATGGATGTGCCGAGCTACCCGCGCCCACTGCTGATCACCGACGCTGGCCTGAGCGTGGCGCCGACGCTCGAGGAGAAGCGGGCGATCGTTCAGAACGCGATCGATCTGGCGCTGGCGCTGGGCATCGAGCGGCCGCGGGTGGCGGTGCTGGCCGCGGCGCAGATGATCAACCCCAAGCTGCGCTCCACGCTCGACGCCGCCGCGCTGTGCAAGATGGTGGACCGCGGCCAGATCAGCGGTGGGCTGGTGGACGGGCCTCTGGCCTTTGACGAGGCTGTGTCGGAGGAGGCCGCGCGCGCCACGGGGTTGGCGTCGTCTGTGGCCGGCCGCGCCGACATCCTGGTGGCGCCGGACCTCGAGGCGGGCACGCTGCTGGTAAAGCAGCTTGACCACCTGGCGGACGCGCAGTCGGCCGCGGTGCTTGTGGGGGCGCGTGTTCCGGTGGCGCTCCCCGAGCCGGTGGGTAACCCCGACAGCTCGCTCGTGGCTTGCGCGATCGCCTCGCTGCTCGCGAAGCGCGAGGGCTGAGTCACGAGTCGTGAGATGGTGCCAGCGTCAGCTTCAACGCCCACAACTGAGAACAGTGCTACTGAGAATGGCGGTGCCAGGGGCAGCGATCATCGCTGAGCGCTCACGACTCACGACTCACGACTCACGATTTCAGCCCCTGCTCCGGTAGCCACGCGCCTAGCGCGGCGTGTACGAGCCACGGCAGCATCAGCAGCATCAGGAAGACGATCACGGTCGGGTAGAAGGTGATGTAGAGCATCAGCGGCGGCAGGGCGAACGGCAGGGCGATCAGCATTGCCCGCGCCCGGCCGAGCGCTACCGCCTGCGTCGTTAGGGCCGCTGTGACGACGACGATCCAGATCTCGGCCTCGCTGCGGATCTCCGCACCCATCATTGAGTCGCCCAGGAGCGACTCGCCCGCCAGCAGCCGGCGCCCGAAGAAGACGAGCAGTCCGGCAAGCAGCACCACGTAGCCGCGCACAACACGATTCTGCAGCATCGCATCTTCCCTTCGCTGTTCCTCTGAGGGGGTGCGACCATTATAGCGCACTCTCCCCCGCGAGATCCAAACAGGGCCTGATTCTGTACATGTGGTTGGGCAAACCTCCCATATCTTTCTGTGCCTGCTGGGATCTATCCTTGGCTCGCAGACAGAGCTGTGCTGTACCTGGACAAATAATGTTCAGGGTATTGACAAAAAACTGAAAGCCCTGTAGAATACTTACCGTTCAGTCAAAAACTGAACACCGAAACTGCGTCGGACGGGAAGCCCGGCCGGCGGAAGGAAGATGAGACCCATGGCCGACGTGACCTACAGCCAGACAGCAATCAAGATCCTCAGCACTGCCAAGCGGCTCTTTATGCAGCGCGGCTACCGAGCGGTATCGATCAACGACATCGTCCAGGCCGCCGAGATCACGAAGCCGACGCTGTACTACCACTTCGCAGACAAGGACGAGCTCTTCACACAGATGGCGCTCCACACCCTGGCCGAGATGCACCAGCGCATGGATGCCGCGATCGAGGGGATCCACGAAACGGCCGGGCGTCTTGTGGCGCTCGCCGAGGTGGCCATGAACGCCTCAGACGGCGACACGCGCATGATGCGCCACCAGATCCGCGAGCACCTCGGGCCCGCGCAGCAGGCGCGCATCGCCGTAGCCTTCCAGCAGCAAATGGTGGAGCCGCTCCGCCAGGTGATGGAGGAGGGTGTGGCCCGCGGGGAGCTGTCCCGGCGCGACCCGGGCGAGCTGGCGTGGCTTTACCTGAGCTTCATCGAGGGCTTTCACCGCGAGCCCGAGCCGGCCCTGGAGAGCGAGTACGGGTCGCCGATCGTGGTGGCGCACTTCCCGATCCCGGCGCTGATCGATCTGTTCCTGCACGGGGTGGCCCCGCGCGACCAGAGCTGACCGACCTGTCCCTGCGCGGAAACTCCGCGCGAGCAACATTGAGCCGCAGTACGTACGAAGGGGAGGAGAATCAGATGACGACCGTCTCGCAGTCCAGGCAACGCCTCCGTCTCACCCGCCCGCCGCTCCCGGTGATCATCGCCGCGGTGCTGGTCCTAGCCGTGATCGCTACCCTTGTTGTGCCGCGGCTGGCGGCGCGCGGCGCCGACCCGCTCCAGGGCGGCAGCTCCGTGCCAGTGACACTCGGCCCGCTCGTGGCCGGGATCAGCGCAACCGGCGAGGTGGAGCCGCTCCGCCAGGCCGAGCTCTCGTTCACGGGGGTCTCGGGGCGTGTGGCCGAGGTGCTGGTGGCCGAGGGGGATGCGGTGACGGCCGGCCAGCCGCTCGTGCGCCTCGAGACACGCCAGCTCGAGGCTGAGTTCGCCCAGGCCCGCGCCGTGCTCGCCGAGGCCCAGGCCGACCTCCAGGGCGTGCGCGACGGCGCGACCCCCGAGCAGATCGCAGCGGCTCAGGCGCAGGTGGCGGTGGCCCAGGGCTCGCTCCTGCAGACCGAGGGCAGCGTGACCGATGCCGATCTGCGCGCAGCCCGCGCTACGGTGGATGAGGCGCGTGCCCGTCTGGCGACGCTCCAGGGTAGCCCGAACCAGGACGCGCTCACGTCTGCGCGCTCGACGCTGGCCGAGGCTCAGGCCACGCTCGACCGCCAGCGCGCTGCGCTCTCGGCCGCCAAGACCGATGCCGAGCGACTGGTGGCCGAGCGCGCCAATGCGCTGCGGGACGCCCAGGCGGCCTTCGCCACCGCCCGCGATAATCTGGCCTCTGTCCAGGGGGACGGCGACGACCCGCTGACGGGTGCGCCGCTGACCGATGCCGGCAAGCGCTCGTTCGCCGACGCCTTCAACCAGGCGCAGCGCGCGATGGCGAACGCTGAGGCGGCGCTGGGCCAGGCGCGCGTGGATTTCGAGACCGCCCGCCGGGATGAGGCGACGGGCCTGAGCGAGGCCGAGGCGCGCGTTGCGACAGCCCAGGCCCAGCTCGACACCCTGCTGACGCCGAACCCGGACGCGGTCGCTGGCGCGCGGGCTCAGCTCGCCAGTGCAGAGGCCAGCCTCGTCAAGCTGCTGGGTGACCAGCGCGCCGGGGCGTTGGCCGCCCAGCAGGCCTCGCTCGAGGCGGCGCAGGCCCAGCTCGCCGAGCTGACCGCCGACCCGAAGACCAGCGACCTGGCCCGCGCCGAGGCGCGCGTGGCCGGCGCCCAGGCCCAGCTCGACCTGGCGCAGATCCGCCTGGACGACAGCACGCTCACGGCGCCCTTCGACGGCGTAGTGGCGGCCGTGGCCGTGACCGAGGGCGAGGAAGTGAGCCAGGGCTCGCCCGTGACGATCATCGACGTCAGCCGCTACCAGGTCACGGTCTCGGTGGACGAGGTGGACGTGGCAAGCGTCAGCGCCGGCCAGCCGGTCGAGGTGCTGATCGACGCCCTGGGCGCGCCGGCCCTCCCCGGCACGGTGGTGCGGGTTGCCCCGCAGGCTCGCGAGGGGAGCGAGGTGACCTCCTACGACATCGACGTGGAGGTGGACCCCTCCGGCCGCGCGGTGAAGCCCGGCATGACCGCTAGCGCGACGATCGTGGTGGACCGGCGCGACAACGCCCTGAGCGTCCCGGCCGAGGCCGTGCGGCAGGAGGGCGGCGCCGAGGTGGTGAGCATCGTGGCGACCGAGGGCGGCAACACTACCGTCGCGACGCGGCCGGTGCAGACCGGCGCGCGGATCGACGGCCGGGTAGAGATTGTTGGTGGCCTGAGCGAGGGCGAGCAGGTGCTGCTCCCCGCAGCCGAGTAGCGAGGAGATGGCGATGTCCACCGAGTACCTGACTCAGACCGAGGCCACCGACTACGTCACCGAGCCCGTCGTGCGGGTGACGAACGTGGTGAAGGAGTTCGTCACCGGCGGGGCCAGCTTCCGCGCTCTGGACGACGTCTGCGTCGAGATCCAGCGCGGCGAGATGGTGGCGATTATGGGCCCCTCGGGCAGCGGCAAGAGCACTCTCATGACGATCATCGGGCTGCTGGACGTGCCGACCTCCGGCTCGTTCTGGCTCGACGGCGTGGAAGTGGGCACGCTCGACCGGGGCGCGCAGGCGCAGGTGCGCAACAGCAAGATCGGCTTCGTCTTCCAGAACTTCAACCTGCTGCCGCGCCTCAGCGCGCAGAAGAATGTCGAGCTGCCGCTGGTGTACGGGCGGGTGGACGCCCGCGAGCGCGAGCGGCGGGCGCGCGAGGCGCTCGAAGCGGTGGGCCTGGGGGACAAGCTGGGCAGCCTGCCGAGCCAGCTCTCGGGCGGCCAGAAGCAGCGCGTGGCGATCGCCCGGGCAATCGTCAGCACCCCGGCGATGATCCTGGCAGACGAGCCGACCGGCGCGCTCGATACCCGCACCGGCGCCGAGATCATGGCGCTGTTCCGCCAGCTCAACCGCGAGCAGGGCCTCACCGTGGTGGTCGTCACGCACGATCCCGAGATCGGGCGGCGTATGGACCGCGTGATCGGCCTGCGCGACGGGCGTATCGCCGACAACATCCTCCACGAGTACTACAACGTGCCGCTGGAGGCGCTGGAGATGCCCGTGCGGGAGCCGGTGCCCGTGTATCAACCAGGAGCGAGTCTTGAGCCGTGAGGCTCGAGTGCTCGCCACTCACTGGTTCGTCCGATAAGAACCTTGTCGCTCCGAGCGTGGCGAGAGTCTGAGGCAGAGATGCTTCGCTGCGCTCAGCGTGACAAGAGATGTGGTGGATGCACCACTTAGTACTGCAGAAGGAACACAATGCTCAAAGAGCTTGCCTTTATGGCATTGGACAGCCTGCGGGCGAACAAATTCCGCTCGCTGCTGACCATGCTCGGCATCATCATCGGCTCGGCCACGCTGGTGGCGGTGCTCTCGCTCGGCAACGCGCTGCAGGGCCAGGTGTTCGAGCAGTTCATCGACCTGGGCACGCGCCGGATGGCGATCCAGTCGGGCGACCCGAACGCCAAGGGTGCTCGCGACGTGCCGGGCTACGGGCTGCTCTCCTCGCGCGACTACGCGGCGCTGGAGCGGCTGGTGGCGCAGCGGCCGGACCTGTTCCGCACGCTGGCCCCCGAGATCGCCGAGTCCTACGAGGTGCGCGCCGGAACGACCTCGGTCCGTGCGCTGCTGGTGGGCACCACCGCGGCCTACAAAGAGATCCAGACTGTGCCGATGGCGGCCGGGCGCTTCCTGAACGACGCCGACGAGCAGGGGCGGGCGCGGGTGGCGGTGCTGGGCTCCCAGGTGGCCAAGGACCTGTTCGGCGAGGACCCGGCGGCGCAGGCGGCGGCGGTGGGCCGGACGATCGAGGTCAACGGCCAGCCGGTGAAGGTGGTGGGGGTGATCGAGGAGAACGGTGGCCCCTTCGCCACCGACGGGCGGGTGTTCGCACCGGCGAGCACGGTGCGGCTGCGGCTGATCGGCGAGCTGGATCTGCCGGGGCGCGGCCTGGAGATGAGCTCTATCCTGATCGGGCTGCAGAGCGAGCAAGAGGTGGAGCGCGCCGAGGCGGTAATAACGCAGGCGCTGCGGGCGTCGCGCGGCGTCCCCGAGGGGGCGATCGACGACTTCAGGCTGGAGTCGCCCACGCAGGCGCTGGGGGTGCTGGCGGGCATCAACGGGGCGATCACGGCCTTCATCGCGGTGGTGGCCGGGATCAGTCTGGTAGTGGGCGGCATCGGCATCATGAACATCATGCTGGTGGCTGTGACCGAGCGCACGCGCGAGATCGGGGTGCGCAAGGCGCTCGGGGCTACGGACAGCGACGTGCTGAGCCAGTTCGTGCTGGAGGCGGTGGCGATCAGCCTGGTGGGCAGTCTGATCGGCGTATCCGGGGCGATCGGGCTGGTGCTGCTGATCGGCGCGGCGGCCAACCTTGGCGTAGTGATCTCCTGGCTGGCGGTGGGGCTGGCGCTGGCGTTCGCCTGCGCGATCGGGGTGGGCTTCGGCTACTACCCGGCGCGCCGCGCGGCGATGCTGCTGCCGATCGAGGCACTGCGCTACGAGTGATACCTACGCGGGGGAGGCATAGCCTCCCCCGCGCTCCATCCGCTACCCGAGCGGCTCGAAGGCATCCACCGCGGGCAGGAAGACGCGCTCGTACAGGTCGGTGCGCTCGGTAGCGTTGCTCACCAGCATCACCAGGAACGTGCGCCCGCCGTCCTCGGCGAGCGCCAGGTCCGCCGGCTGGCCGCGAACGTCGATGCTGTACAGCGTCCACTCCATCCCGTTGGCCTCGCGGCTGCCCGATGCCTCGGGCGGCGCCTCCAGGTCGAACTGCGCCGCGAAGGCGCGCAGCAGCTGCTGGCTCCCGGCCGGGCTGGACTGAAGTAGCAGCGCCACATCCCCCGACGGACGCGCAAACACCCCCGCACTCTGCTCCTCCCAGCCCTCGGGCGCTACGGCGCGGAAGCCGGACGCGCTGCTCTCGAACGGCGTTAGCCGCACCTCGCCGCCCGAGACCACGAACGCTGGACCGCTCATCTCGGCGATACACGACGCGTCGGGTGCGGCCTCGGGGGTATCGAGGAACGCCAGCGTGATATCCAGCGGGCAGCCGCCGTCGGCGCTTACGCCGTGCCCCAGGCCCGGGAACTCGAGGAAGGTGCTGTTGCTCAGCGTCGCCGCCGCGATGCGCCCGTCCTCCGGCGGCGTGGCTGGATCATACTCGCCGGCCAGCACTAGCGTGGGGATGTCGCTGCGCACCGGCTGGTTCTCCTCCGCCCCGGCCGCGCCCGCCCCCCAGCCGCCGCAGACCTCCACGTAGGAGCCCTGGTCAAACGCGCCGCGGAACTGCGGGAAGGGGTCGTCGGCGGCGGCCAGCGCCTCGGGCCGCTCGAAGGCCACCTCCTCGTGGCAGCGCACCGAGTAGAACATGCCCTCGCTGATGAACTCCCCCTGCACCACGCCGATCATCGCCAGCCGCCCAAGCAGGTTGTAGTCCACCCCCTCGGCGGCGGCGTGGATCGCCAGCGGCAGCGTGGGGATGAGCTGCGACGAGTAGAGCGCCTGCGCCACTACGCCGAACAGCGAGTCGCCGTTCAGCAGCAGGGCGTAGCGTGTGCCCGTGAGCGGGTCTGCCACCGGCATCGTCACCGGCTCGGCGTTCAGCTGCTCCACTAGGGCGTAGAAGCGCCGCTCCAGATCAGGGTAGGCCGCAGCGCAGGCCGCGTCGGCGGCGCAGCCGTCGAACAGCCTGTCGAAGGCCCGCGCGATGTTGGCCGGAGTCTCGACCTCGCCCGACTGCACGGGGACGGTCGAGTCCAGCACCGCGCTGCGGACGCCGGCGGGGTGCTGGCGCATGGCGGTGAGCGCCAGGCGCGTGCCGTAGGAGATGCCGTAGAGGTTCCATGTTTCGTACCCCAGCGCCCGCCGCAGGTCGTCGAGGTCGGCGGCGCTCTCGACGCTGTTGTAGGCGGTGAAGTCGATGCCCTGCTCGCCGAGGCGTGCCCGGCATGCCAGCGTTGTATCGACGTAGCGGCGCGTGCTCTCGGCCACGCTCAGGTCGTCGTCCAGCAGCTCGTAGCCCAGGTCGCTCAGCTCGGGGCAGTCGAGCGAGGGCTCGGAGAAGCCGGTGCCCCGCTGGTCGAACACGATGAAGTCGCGCTCGGCCAGGAACGGCGCGACACGGCTCTGGTAGCCGAGCGAGACGCCCTTGAGCGCGTCGCCGCCCGGGCCGCCCTCGAGGTAGACCACCGGGTCGGGCGCGGGACTGGCGGCGGCGCTCTTGAACACGGCCACGTGGATGCGGACGGTGCGGCCGGTGGGCTGGTCGCGCCGCTCGGGCACGGTGAGGTAGCCGCACTCGACCTCGACGCCGGGCGGTGTGTCGAAGCGGCAGGCGGAGCGCTCGTAGCTGGCCTGGGTGGCGGGCGCCTCGGGAGCCGCGGGGGCTGGCTCGGGCAGAGTTGTGGGCGCGGGCGTGGCGGGTGGGGTCGTTGGCGCAAGCGTGGCCGCGGGTGTGGGCGGCGTGGCGCCGGGCAGGGCGCAGGCGCTGAGGAGCACAGCGGTGATCACCGCCAGGCAAAGGAGTCTGGGCATGGACTACGGTTCTCCGGGGGCGCGACGTGGGATAGTGGTGCGGATGGGCCGCGCGCCGTGTGCGAGCGAGATGGGGTCATTGTCGCCCATCTCGGCGCGGATAGCAAGGGCTGGAGCCTACTCGGCGCGCGGCAGGACCAGCAGCACGCGGGTGAAGGCGCCGGGGCGGCTCTCGACGGTGAGCGTACCGCCGACCACCGCCATCATTGTGCTGTGCAGCTCGAGGCCGCGGCCCGCGCCGGGGGAGGGCGAGGCACCCATACCCGCGCCGTCGTCCTCGATGCTGATGGTGAGGTGCTGGGGGGCGGCGTGTGCCGCGATAGTGAGGTGCAGCTCCGCTGACTCGCGCCCGCCCCGGGCGTGGCGCGCGGCGTTTCGGACCGCCTCGCGCGCCGCGTAGAAGGCTGTCTCGACGGTCAGAGGCGGGAGTGCGCGGGCGACACCCTCGGCGCCGCCGTCGATCTGCCACGACACGCGCTCGAAGGCGCCGGCCAGCTCGTCCTCTACCGAGCGGCGCAGCGCCGCCAGCAGCCCGAGCCGGGTGATCTCCGGGGCGGATGCTGCCGGCATCGCGTGGAGCAGGTCGGCGATCTGCTTGTGGATCTCGGCCAGCGCCTGGACGGCGGATGGCTCCCCCGCGCGCCCGCCCGTCGGGACCTGCAGCGTCAGCATCAGCTCGTGGATGCGCGGCAGCACGTCGTCGTGCAGGACGCGGCGCGTGCGCCGGTCGATCACCTGGCTCTCCATCAGGCGCTGGCGCTGGAGGCCCATCAGGCGGCGGGCCATCTCGGCCCCGGCGGCGGCGTCGATCAGGCGCTCTCCCGTGGCGCGGGCGAGCTCGACCTCCTCCTGAGTGTAGAGGCCGCCGTCTCGCTTTGGGCCGAGGAGCAGCGCCCCGATCAGGCCGCGCTCGCTCCAGAGCGGCACTGCCCACTCGGCCCCGCCGTGCTCAGAGGGCTCCAGCGGCAGGCAGAGGGCGCCGGGCGGGAGGTGCTGAGTGCTGAGCGCGGAGGGCATCTCCGGTGCAGCCGGGGGAGGTGAGCCGTGGGGGTGCGGCAGCTCGTCGCCTTGCGCCGGCTGCTGGGCGTCGCTGGGTGGGTGCTGGAGCGGTGGCACCAGCGGGGCGAGCGGGCCGAGGGGGATCAGGCGCGCAGTCGTGGCGCCGAGCACCTCGTCGCAGAGGGCGCGCAGCGGCGCGGCGTGCGGCGCGTGGGCGACGCCCGCCGCCTCAGGGTTCAGGATCTGGTCGTATATGTGCTGGCTGGCGACGAACGGCCGCAGCCGCGCGATCCCCTGGTCGCGCTCGAGGTAGGAGCGCCAGCTCAGCAGCGCGAAGAACAGCGTCATGAGCACAGTGGCGAGCATCAGCCGCCAGATTGGGTCCACGGGCACAGGCAGGGCCAGGCTGCCGCCCAGCAGCGCCCCGTAGCCGGCCGCGAGCCCCAGGCTGCGGCGCCAGTGCCGGCGAAGGCCGCCGCGCGGCAGGGCCTTGCCGGTGAAGACCTCGTAGGTGACGATCGCCTGGCCGGTGAGCACAGTGATCACCGCGATCAGGCCGGAGACCAGCAGGTCGAAGCCGATCACGAGCGCCAGGCCGCGCATCGAGAGGTTGGGAAGGCGCCCGGCCTGGATCTGGAGGATGAGCCACGCGGCCGCCATCCCCACGGCGAGGCTCACGGCCAGCAGCGCGAGCGATGCGGCGATCAGCCAGGGGCGCGCGCGGCGCCGCGCCACGTCTCCCATGAAGCGCTCTGAGGCCTCGGGACGGCGCAGGGCGAGCAACGCCAGCACGATGCAGAGCACGCTGTAGACCGGGTAGACCAGCAGGGCGGCGGGCACACCGGCAGCGATGGCGCTCTCGGTCCAGCCCCCGGCGCCGCCCTGGTACGCCGCGCTCCCGAAGTTCGGCAGCGGGTCGGCGAAAGCCAGCAAGGCCAGCGCGGCCAGCCCGAGCACGCTGACCACGGTGAGCCACGAGCGGTGCCGCCCGGCGCGCAGGACGCCGGTGTACCAGGCGATCACGGCGTACCACAGGTACGGCCCGCCTATGAACGGCAGCCAGCCCACGCGCCACCAGAGCTCGATCTCGGCCGTGAGCGCCTCGATATCGCGGCCCACCACGGCCGAGTGAACTACGAAGAACCCCCCGGCCAGCAGCAGCCCGCCGCCTGCGCCCCACGTGCCGGCGCTGCGCCGCTCGGCGTTGAGCAGCACGGTGAGCCCCAGCCACAGCAGCGCCACGGTGTTGAAGAACGAGACGGCGATGATCGCCCAGTCGAGGAGGTGGAGGATTGTAACTGCCATACGGGATGCTTGGGATGTGAGATTGAGTTACTGCGGGCCCAAAACTCACCATCTACAACTCGAAGGGCTTCCAGTCGCCGCGCTCATCCAGCGCCAGCGGCGCCCCGTCATCACTCCAGGTCAGCAGTCGCCCGGTGCGGACGATCAGGGCGGCCCGGGTGCGCGCCACTTTCTCGTCGGTGGCGGTGTCCGCCAGCCCCCAGGCGGCGTAGATCTGGCCGTTGGTGCGGCTGATCGTGCGCTTGTCGCGGAAGCCCATGCGGGCCGCGATCTGCTCGTTGCTCATGCCCTGGGCCAGCATGTGCGCCACCGCCTGCTCGTTCGGCTCCAGCAGCGCCATGGGGCTCTGCTCGTCCTTGTGGCGTACCTCGTGGACTCGCGCCTCGATCTCAGGATCGATGAAGCTCCGCCCCGCCACGGCGTCGCGCAGCAGTGGGACGATCAGCTGCGGCAGGAGGTAGTTCGACTTCCGCACGTAGGCGTAGTGGCTGAGGATGCCGCTGCTGCGGAACGCGCGGTAGTAGGCGTCGTCGTCCTGGATCGAGTAGAACACCACCGGCAGGCGCGGTAGCTCGCGCCGGATCGCTACAGCGGCCTCGATCCCGTTCATCTGCCCGGCGAGGTGGACGTCCATCAGCACGGCGTCGGGCGGGGCGGCCAGCGCCAGGGCCAGGGCCTCCTCGCCAGCGCCGCACTGGCCCGCCACGCGCACCGCGCCGGTGGTCTCGAGGCCAGCGGCCAGCGCCGGCCTCAGCCGCTCGTTGTCCTCGACAAGAAGTGTGATGATCATACGGTATCGTGAGCCGTGAGAGGCGGGGCGCCCTCCCGGCGCGTCAGGTCGTGTGAATCGTAAGAGATGTGTCAAGCACCCGGGTGCGTGCCCCGCGCGCCCTGAGAGGTCGCGGGCAACTGCCGCCGTCGCGTATGATGGCGCACGGGAACGAAGGAATACTCGGAGACACTCATGCGAGCACCTCAGCCCTACCGCGGCGCACAGCCCGCACACGCGCGCACGCTCTTCACCCTCGCCCTCTGCAGCGCCCTCGGCGGCGCCGTAGTTGTGGCGCGGGTGGCCCTGAGCGACTCTGCCAGCTACATCTTCATGCTCTGGAACCTGGCGCTGGCCTGGACGCCGTACCTGTTCAGCCTTGCTGCCGAGGGCCTCTACCGGCGCGATCCCTCGCGGCGCTGGCCGGTGCTCGCCCTGGGCGCGGCCTGGCTCCTCTTTCTGCCCAACGCCCCGTACATCGTCACGGACTTCGTGCACCTGCGGCAGATCGATAACTTCGCCTGGTGGTACGACGTGGGTCTGGTGGCGATCTTCGCCTGGACCGGCTGCGCGCTTGCGGCGGCGTCGCTTGGGGTGATGCGCGATGTGGTGATCGGCATGGCGGGCCGAGTAGCGGCCGAGCTGTTCGTGGTGGCTGCCGCGGTGCTCTCCGGGCTAGGGGTGTATATGGGGCGCTTCCAGCGCTGGAACAGCTGGGACGCGCTGCTGATGCCCGGGAGCGTCCTGGCGGAGGTGCTGGCCGCGCTGCGCGACCCGGAGGCGCTGCGCCAGGTGGTGGGCGTGACGGGCCTGTTCGCAGCGCTGCTGATCGTGTGCTACGTGACGATGACGCACCCTGCCGTGCAGCTCGCTGAGGCTGAGGGGTAGGGCTGCCTTTCGCTCTGCGGCCGGGCTCACCACCGTCAGGTGATCGCCGTGGCAACTCGGTCGCGTCCGGCCTTCTTGGCGGCGTAGAGCGCCAGGTCTGCCTGGTGCAGCAGCTCCTCGGTGCTCGCCCCGTGGTTCGGGTAGGCCGCCACCCCGAGCGAGAGGGTGACGCCGGCCAGCGCGGTGCTGCGGTACTGCACGACGATCTGGCGCGCGCCGAGCCGCAGCTCCTCGGCCCGCCGCAGCGTGTCCTCGAGTGAGGACTCGGGTAGGATGAGGGTGAACTCCTCGCCGCCGTAGCGGCAGGCGATGTCGTCGACGCGCACGTGGCGCTGCAGGAAGGCGCCCAGCGCGCGGAGCAGGGCGTCGCCCGCAGGGTGGCCGTTCGTGTCGTTGAAGCGCTTGAAGTAGTCCAGGTCGAGCATGATGATGCCCAGCGGCACGCCCTGGCGCGAGGCGCGGTGCAGCTCACGGTCGAGCGACTCCTCCATGTAGCGCCGGTTGTACAGCCCGGTGAGCGGGTCGCGGATCGCCTGGTGGCGCAGGGTTTCGCGCAGTTGGAGGTTGGCGATGGCCAGCGCGCCGTGCTCGGCCACGGTGACGCCGAGGCGCCGCTGGCGCTCGAACAGGGCCTCCTCATCCTCCTCCGCGTCGGCGGGGCTTGGCTGAGGCGCAGTGCGCAGGTGCAGCACCCCGATCGGCTCGCTCTGGACGAGCATCGGCACGCAGAGCGAGCCGACCGGGCCGGCGTGGCGGCAGGTCAGGCCGAGTGAGACATCGTGCAGGCTGTGCGCGCGGCCGCGGCGCAGCGCCCAGCAGTCGGCCGGCGCGAACGAGGCCGCGCCCGGCGCCGGATCGCCCCAGGCGGTGGTCATGACGAGCTCGGTGCTCGTGGGGTCGAGCATATAGATCGCCCCGGTGCTGCGCGGGAAGAGCAGCTCCATCGTCTGTGCCATCACGCCGCACGCGTCGCCGATGTTCCGGCAGGCCTGGAGCAGCTCGCCCATCAGGTTGAGCAGCTCGATCTCGTGGGTGTTGCGCTCGAGCTGACGCACCCACAGGGTCAGCTGGTCGTGCGCCTCGCGCAGCGTCTCCTCGGCGCGCCTGCGCTCGGTCACATCAGTGCAGACTCCCACCGCACGCCAGCTGCCCGGCGCGATCCGCTCGACCCGCACGTCCTCGTGCAGCCAGCGGATGGTGCCGTCTGCCGTGCGGCAGCGGTACTCCTGCGTGTAGCCCGGCCGGCCGCCGAGGATCGAGTTGCGGCTGAGCGTATCTGCCCGTTCGCTGTCCTCGGGCGGTCGGCTTTGTATCCACGCCTCGGTGAAGGACTGGCCAGGGGCCAGCGCCAGCGGCAGAAACTGGCGGCTGGCCTGCTCGTTAAACACCTGCGTCTTCCAGCGCAGCCGTCTGCCCGCCGCGCCGTCCTGCATCTCCACGATGGCGTACCAGAGCAGGCACTTGACGCCTGTAAGCACGAGTTCGAGCCGCTCCTCGGCCAGCTTGCGCTCCGTAATGTCCTGCAGAAAGCCGCGGTACGCGACGATCGCACCGCCCGCCCCGCGCAGTGCCGCCGCGCTCTCGACCACCACGCGCAGCTGCCCGTCCCTGCGCCGCGCGAGCACCTCGAGGTCACGGACCTGGCCGTGCTGCTCGATGAGTTGCTGGAACCTCTGCCGGTCGAGCGGGTTGAGGTACAGCTCATCGGCGGTCGTCGCGAGCAGCGCCTCGCGCGAATCGTAGCCGAAGAGCTCGACGAACGTTGGGTTGATATCGAGGAGCCGCCCGTCTGGCGCACTCAGGTAGGCGGCGTCTTGCATGCTCTCGAACAGCGCGCGGTAGCGGCTCTCGGACGCCACGAGCTGCTCGAAGCGCCGCGCGTTCTGGAGCGCCAGCGAGACGTAGCCGATGAAGAGCTGGAGGTTGGCGTACTCGGCCTCTGAGAAGGGCGGGTCTGCCAGCCGGTTGATGATGAACACGCCACTGATCCCGTTTTCGGCCGCGATGGGTAGGCAGATGATGTGCTCGCAGGGTGGCGGTTCGTCCGGGTAGACCGAGCGCGGGTCGAGGTGGGCGCTGTTGAGCAGCTCCCCCCTCCGCGACGCCGCGACGGTCCCGACGATGCCTGTGCCCACGGGAATGGCGAAGGTGTCGACGCGGAGCACATCCGCCCCCTCGCTGGCGAGCGGCGAGATCCGTAGCACGCCGTCCCCCTCGTCCAACCAATAGGTGGTGAACATGTGGTAGTCCAGCACCTGGCCGAGCAGGCGCCGCACCTCCACCAGCACGCCCTCGATCTCCCGCGCGCCGAGGAGCGTCTGGCCGATGTGGAGCAGGCGGCGGCGCTGCTCGGCCGCCTGCTGCGCCTCGCTCGTCTTGGCGCGCAGCAGCTCCACGCTCGACTGCCGGCTCTCCGCGAGCAGCAGCGTCATGCGGGTGTGGTGGTGCCAGAGGAGCACCAGCGTCAGCGTCAGCGAGAGGATGACCCCACACGCGACCAGCAGCGGGGTGAACGCGGGCAGCTCGCGCGGCGGGGACAGTGCGGCGGCGACGGCGATAACTCCGCCGCATGCCCAGGCTGTCAGGATGAGGCGCTGGAGCGTGGCGGGCTTCAGGAACGGGAGTGCCAGCGCCACCGCGGCCAGCGGGGTTGCGGCGAGGGTCGGCAGCATCTCGGGCGTGATGAGCGCGCCAATGAGCCCGGAGCAGAGTATCGTGAGGCTAATCGTGAGGCTGGCTCGCTCGACCCCTCCGCGCCTCACCGTGCGCCGGGCCCAGAGGAGCAGCGCACTATACCCGAGGATCGTCAGGCAGGCGAGTGCCGTGCGACGGTCAGGGAGCATGACGAAGGATACAGCCGTCAGAACCCCGAGGATCGCGAGCGCGAGCATCGTCCAGGTGATGAACTGCTCAAGCCGCGCTTGAGCAAAGGCCATGTTGTCTGAGTCGATGTTCGGCGCGTGCATGGTCTCACCCCCCATCCGGCTGTGGATCCTATCGATATTAGCACATCTCTGATACCACGGGGATGCGCCCGAACTTGTGCTAATCTGGGGCGCGTGGTAGGCCGCCGTGTCCGCAGCGAGGCGGTATGGTCCATCGTTTTCAAAGAGGAGAATTGAGAGAATGGCGCCGACGCTCACCTGGGACTTTCCGCTTCCCCGCACCCACACCGGCGCGCTGCTCGGCAACGGTGTGCAGGGCCTCATGGTCTGGGGCGTAGACACGCTCAACATCACCGTTGGCCGGGCCGGTTTCTGGGACCACCGCGGCGGCAACTTGTTCGCCAGCCGCACCACCTACGCCGAGGTGCGGGCGCTGCTCGAGGCCGGCGACGAGGCGGGCCTGCGGCGCGTCTTCGCCCTGCCGGACCGGCGGCCGGGGCAGCCGGAGCACCCTACGCAGGTGGGCGGCGGGCGGCTGGAGCTGCGCTTCGCCCAGGGGTTCCGCCCTGTGCGTGCGGTGCTGGACACCGCCTGTGCCGCACTTGTGGTGTCGCTGCTGGCGCCGGATGGCCGCGAGGCCGTTGTGACCGTGCGGCAGGCGATCGACGCCGAGCTGGCCTGGGTGGTGCTCGACGATGCCGCCCACGGGCCGGTGGAGGTCCGGCTCGTGCCGACGTGGGAGCACGTGGGCGCCGAGCTGGCGGCGGTGAGCTGTGCGCCCCCCGAGCGCTGGGAGGGCGAGCGCTCGGGCGGGTTCTGCCAGCGGCTCCCCGAGGACCCCGCCCTGGCGCTGGCCTGGGAGCGGAGGGCGAGCGGCCAGAGCGGCCCGGGCGCGGCGGCTTCATCCGCCCTCGTGATCGCTACCGCCCTCGGCGACGACCCGGCCGGCGCTGCTCGGGAGCTGGCGCGCGCGTCCGACCTTGAGGCCGCGGCGGCGCGGGCCGAGGCCTGGTGGGGGGCCTACTGGCGCGATGTTCCGCGCGTGAGCGTGCCCGACGCCGCGCTGCAGCACGCCTGGGACTACGGCATCTACAAGCTTGCCGGCCTCACTACCCCCGGCGGCGTGCCCGCCACCCTCCAGGGGCCGTGGATCGAAGAGTACCAGCTGCCGCCCTGGAGCAACGACTACCACTTCAACATCAATGTCCAGATGATCTACATGCCCTGCCTGGCCACCGGGCGCTTCGAGCACCTCTGGCCGATGTGGGAGCTGCTGCTGGGTTGGCTGCCGCGGCTGCGCGACAACGCCGCCCACTTCTTCGGCGCACCGGACGCGCTGATGATGCCGCACGCCGTGGACGACCGCTGCGCCGCTGTGGGCGCCTTCTGGACCGGCATGATCGACCAGGCCTGCACCGCGTGGATGGCGCAGCTCGCGTGGCTGCACTACCGCTACAGCCTGGATGCGCGCGTCCTGCGCGAGGTCGCCTGGCCGTTGATGGCCGGCGCGTTCAACGGCTACTGGGCGATGCTCGAGGAGGTGGACGGCCACCTCTCGCTGCCGGTGTCCGTGAGCCCTGAGTACAACGCCGCGCAGATGGACGCCTGGGGTCGTGACGCCAGCTTCCAGCTCGCGGCGCTGCACTTCCTGGCGGCCGCGCTCCCCGAGGCCGCCCGCGCCCTGGGCGAGCCGGCCGACCCGCGCTGGTCCGAGGTTGCGCGGCGCGTGCCGCCCTACGCGCTGGTGGGGCCCGAGGAGCGCCCGCGCATCGGCCTGTGGCGCGGGCAGGACCTGGACGAGAGCCACCGCCACCACTCGCATCTCGGCGCGATCTACCCCTTCCGCACCGTGGACCCGGCCGATCCGGCGCACGCCGAGGTGGTGGACGCCAGCCTGCGCCACTGGATCGCGCGCGGGGCGGGCAACTGGAGCGGCTGGTGCGTGCCGTGGGCCTCGGTGCTCTGCGCCCGCACCGGCATGCCGGACGCCGCGCTCCAGTGGCTGCGCTGGTGGAAGGACGCCTTTACCAACGAGGGGCACGGCACGCTGCACAACGGCGCCTTCCCCGGCGTGACCAGCATCTGGGGCTGGCCGCGCGACGAGCGGGGTGAGCTGCGCGAGATCATGCAGATGGACGCGGGCCTGGGCGCGGTCACGGCGGTGCAGGAGCTGCTGGTGCAGTGCCGCGGCGATGTGGTGGCAGTGCTGCCGGGCCTGCCGCGCTCCTGGCAGGCGCTGAGCTTCGACGGCGTGTGGGCCGAGGGCGGCTTCCGCGTCGGAGCCACCGTGGCGGGCGGGCGCGTGGCCGAGGTGCGCGTCGAGTCCACCGGCGGCGGCAGGCTGCGGCTGGCGCACGGCATTGGCGGCAGGTGGGAGCTGGACGGCGCGGCGCACGAGGGGCCGCTGCTGGACGTGGAGACCCGGCCAGGGCAGGCGCTGGTGGTGCGGGCGCTTTTGCAGGAGCGGTGAAAACCGGTATAATCCACGTGATCTGGCCGTGATGTGGCCGCGTCACCATGTGACTTTTCGCCCGGCAGGGGCGTGCGCGCACCCGCCGCCCCTGCTCGGCGTTTCTGTTGTAGCGACACTGAAAGATAGCAGCGATGACAGCTTCGATTGAGCGTCCCGACGAGATGGCTAAGGCCTACGAGCCCCAGCAGGTCGAGCAGCGGCTGTACGAGTGGTGGGAGCGCAGCGGTCTCTTCACCCCGAAGATCGAGCCCGGCAAGCAGCCGTTCGTGGTCTCGATGCCGCCGCCCAACGTCACCGGCGAGCTGCACATGGGCCACGCCATGTTCGTCACGATCGAGGACGTGATCGTGCGCTGGCACCGCATGCTCGGCGAGCCGACCCTCTGGCTGCCCGGCACCGACCACGCCGGCATCGCGACGCAGATGCAGGTCGAGAAGCTGCTGCGCAGCGAGGGCACCAGCCGGCAGCAGGTGGGCCGTGAGGAGTTCCTGCGCCGCACCTGGGAGTGGAAGCAGAAGTACGGCGGCGAGATCACCCGCCAGCTGCGCCGCATCGGCGCCTCGTGCGACTGGAGCCGCGAGCGTTTCACGCTGGACCCGGGGCTCTCCCGCGCCGTGCGGGCCGCCTTCAAGCGGCTGTACGACGACGGCCTGATCTACCGCGGCAACCGCCTGGTGAACTGGTCGCCCAACCTCCAGACTGCCGTCTCGGACCTCGAGGTCGAGTACGAGGAGCGCAACGTCCACATGTACCATGTGCGCTACCCGGTGGTCCCCGAGGGGTTCCAGCCCGGAGCGTGGGGCTCGGGCCAGTGGGCGCAGGGCGCCGCAGAGTTCATCACCGTGGCCACCACGCGCCCCGAGACGATCATGGGCGATACGGCCGTGGCGGTGAACCCCGAGGACGAGCGCTACAAGCACCTGATCGGCCGCATGGTGCTGCTG
The DNA here is from genome assembly GCA_039805565.1 of Chloroflexota bacterium. Lineage (GTDB taxonomy): Bacteria > Chloroflexota > Chloroflexia > Chloroflexales > Roseiflexaceae > CALJIC01. Next base: position 11,347 of record JBDLTZ010000318.1, on the reverse strand, counting down.
CCGGCGGTGGGCCGGCTCATCCCGATTATCGCCGACGAGCACGCCGACCCGCAGTTCGGCACGGGCGTGGTGAAGATCACCCCCGCGCACGACCCGAACGACTACCAGGTGGGCCAGCGGCACAAGCTGCCGATGATCAACATCATGAACCGCGACGCGACGCTCAACGAGCAGGCCGGGCCGTACGCCGGTCTGGACCGCTTCGTGGCGCGCAAGCAGGTCCTGGCCGACCTCGAGCAGGAGGGCCTGCTGGTCGAGACCCAGCCGCACACTATGTCGGTGGGCATCAGCCAGCGCGGCGGCGAGGTGATCGAGCCGCTCCTGAGCGAGCAGTGGTTCGTGCGCGTGGGGCCGATGGCCGAGATGGCGCTGGCCGCGGTCAAGGAGGGCCGCACCCGCATCATCCCCGAGCGCTTTGAGAAGGTCTACTACCATTGGCTGGAGAATATCGAAGACTGGTGCATCAGCCGCCAGCTCTGGTGGGGCCATCGCATCCCAGTGTGGTACACCGCTGACGGGCAGATGATCGTGCCGGGTCCGGACGACCCCGAGCCGCAGGGCGAGGGGATCTACCAGGACACCGACGTGCTCGACACCTGGTTCTCGAGCGGCCTGTGGCCGTTCTCCACGCTCGGCTGGCCGGATGAGACGCCTGACCTGGCGTACTTCTACCCCACCAGCGTGATGGAGACCGGCTACGACATCCTGTTCTTCTGGGTGGCGCGCATGATGATGATGGGCTGCTACTTCACTGGGAAGGAGCCGTTCCACACCATCTACCTGCACGGCCTGGTGCGCGACAAGGACGGGCGCAAGATGTCCAAGTCCTATGGCAACGTCGTCAACCCGCTCGAGGTCATGGACCAGTCGGGCACCGACGCGCTGCGCTTCACGCTCGCCACCAGCGGCACGCCCGGCCAGGACCTGAACCTGAACCCCGAGCGCATCGAGGCCTCGCGCAACTTCGCCAACAAGCTCTGGAATATCACGCGCTTCGTGCTCGGCAAGCTCGGCGCGGACTGGAAGGCCGACGAGTCGGTTCTGGTGGGCGCTCAGTGCCTGCGTGACCACCCGTACACGCTCGCCGACCGCTGGATTATGTCGCGCTACAACCGGCTGGTGGGCGATGTGGACCGGCTGATGAAGGCCTACAACTTCGGCGAGGCCGGGCGGCAGATCCAGGAGTTCGTCTGGAGCGAGTTCGCCGACTGGTACGTCGAGCTGGCGAAGGTGCAGCTGGAGGGCGACGAGCAGCGCCAGCACCTCACGCGCGAGGTGCTCTACACGGTGCTCGAGGGCAGCCTGCGCCTGCTGCACCCGTTCATGCCGTTCGTGACCGAGGAGGCCTGGCAGTACGTGACCAGTGCTGAGTCGAACGTGCTCGGTGCTGAGGGCGAGGCCTCCCAGCACTCGATCATGCTCGCCGCCTACCCGCAGGCCGACGAGGGCGCGCTGGACGATGCGGCCGAGCGCGACTGGGCGCTAGTGCAGGAGCTGATCACCGGCGTGCGGAACATCCGCAACGAGTACAAGGTCGAGCCGGCGCGTATCATCCCGGCCACGGTGCTCGCGGGCGAGCGCGCGGCGCTGATCGACGGCCAGCGGGCGCTGATCGCGCGGCTGGCGCGCGTGGCCGACGACCAGCTCGCGGTGGTGGCGAGCCTGGATGCGAAGCCCGAGGGAGCGGCGGCGCTGGTGGTGCAGGACGTCGAGGTGTTCCTGCCGCTTGTGGGCCTGATCGACCTGGAGGCCGAGCGGGCGCGGCTCCGCAAGGAGCTCGACGCCGCCGAGGTCGACATCGCGCGGCGCGAGGGTCGCCTGGCCAACGAGGGGTTCGTGGCGAAGGCACCGGAGGCGGTGGTGCGGCGCGAGCGTGACGGCCTTGCCGCGGTGCGTGCCACGGCCGAGAGGCTCCGCGAGCGTCTGGCGCAACTCGGCTAGCGCGGCGGAAGCGTCTCTCACTCCCTACCCCTCTCCCTGCCGCGGGAGAGGGGTAGGGAGTGGGGTAGGGGTGCGACGGCCCGCACCGGATATCTGTCGAAGCGCAGCGGCCCTTGGCTGGGCGAGGGCAGTGCGCATAAGAGCGCGATAGCCGCAAGCCGCACGAGACGAGCTGTAAGGGTGCAGCAGCAGCTTATCCTGGAACCGTCAGGGCGCCAGCAACCTGTACACAGCTGCTGGGCCCCCTATCAATCACGACATTCTATGACAACATACCTGATCACCGGCGGCGCTGGCTTCCTCGGCATCAACCTCGTCCGTTACCTCTTGGAGCGCGGGCATGCCGTGGTGTCGCTCGACATCGCCGAGTTCGACTACCCCGAGCGCGACCGGGTGAAGATTATCAAGGGCGACATCCGCGACAAGTCGAGTGTGGACCGGGCGATGGATGGGGTGGACATCGTTGTTCACACTGCCGCCGCGCTGCCGCTCTACAAGAAGGAAGACATCTTCTCGACCGATCTGGACGGCACGCGCAATGTGCTCCAGGCCGCTTTCAACCACAAGGTCGAGCGCTGCATCCACATCTCCTCGACGGCGGTGTACGGCATTCCGGATCACCACCCGCTGTACGAGAATGACCGGCTGCACGGCGTGGGCCCCTACGGCGAGGCGAAGGTCAAGGCCGAGGAGATCTGCGAGGAGTTCCGCCGCAAGGGCTTGTGCGTCCCGGTGATCCGCCCGAAGTCCTTCATCGGCCCGGAGCGGCTGGGGGTCTTCGCGCTGCTCTACGACTGGGCGAAGGACGGCAAGGGCTTCCCGATGATTGGTAGCGGCAACAACCGCTACCAGCTGCTGGACGTTGAGGATCTGTGCCAGGCGATCTACCTGTGCGCCACTCTCGGCCGCGATGTGGTCAACGACACCTTCAACATCGGCGCGAAGGAGTTCACGACGATGAAGGAGGACTACCAGGCGGTGCTGGACGAGGCGGGCAAGGGCAAGAAGATCGTGCCGTTCCCCGCCGCGCCGGTGATCTGGACGCTGCGCTTCCTCGAGCTGCTGAAGCTCTCGCCGCTCTATAAGTGGGTGTACGAGACGGCCTCGACCGACTCGTTCGTCTCGATCGAGAAGGCGGAGCGGGTGCTGGGGTACAAGCCGAAGTACTCGAACAAGGACGCGCTGGTGCGGAACTACCGCTGGTACATCGAGAACCTGAGCACCTTCGAGCACGCCTCGGGTGTGTCGCACCGCGTGCCGTGGAAGCAGGGCATCCTGAAGGTCGCGAAGGTGTTCTTCTAGGGTTCCACCAGATCGAATGGTGTGGTGAGTAGCTCAGGGAGGGCATGCCCTCCCTGTCCCTCCCGGGTGGCGGAGACGCCGAGGCTCTGCCCCCTGCCCCTCGTCAGAGATCGGGCGTGACGCGCAGGTTGAGGCGGTTGGTGCGCGGCCCGTCCTTGCGGAACACCCCGTCCTGGTCGCGTCCCCACAGCTCGATCAGCACCAGCAGAAGGTTGAGCCGCAGCGACTCGCGCTCGCCGAAGGCTCTGCTGCGGGGATAGGGGAAGCGCGCCGAGGCCTCTCGCTCGTCGGCGATCAGCTGCTGCACCAGGTTCGTGGCGCGGTGCTGGTCGCCCGGCCGCTCCTCCAGATTCAGCACGCGCAGTGTGGCGGCCAGCTGTCGCTCGATCGCCGCCCACTCCTCCGGCGGCACCTCGAGCTTGATGCTCGCCCGCAGGTCCACCATCTGCTCCTCCAGCTCGTTCAGCAGCAGGCGCAGGCGCACCCACTGGTGGTGCTGGAGGTTGAACTGCTCCAGGATCTCCTGCCCCGCGCGCGCGCCCTTCTCCGTGATATCCGCGATCGTTGTGGGGTCCATGTTCAGGTTCAGCCCGCCCTCGCGCTTCGTGAGCCGCACGGTGACGATGCGGTCGGCGTAGCTGGGCAGCAGCGACTGCATGGTGTCGCGGTAGCTCAGCGAGGTGTCGAGGATCGACCGGAGGAACTTCGGCAGGTTCGCCTCGAGCGGGCTCCAGCGCGGGCCGAGCCAGTCGTGCGGGTAGGAGCGCGGCATGTAGACGGCGCCGGTGTACTTGCTCCGCTCGGCCTGGTCTTCGTCCTGCATCTCGGGCGCGCCGCCGACGTAGTCGAGCACCTTGGGGCTGTGCGGGCTGACCTGCTCGGGGAGCTCGTCGATGTTGATGCCGAAGGTCGGGCGCGGCGGGAACCAGCGGTCAAAGAAGTGGATCGGGAAGTTGCTGCAGATACCGCCGTCGCTGAACCAGTTGCGCTGAAGATGGCGCGTCTCGAGGCGCATGGGCGCTTCGGCGGACTTGGCTGCTGCGCCGGCGCGCTTCGCCATGGCCTCCTGCTGCTGGTCCTGCTCGGCGTAGGCGGCGCCGCTGATCGACCAGAGCGGCACGGCGCTGAGTAGGACCGGGAAGCTGAGGCTCATACGCATGCCCACCACCACCGGCAGGTCATCCCCGCGGGGGAGGAAGCGCAGCCGGTGGGTTTCGACGCCGTTGTCGTAGGGGATGTACCAGTCCTGTCGCGCCTCGTCGCCCGCCGCCCCGCCGGACGGCGGGCCGTACACGCCGACGAACCTGCGCTCGAGGCGCTCGCTGCGCCGGGCGCGAGCGACCATGTGACGGACGACGTGGGGCGGGAAGAGGCGCGCCATCTCCTGCTCGCTGAACAGGAACAGGTCGCTCTCGAACGGCACGACGTAGGGCTGCTTCTGCGAGAGGTTGGTGGTGACCATTCGGAGCGTGATGCCGACGTCGGTGCCGCCCGGCAGCTTGTGGTAGCGGAGCTGCCCGAAGGTGAGCGGCGTGCGCTTCAGCTCGATCCCTGCGAGGTGATCGAGCGTGTCGGCGAGCCAGTCCGTGAGCCCGGCGTAGGTGCCGCTGGTATCGGTGATGACCGCGTTGCGGGCGTGCCCGTCCACGGTGAGGCCGCTGCAGATGCCGTACAGGTTGGCTGGCACCTGTCTCTGGAGCAGGCCCGCGGTGTCGAGGCTGACCTGGGCGGCGGCGCCGACATCCCGCCCGACGCTGCGCCCGGCCCAAGCACCCAGAGCGGCGAAGACGAGCACCGGCGCGGCCAGGGCGAGCAGCAGGTCAGGGCCGATCGGGACGCGGGCGACGAGACAGGTGGCCAGGGCGATCAGGGAGGCGACCAGAGCCAGGCCGCCGCCCGCGAGCGCGCCGTAGCGCGCCCCGAGCCCTCCGCCGCGCTCGCCGCCGCGCGCGATGCTCCCCGGCGCGTGGCGGCGCAGCAGTGCGAGGCCCTGTGAGGCGGTACGCCTTGCCGCCGGCTTCAGGTGTCGGAGCAGAGCGCGGGCGGCGAGCCCGTCCAGCCCCTCGCCGCCGGGCGCAGGGTCCTCCCGCATGCCGATGCGGTGCGCCTCGAGGTAGTCGACGAAGGTGTTGAGCAGCGGGCGCAGCTCGGGCGCGGGCTGGAACAGGTTGGCGAGGAAGCCGCTCTGGCCAAGCTGATCCACCACGAGCTCGAGCTTCTGGAAGCCGCCCTTGTCCCGGCCGTACTCCGCGGCGGCGGTGACGGCCGCGGCGATCGCGCCGGCAGAGGTGCCGCCGATCGAGCGGAAGCGGTAGGTGCGCCGCGCGAGCTCGATGACCACGCGCGGGTAGACGACGCCGCTGGTGATGCCGCCCTTCATCACCAGGTCGCACTCCTCGGTGGGGTTGGTGAACTCAGGCGTGGGGGGCGGGGGCGCGCTTGCTGCGCTCATAGCTGGTCCCTTCGGGCAAACAGGAAATCCGGCGCGAGCACCTCGGGCCACCCCTCCATGAATGGCTGGCCCTCGGCGATCCCGAGGCGCGGGAGCATGGCGCGGTAGTGGCGGCGGGCGCACTCGTGGTAGGTGATGCGACGCTCGACTATAACGCGGTGCGTCATTGACCGCCGCGGGTCGAGGGCGCCCAGCAGCACGATCTCCACACCCTCGAACGCCGCGGCGAGCTCCTGGATGAGCGTGCGCCAGAATGACAGCGGCGCCGTGCGGTTGGTCTCCAGGTCGACGGGGTAGACGGCGCTGACGGCGGGCAGGCACCGCGCGAGGTCCACTGCGCTGCGGGCGTTCAGGGCGACGGCGATCTCGAGCTCGGGGTGCTGGTTGTGCCAGAACTGGGCGTAGCGGTAGGCCTCGATCGCGTGGCCGATCGGCTGGTAGTAGACCCAGTTGATCAGGAGCCGCTTCCTGCCTGCCATGGGTGGCCTTTCGTGGAGCGAGCGACGTGGCTGCGCGGTGAGGCGCGCTCCGAGATTGTACTACGCCGAAGGGCTGATGCTGGCGGCCTGTCCCGTATGGTACGCTCCCGGGGATGATCCGTGGTGACACTGTGTGGTCCTCTCGTGCCACTCCCCGGTGGAAAGGAGCCTGTGATGTCACACCACCCGCTGCTCGCTCTTGACTGTCGCCGGAGTGTCTGACGAAAAACGAGGAGTACACCCGCTTGGATACACACACCGCCGTTCTCGTGGTCGATGTTCAGGTCGGCCTGATCGAAGGCCCGAAGCCCGTCTACGAGGGAGCCGCCACCGTCGGCCGCATCAAGCTCCTTACTGACCGAGCCCGCGCAGCAGGGCTGCCGGTTATCTACATCCAAGATAATGACGTCGCCCCGGTCGAGAGCGACGACTGGCAGCTCCATCCGGCGCTCGAGGCGCGGCCGGGCGACCTGCGCCTGCGCAAGGCCTACGCCGACTCGTTCTACCACACCACGCTGCACGACAAGCTCAGCGCACTGGGCATCCGACGATTGGTGATCTGCGGCTGCAAGACCGACGCGTGTGTCGAGATGACCTGCCGGCGCGCCGTCAGCCTCGGCTACGACGTGGTGCTCGTGGGCGACGCGCACACCACCACCGACAACCGTTTTCTGACAGCCCCGCAGAGCATCGGCTACTACAACGTTGTGCTGGACGGCTTTGGTGCCGAGGATGGCTTCGGCGGCGGCGAGCACGAGGTGCTGGTCCAGGCGGCGGCGGAGGTCGAACTGGAGCGCTGAGGGCTGAGCGTAGAAGCCACAGAGGCCACAGAGGTCTGAGAGGGTAGACCCCTCTACAGGGCCTCTGTGGCTTTTGTGGCCCAAGAAAGCTGCTTCGCGCTGCAACACTCCCGGTTCGTACCTCAAGACTCAAGGCTCAATCCTCAAGACACGCGCCTCACCACCCCCTCGAGCAGCGCCCGGCGATGTGCGGCGAGCCACTTGAAGTATAGCGTACCCGAGCTATCTTTCTCCGCCGCTATACAACTGGGGGCGGCGAATGGTACAGTACGGTATCACGATGCTCGACAGCCCTCACGGCTCTCGATTCGAGACGCAGCACCCACCCCTCAGCACTCAACGCGTAGGCCCGGAGCTTGCTCTCCCCTTCAGGAGCGACGGCGTGCGGTGAGGTGTTGCGTGAGCCGTTTGGCGCCTGGGGTGATCGACGTGCCGCGCGAGCGGCTGGGCGAGGCAGTGGGGGTGCTGGCGCGAGCCTTCGCGGCCGACCCGCTGATGGACTATCTGTCCGGCGGCCAGGAGCGCCCGCGGGGCGCGGTGATGCGCGACTTCTTCCGCTTCTCGTGCGAGGTGAACCTCCAGCTCGGCTGGCTGCTGCTCGGCCTCGTCCTGCGCACGCGTCTCGCCGCTGTCGCGTGCATATCCAGACCCGACGCCGCGGAGTGGCCCGAGGCGCTGACGGAGATGTACCGCGCGCTGGCCCGCTCGGTGGGCAAGGAGGCGGCGGGGCGGATCGAGCGCTACGCCGCGCTGGTGGACAGCCACCTGCCGCGGCAGCCGATGTTCTACGTCAGTGCGATCGGCGTGCGCCCCGAGTCGCACGGCCGCAGCTATGGGCGGCTGCTGGAGGAGGTCCACGCCCGCGCGAGCGCTCACCCGCGCACTGTAGATGTGGGGCTGGACACTGAGAACCCCAACAACGTGCCGCTCTACAAGAGCCTTGGCTACCACGTGGCGGCCGAGGTGGTGTTGGACGATCTGCGTGTCTGGTGCATGTTCCGCCCGAACGAGGCCGAGCGTGAGGTGGGACAGGGGTAGATGCGCTGTTCGTTGGAGAGCGAGACTTCCCATGCATCCAACTCGCGATGATCTTTCCGACCCCGTGGCGGAGAACGCTATGCTGCGCAGACGCCTCGCGGCCCTCGAGGCTGAGAATGCGGAGCTCCGGGAGGCGCTCCGGCGTGGCTCTAGGGGCGCCCTACCGGGCGCTATCGGTTCGATCCTCCCCGTTGTGCTCGACCAGCTTCCCGTAGGTGTGGCGATTGCCGAGGCACCCTCGGGGCGGCTGCTCATGCATAACGCCGAGGCCGTCCGTCTGCTTGGCCACCCGCTCCTGACGAGCATCGACTACACCGGCTACGTCCAGTATGGCGCGCTCCACCACGACGGGCGGCCCTACGCGCCGGAGGAGTACCCGCTCGCCCGCGCGTTGCTCGGCGATTGCATCGTTCAGCACGAGGACATGCTCTACCGGCGCGGCGATGGCCTGCTGACGACCCTTTCGGTCAACGCCGCCCCGGTCCACGACGAGCAGGGCCGTATGGTTGCGGCGGTGAGCACCTTCCAGGACATCGCCCAGCAGTGGCGGCTCGAGCAGACGCTGCGCGAGTCCGAGGCCCGCCTGGCTGCCACCTTCCGCGTCAGTTCGGTTGCTATGGCCATCACCCTGGAGAACGACGAACGGATCCTCGACGTGAACGAGCGGTTTCTCGACCTCGCGGGGCGCGCGCGGGCGGATGTCATCGGTAGGAAGCCCACGGATATCGGGCTGTGGCTCCCCAGCAAGGATCGCGCGCGGGTGCTGGAGGTGCTTCAGCGCGACGGGTTTGTGCGAGACCTCGATGTGGAGGTGTGCGGCAGGGGCGACGGTCGCCGGATGTTGCTCTCTCTGGAGCGCCTCCAGCTCGCGGGCGCGCACTGTCTCCTGACCGCGCTCTACGATATCAATGACCGTGTCCGAGCCGAGGTAGCCCTTCGGGAGAGCGAGGCGCTGCTGCGGGCGGTGATCGATCACGCTGGAGTCTCTATCTGGGCGATTGACACCGAGCGGCGTCTGACGATGGTGAATGCCAGCTATGTCCAGAACCAGCGGGAGTATCTAGGAAACGACGGAGGAGCGCAGGTGGTGCTTGGTGAGCAACTGCCTTCGGAGTGGGTTCCGCAGCCGATGCGTGACCAGATGCAGGCCCTCTACGAGCAGGCGCTGGGTGGAGAGGCGGTCCTGGATGAGAGCGTCACCTGGACGTCCTCGGGCGAGATGCGCTCCTGGGAGACGGCCCTCAACCCGATCATCAACGTTGAAGGGCGCGTGCTGGGCGTGACATGCTTTAGTCGCGATGTCACCGAGCGCAAGATGCAGGAGAAGCAGCTGCGCGCCGCGGAGGAGTGCTTCCGTCTGTTCATCGAGCACGTGCCGGCCGCCGTGGCAATGTTCGATCGCCAGATGCACTATCTCGCCGTCAGCCGGCGCTGGATGCAGGACTACAGCCTGCGGGACGAGGTGATCGGCCGCAGTCACTACGATGTTTTTCCCGAGGTGCCCGAGCGCTGGAAGGTGATTCACCGGCGTGCGATGGCGGGCGCGGTCGAGCGCTCGGATGAAGACCTCTTCGTGCGCGCCGACGGCAGCCGTGAGTGGCTCAAGTGGGAGGTCCGTCCCTGGTATGACAGCGCCGGGGCAATCGGCGGTATTGTCGTGTTCTCGGAGGATATCACCGCGCGCAAGGCTGCCGAGGACGCGCTCCAGCAGAGCGAGGCGCTCTACCGCGCGATCGCGCGGAACCTCCCTGACGCCGCGGTGCTCGTCGTGGGCCCCGATCTGCGCTACCTCGTCGCTGAGGGGGCGGCTGTAGCCCTGCTGGGCCTGACGGGAGAGCCTATCGAGGGGCGGACCCCTGCCGAGGTGCTGGATGTGGAGACGGCGGCACGCGCCGAGGCGCATTTCCGGCGTGCGCTCGCGGGCGAGGAGATCACCACCGAGATCGCTCACACCGGGCGCACGCTGTGGACTCACTACGCCCCGCTGCGCGACGAGGCGGGTCAGGTGCGGGCGGCGATGGCGCTTGTGCTCGACATCACGGCGCGCAAGCGGCTGGAGGCGCAGCTGCTGCAGGCCCAGAAGATGGAGAGCATCGGGCAGCTGGCGGGCGGCATTGCTCACGACTTCAACAACTTGCTCACTGGGATCGGCGGCTTCGCTGAACTGGCACTATCTGATCTGCCGCCGGACTCACCCACGGCAGAGGATCTCATGGAGATCAAGCGCTCCACGAAGCGGGCCGCGGAGCTCACCCACCAGCTGCTCGCCTTCGCGCGCCGGCAGCACCTCGAGATGCATCCGCTCAACCTGAACCTCCTGGTGGCTAACCTGGAGACTCTGCTGCGCCGCCTGCTCGGCGAGCATATCCGGCTGGTGACGCGGCTTCAGCCTGAGCTGTGGCATGTGGTGGCCGACCCAGGCCAGATAGAGCAGGTGGTGGTCAACCTGGCGGTGAATGCGCGTGATGCGATGCCGGACGGCGGGGTGCTGACCATCGAGACCACAAATCTCGAGCTTGACCCGAGCGTCGTGCAGGGGCAGGCCAATCTCTCCGCAGGGGCATATGTGCAGCTGGCGGTGAGCGACACCGGTGCGGGGATTGCTCCCGAGGTGAGGCCACATCTGTTCGAGCCGTTCTTCACGACCAAGCCCGCGGGGCAAGGGACGGGGCTCGGTTTGGCGACGAGCTACGGTATTGTCAAGCAGCACGGCGGCGGGATCTGGATTTATAGCGAGGTCGGTCACGGCACGGTGGTCAAGATCTTCTTACCCCGCGGCAACGGTGGCGTGGTAGCTGAGCAGCAGTACGAGCCTTCCGCATCCCTCCAGCGCGGCACCGAGACAGTGCTGCTGGCTGAGGATGAGCCGGCGGTGCGGATGCTGGCGGCCCGGATACTGCGGTCGTGCGGCTACACAGTGCTCGAGGCAGGCGATGGTCTGGAGGCGGTGCATGTTGCTCGATCATATGCGCCGCAGACTATCCACCTGTTGCTGAGCGATGTCGTGATGCCCCAGATGAGCGGGCCTGCGGCTGCGACCGAGGTGCGCGCCCTGCACCCTGGTATCCGCGTCGTGTTTATGTCTGGCTACACTGAGCTGGTCAGGGGTCCCCGGGACGCGCTGAAAGCCAATGAGCTCCTGATCCAGAAGCCGTTCTCTCCGGCTGATCTCGCGGCGAGGGTGCGGGCCGCTCTCGATCGCTGAACCATAGTCTGAGAAGGTCGGGTGGGAAGTGGCGCGGCACTCGCGTCGCTTGTGGCGAACGTCCAGTTCTATGGCATCATGCGGCTCTGGTGATCCTCTGTGAGGGAGCTCGTGATGGCCGACGTCCACG
>JBDLTZ010000317.1:0-19518 GCA_039805565.1 Chloroflexota bacterium | reverse complement strand
CCACAGGGAGGAGAGGAGGCTGCTACCAGGAACGCATGCCGGGGATATTAAACGGCGACGTCGTCACGAGCTGGTAGAGCAGCGGCGCGTAGTTGATCAGCACCAGCACGATCGCGATCACGAGCCAGGGCTTCCACCTGTCGAGGATGGCGGGGACGTCCTCGGGGCCGGACTGAGCCGCGGCGAACGGCACCTCGTGGCCCTCCTCCTGGCGCTTGCCGGCCGTGATCGTCAGGATCATATTGGCGTAGTAGAGCGCGGCGCTCACGAACATAATCAGCGCGCCAGCCGCCACGAACGGGATCAGCGCCTCCCACTCGGGCTTCAGGTAGGGCGTGGCGCCGATCTGAGTGCGGCGCGGCATGCCCAGCAGGCCGAGGGTGTGCATGAAGTGGGAGAAGATGCCCATGCCGATGAACCAGGTCCAGCCCTGGACCAGCGCCATCGTGCGGCTCCAGAGCTGGCGCTTGGTGAGCAGCGGCACCAGCCAGTAGGTGATGCCCATGAAGGAGAGCGTCACCGCCGTACCGACCGTCAGGTGGAAGTGGCCCGAGATCCAGGCGGTGTTATGCACCACCAGGTTGATGTTGTACGAGGCGTTGATCAGGCCGCCGGCGCCGCCGAAGGCGAACAGGATCATCGCCAGGAGCTGGGCGCTGAGCGCCGGGTTGCCCCACGGAAGCTTGAAGATCCAGCCGAGGAACCCTTCGCCGCCGCGTGCGCGCCCGCCGGACTCGAGCGAGGCGATGACGTTGAAGAAGGTGAGCAGGCTGGGGAAGAAGACGGCGAAGGTGAAGATCGCGTGCACCAGCTTCCAGATCTCCGAGATGCCCGGGTCGGTGATCTGGTGGTGCAGACCGATGGGGGTCGAGAGGATCAGGAACAGGATGAACGACACGCGCGCCATCGGCTCGCTGAAGAGCTTGCCGCCCGCCTGCCGCGGCACCAGCGTGTACCACGAGATATAGGCCGGCAGCAGCCAGAAGTAGACGATCGGGTGGCCGGTGAACCAGAACAGGGTGCGCGCCAGGACGGGGTCGGTGCCCTGCACCAGCCCGAGCGACCACGGGATGAGCAGGAAGATCATCTCGACGGCCACGCCGAAGGTGCAGATCGTCCACATCGCCATGGTGACCATCGCCATATAGGCGGCCAGCGGCGTGCGCGCGCCCGGGTTGTCGGCTCGCCAGGCGCGGTAGGTCATCACGAGGTTGGCCATCAGGCCCCAGGTGCCGGCCACCACCAGCGTCAGGCCGAAGTAGAAGAGGAAGTCGGCCTTGAGCGGCGGGTAGAAGGTGAAGAGCACGGTGGCGTTGTTGGTGAGCAGCGGGATGGCCGTCAGCACCAGGCCCACCGACATAACGCCGAAGGTGCCCCAGATCAGCCTCTTGCTGGCGAGCGGCCGCCCGAAGGAGCGCGCGGCGATGAACATCAGCCAGCCGATGATGAAGAAGGTGGTGAACACCAGCACGTTCAGCACGCCGTGCAGCGCCAGGCCCTGGTAGTAGCTCTTGACCACCGGCTTGACGGCCGGGTACACATCGACTTTGTTGTACTCGAGCGCCTGGAAGACACCCATCAGACCGCCGATCGCCAGTGCCAGGAAGGCTATCAGCAGGTTCAGGCCGGTCACGCGGTTCTCGGTGGCGTAGACATCGGTCTCGCCCCGCGCGCCCACCAGCCTGCCGCCGGTCGCGCGTGCAGTCGCCATATGTTCTCTCTCTTGTAGACAGGGCTGCGCGCAGGCGCAGCATGCGAGATTGGAACGGTTTTCTGCGAGGGGCTTCCCCTCACGCTCACCTTTGGTGCGAGGGGCTGGACGCCCCTGCTACTCTCGTGTGGGGGAGAGGCGCCTCCGGCTACTTGACGATCACCTTGCCGGCCATCAGGTGGTGGCCGCCGCCGCAGTACTCGTGGCAGACGATCAGGTACTCGCCCGGCCGGTCGAAGCGCGTGGTGAGCTTCGAGATCTGGCCCGGGATCACCATCGCGTTGATCGGCGTGCCGTTGATCTGGAAGCCATGGATGACGTCGCGGCTGGTCACCATGAAGGTCACCGTCGAGCCCACCGGCACCTCGAGCTCACCGGGGGTGAAGTTGAACACCTGGGCGACGACCGCGGCCTCGTACTTGCCGGGGGCGATCTCACGCAGGCCGGGCTTGTCGAACGGCGCCGTGGTGTTGATCGCCTTGGGGTCGATGCGGCCGGCGTCGCCCGGCACCGCGATGCCGACGGCGAAGGCGGTCAGCACGATCGCCACGAGGAGCGCGATCGGGACGGCGATGCTTGGCAGGATCCAGGCGATCTCGAATAGGTAGGCGGCTTGCTTGTTGTTCATGTCCGCGGTATCCCCCCACTCGTCAGCAGCTGCAGGTAGACCTGGACCCACAGCAGCGTCAGCAGCGCCAGGTACGCCAGCATCATCACCAGCGCGCCCTTGGGCAGCAGGTGGGCCTCGTGCTCGTCCTCGGGCTCGTGCGCCGAGGGCGCCTTGCGCTCGTCCCTCTTGGTGTCGTCAACCATTCGTCGAATTCCTCCCTTACGTGCTTGCCGGCCAAGCTCACTGGACGAGAAAAGGTTGCTTCACGGAGAGTGGGCCCTCTTCGGCCTCCGCCACATGCTCCGTCGAGGGCGCGGCGTGCCGCTGCCGTAGGCCTACTCCGGATAGCAGACGAAGAGGTGGGCCATGTCATATATCGGCCGCCGCCATCCCGTGCTGCTCGCCTCGCGCCGCACCAGCTCGACGTCGCGCAGGACGCGCCACGGCTCGAAGCGGTCCGGGGTGTAGGCGGCGCGGATCTCCCCTGTTCCGTCCACCAGCACCACCCGCTGGTCCAGCTCGATCGGCGGCCCGGCTTCGCCTGGCTGGCGCGCGCCGTAGTAGACGCTGAAGCCGCGCCCGACGATCTCCTTGACCTCCTGCGGTGCTCCCGTGAGCAGGCGCCACGTGTCGTCCCCGGCGCCGAGCTCGGCCGCGTAGGCGCGCAGCACGTCCGGCGTGTCGGCCGGGTCCACGCTGATGGTGAGTATCACCACCCCGTCGCCCGCGAGCCCCGCCTCGGCCAGCGCGCCTCGGACCTCACCCAGCCGGCGGTGGACCGGCTCGCAGGCGGCGCCGCAGCGGGCATAGCCGAAGCTGACCAGCAGCACGCGCCCGCCGAGCTCCTCGACGCCGAGCCACGCGCCGTGCTCGTCCGTCAGGGTGAAGGCCGGCGCCTGGCCCATGAGCGGCAGCACTTGCACCGGCTGCGCGATGGCGAACCAGAGCACGCCGACCAGCAGCAGGCCGAGCGCTCCATAGCCGCCGATCATCAGCGGGCGGGTACGCCCAAACGCTGCCCGCGGCGCGAGCACGATTTTCATCACCCTGGATGCCATAGCGTTGCTGCTACTGTTTCTTTGTGGGGCCTGTCACGATGAAGCCACTATACCGAACATGCCTCGTAACATGTGTTGCTCTGGGACAACGCGACGTTATGATGGGTTAACTGGAGCGGGTGAGTATCTCTTCACCTCGCGCCGGCGTTATCCTCATTGAGACCATGCAGCGACAGCATGACACTTTGGTACTATTGGCGGCTGGTACTCATATGCTATGAATATCCTCAATAGCACCACGTGAAGGAGCCAGCGTTGCAGGCACGCATCCTTGTGGCAGACGACAACCCCACGATCCGCGAGGTCGTCGTGCGGTTCCTCGAGGCCGAGGGCTACCAGGCGCTCGTGGCGCGGAACGGCTCCGAGGCGCTGCAGATCGTGGCGAGCGACCAGCCGGACCTGGTGCTGCTCGATGTGACCATGCCGGACATCGACGGCTACACGGTCTGCCGGCGCCTGAAGGACGATGAAGCCACCGCCCTGATCCCGGTGACAATGCTCACCGTGCTGGACGACCTGGAGAACCGGCGCATGGGGATCGAGGCCGGCGCGGACGACTTCCTGACGAAGCCGTTCGACGCGCAGCTGCTGCGGGCGCGGCTGGAAAGCCAGCTCCGCACCAAGCGGCTCACCGACCAGCTCGAGCGCACCGAGAGCGTGATCTTCGCGCTGGCGCTGGCGGTGGAGGCCAAGGACATGTACACCGAGGGGCACATCTGGCGCCTGGGGCACTACAGCGAGCAGCTCGCGGTGGCGGCGGGGCTATCGGTGGAGGAGGTACGGGTGGTGCGGCGCGGCGGGTTCCTGCACGACATCGGCAAGATCGGGGTGGACGACCTGATCCTGCGCAAGCCGGAGCGGCTGACGTCCCACGAGTACAGCCAGATCAAGCTGCACCCCGAGAGCGGCGCACGGATCGTGGCGCCGATGCGCTTCGCGCGCGAGGTGGCGCCGATTATTCTGGGGCATCACGAGCGCTGGGACGGCGGCGGCTACCCCTACGGGCTGTGCGGCGCCGAGATCCCGCTCGGCGCGCGGATCGTGGCGATCGTGGACTCGTACGATGCCATGACGAGCGACCGGCCCTACCGCCGCGCCCTGAGCCGGGAGTGGGCACTGCAGCGGCTGCGGGCGCACGGCGGCGCACAGTGGGACCCTGAGCTGGTGGCAGTGTTCGCGGAGCTGGTGGAGCGTGATGGGCTGACACTGCCGCCGCGCGAGCAGGGGGCATGGTACGAGGCGCCCCAGGTCAGCGGCGGGGAGCTCGAGCGCTGTGTGGGGGCGTAACGAAGGCTGAAGATTGAGGGCGGGCGCCCTGGGAGCAGTGCTGCTCCCAGGGCGCTCTATATACGCCGCCTGGTAGCGCCGAGGCGGGGCTCGTACGACAACAAGCCTGCGGCGAGGGCAGTGGTACGGCAACGCCGCACTGTTACCCTGACGTACTAGGCCGGCTTCACACCCAGCCGCTCAGCGCTCAGCGTTCGGCGCTCGGCAGTCGGCTCCGCCAGCGCCGAGGCGGTGAGCAGCACTGCGAAGATCCACACCAGGTCGGCCAGCAGCAGGTGGATGAGCTGCATCCAGATCGGCACCTGGAGCGCCACGTTGATCGCGCCCGCGGCCAACTGTATCAGATAGATCGCTGTAAGCCCGGCGGCGAGGGTGCGGGTGGACTGCGCCGGGCGCGCCGCGCTGACGTACCACGCCACGCCGACGATGAAGGCTCCGGCCGCGATCGCGATGGCCGGGTGCACCACGCGGATCGAGACGATGGCCGACGCCAGCCAGGGCAGCGTCTCCTCGCTGCCGCCCGACCGCGTGTGGGCGAAGAACAGCGTGTCCCCAAGTGCGATCACCGCCCCGCTCACCCCCACCAGCAGCAGCGAGAAGAGCCCGCCGCCGAGCAGCCAGCTGAACGTGCCCTGGCCGCGCAGCCGCACGGGTGCCCCGCCCGAGGCCCACCAGGCCGTGAGGCTCATCGCCCCCACGAGCAGGAAGGTGTTGACCAGGTGCAGCGACATCGAGATCGCCCGCGTCAGCGAGGCGTTGTGCGCTACCAACTCGAACAGGACCAACCCGGCGCCTAGCAGTGCCTCGATGACCATGAAGATCAGTGAGTAGTTGGCGCCACGCCGCACGATGTGGCCGCTGGGGTAGGCCCGGCGCGACCACACGACCAGGGCGATCGCCGTGAGCAGGGCGACGCCGCTAGTGAGGCGGTGCGTGAACTCGACCATGGTCTCGATTTGCTCAGGGCGCGGGATCACCTGGCCGTTACAGAGCGGCCAGTGGCTGCCGCAGCCCGCCCCGGAGCCGCTGGCGCGCACGTAGGCGCCCCACAGGATGACGAGCAGGTTGTACCCGAGCGCGCCCCAGGCGAAGGTGGAAAAGCGGCTGCGAGCGGTCATAGTGCCTCGCGTCTTTCTAGTGGCTGTTCCTCTAGCCTGGTATTGTACCGGATGTGTGAATTCTGGCGCAAGCTCCCGCCGCATCTCCGGTGAAGATGCCGTAACCGCCGGGTCTCTCGTGACAAAAGTCACACGATAGGGTCTCTCCCCCCGAGTACACTGCTGGCAGCTGTGAGGTTCACGCCGCGGGACTCCTGCGGCGGGAGGGAGACGAGTATGGCACAACGGGCTGCCCCGATCGACGCGCGGCGCGTGCTGCCGCGGCTGCCGCTGGCGGCCGGCGTGCTGGTGCTGCTGCTCGGCGGGATCTGGGCTGGGTTGCTGCGGATCGGCTGGGCGCTCCCCGCGCCCCACGAGTCGCTCGCCGCGCTCCACGGCCCCCTGCTCGTGTGCGGCCTGCTCGGCACCGTGATCGGCTTCGAGCGCGCCGCCGCCCTTCGCAGCCGCATCGCGCTCATCGGCCCGCTGCTCACCGCCCTCGGTGGGCTGCTGCTCCTCGCAGGCGCACCCCTGCGCGCCGGCCAGACACTCTTCGTCCTGGGGAGCGTGGGGCTGATCGCGATGTTCGCCGAGCTCATGCGGCGCCAGCCGGCCCGCTTCACTGTCACGATGGCCGTCGGCGCGGCCGTGTGGCTCGGCGGCAACCTGATCTGGCTTTCCGGCCGGCCCTTCGCCCTGGTGGCCCTGTGGTGGGCCGGCTTTCTGGTGCTCACCATCGCCGGGGAGCGGCTGGAGCTCGGTCGTCTGCGCCAGCTGCCCGCCTCGGCCTGGGCAGCCTTCGCCGCCGCCACGGCGCTCTACCTCGCGGGGCTCGGCGTGGCGCTGGTGACGCTCGACGCCGGTATGCGGCTGGCGGGCGCCGGAATGCTGGCGCTGGCCGCCTGGCTGCTGCGCTACGACATCGCGCGGCGCACGGTGCGGAAGCCGGGCCTGGCGCGCTTCAGCGCCGTCTGCATCCTCTCCGGCAGCGCCTGGCTGGCCGTGAGCGGCGCCATCGCGCTGGCGGCGGGCGCGCTCTACGCCGGCCCGCTGTACGATGCGCTACTGCATGCGCTGTTCGTGGGGTTCGTGTTCGCGATGATCTTCGGCCACGCCCCAATTGTCGTGCCGGCGCTGCTCGGCGTGCCGGTGGCCTTCTCGCGCCGCCTGTACCTGCCGCTCGCCGCGCTGCACCTCTCGCTGGCGCTGCGGCTGCTCGGTGACCTGGCGGGGCTGGGGGACGTGCGGCGCTGGGGCGGGATGCTCAACGGGGTGTCGATCCTGCTGTTTCTGGCGCTGATGGCGGTGGGGGCGTTCGCGGCGCGCTCCCGCGCTCGCTCTTGAGGAGGTTTTGCATGGAGAGACCACTGCACACGCAGGCCGCGCCGGCGCCCCTGGCCCGCATCCGCCCGGTAGCCCTGCCCACCGAGCACGGCGGCTGGGGCTTTCTGGTGGAGCCGATCATCCTGGGGCTGCTGCTGGCGCCGAGCGCGGCCGGGGCGCTGCTCGGTACAGCGGCGATCGGCGTGTTCCTGCTGCGCCACCCGCTGGAGCTGGCGCTCACCGACTGGCAGAAGGGCAAGCGCTTCCCGCGCACCGCCCTGGCCGAGCGCTTCGCGGCGCTCTACGCGCTGGTGGCGCTGATCGGGTTCCTCGGCGCGGTCGCCACGGCCCAGGCGCCCTTCTGGGCCGCGCTGGCGCTCGGCGCGCCGCTGGCGCTGGTGCAGCTGAGCTACGACCTGCGGAAGCAGAAGCGGGCGCTGGTGCCGGAGCTGGCGGGCGCGGGCGCGCTGGCGGCCTCTGCGCCGGCGATCCTGCTGGCGGCCGGGTGGGAGCTGGCGCCGGCGCTGGCGGTGTGGGCGGTGCTGGCGGCGCGCGCGTGGCCGGCGATCCTGTACGTCCGCGCCCGCATCCGGCGCCTGCGCGGCGCCCCGTCCGACTCGCGCCCGGCGATCGCCGCGCACGTGGCTGCGCTGCTGGCGGTGTGCGGCCTGGTGTACGCGGGGCTGGCGCCGTGGGCCGCGGCGCTGGCGCTGGCGGGGATGCTTGGCCGCGCGCTCTACGGGCTCTCGCCGCGCCGCCCGGCCGTGGCCCCCAAGGTGATCGGCTTCACGGAGCTGGGGCTCGGCGCGCTCACGGTGGCGCTGGCTGCGGCCGGCTGGCTGCTGGGGCACTAGGTCTCCGGCGGCGCTCGCAGCCCCTCACCATCAAGGGGAGAGGGGTGGCGGGGCTCGGGCGGCACAACTGCTCGCGGGCTGCCGCCCTCGCGCTAGTTCAGCGCGGCGGGCTCGTATGGGCAGAGCGGGTCCTCGCCGAGCGGGTCGCCGCTGGCCACGAAGGCCCGCGCGCGGCTGCCGCCGCAGACCATCTTGAACTCGCAGCGCCCGCAGCGCCCCTTGAACTGCTTCGGGTCGTGCAGGCTGGCGAACAGCGGCGACTCGCGGTAGATCGCCACGATGTCGTCGCGCTTGACATTGCCGGCGCTCACGGGCAGAAAGCCGGCCGGGCAGATCTCGCCGGTGTTGGACACGAACATAATGCCGTTGCCGTCCCGCACGCCGAAGCCGCGCCCGATCGGGGTGCGCCGGATCTCCTCGCCGCTCAGGCCCTCCTCGTGGGTGAGCTGGTGGGGGTGGGCGTGGGGCATTGCCTCGGCACGGCAGTGGCGGCACGCCAGGGCACAGGCCTGCGTCATCTCCCAGTAGACGTTCATCGGGGTGCGCGTGAAGTCGCGCGGGGCGTGGCGCAGGGGCCTGCCGGCGTGAGCCGCTGTTGCAGAGGCGTGGTTCACTCTATGACTCCATGCTTGTTATTGTTTTGCAGAAGGGCTCTGTGATCTGGGCGCTATCCCATCTCGGGCCCTGCACCGCGGCCGAGTCTGCGCGTGTGCTGCGTCAGGGAGCGTCTACTTTGGTACGGCGCTGGAACTGCCTGCGGCGAGTCTACCGCGCGGGTTACGCAGCTGGGGGGAAAGGGGGGGAACTCTTGGTGAAGGGGTCTTAACGGAGGGCATCGACCACACGCTCGAGCCCCTCGCGCAGCAGCGCGGGCTCGGTGAGGCACGAGATCATAATTCGGATGCCGCGCTCGTAGCCGTAGAAGTAGCCGGGGTGTACCAGAGCGCCGCGCGCGAGCAGGTGCAGCACCAGCTCCTCCTCGTCGTCCCAGCCATCCACCTCGGGGAACAGGTAGTAGCCCCCGTCTGGCGGATGGGCGCGCAGGCGGTCGCTCCTGGCCAGGATCTGGAGCGCCATGTCCAGGTTCGCGCGGAAGCGCTCGCGCATCTCCTGCACGAAGGCCCCGCCGTGCGCGAAGAGATCCGGCAGCATCGTCTGGACCAGCGTGCTCGCGCCGAGGAAGGTGTCGTTCAGGACCTCGAGGCGCTCGCTGAACAGGGCGCGGGCCGGGCCGCTGAGGGCAATCCAGCCGAGCTTCATGTCCGGCAGGGCGAACATCTTCGAGATACCATTGAGGTGGAACACCGGCAACTCGGGGTAGAGCGCGCCGAAGGGCGGGACGAGCGGCGCGCCGTAGGGGAACTCGGCGAACACCTCGTCGCAGATCACTGGCATGCCGAGCGCGGCCAGCGAGGGCAATGCCGAGCGAACCACCATCCCCGTGGGGTTGTGGGGCGAGACCACCAGCACCGCGCGGGTGTGGTCGTCGGCCTGGAGGCGCAGGCTGGCCGGGTCGATGCGCCAGCCGCGCAGCTCGTCCAGGGCGTAGGGGCGCAGCTCGACGTGATGTGCCGCGGCGAGGTAGTCGAACAGCGGGTAGGTCACCGACGGGCCGAGGACGTTGTCGCCGGGGGCGGCCAGCAGCGAGAAGAGCAGGCTGTAGGCCTCGCTGGTGCTGGCGGTGATGAAGATGTCGTCCGGGTCGAGCGCCAGGGGTGGGGTGCGGCCGGCGTAGTAGCGGGCGATCGCCTCGCGCGCCGGGCGCAGGCCGCGCGGGTCTGGGTCGTAGCGGCGCGTCGCCCAGTAGCGGTCGGCGGCCTGGCGCAGCACCTCGGGGGGGAACAGCAGCCCGTGGTGGGTGGGGTTGCTGCTGGTGAGGTCGATGTAGCCTGCTCCGGCCGCGGCCTGCTGTCGCGCCAGCTCGATTCGGTTCGGGGTGAGGTCGTCCCCCGCGAGAAATCCGACCATAGCGCCTCCCCGCTGATCGCACGCTGCGTGGCGCCCAAACGGTGTCCAGAGCTGGCAAAGAGACGGCCGCCCCCGATGTGGGGCGAGCCGCCGTGCAAAGGAAAGGGCGTTGTCGTGTGAGCGCTATTATCGGCGCGGGGCGGGCGGCTGTCAATGGCCTTTCGGTCCTGATAGTTGCTCTGCCGCTACCACTGGCGCTCGTTGTTGGTCTACCCTGCGGTGCACACATCTCCTATGCAATATGTATGTATACGCACGTCAATAATAATGCTCGTGCTGGTATGCTGACATGGTCAGAAATTGGATGTGGGCGAAGACAGCCGCTACGCACCCTACAAAGGCTCGTACACGGAGCTGTTGACCAGGATGAGGCAGTATGCTGTTCCTCTCGCCCCTGAGCCTGGAAGTCTCCCTCCGCCTCCTCAGCGCCTTCGTAGTCGCTTGCATCGGCGTCTACGTGCTGCGGCTGCGCGATAACCCCATCGCGCGAACCTACGCCTTTGTGATTGCCCTGGTGGTCGGTTGGCTGGTGTCCACCGCGCTCAGCCTTCTCGACCCGACGCTGGCCGGCAAGGAGCTCTGGCTCAGTGTGCGCTTCACCATCCTCGCATATCTCCCCATCGGGTGGCTCATCCTGGTGCTGCTCTACATCGAGCGCTCCTCGTGGCTCACCCGCCGATGGCTGTTGCTGCTCGCCATTGTGCCCACGCTGACGGTGCTCTTGACGTGGACCAACAGCGCCCACGGGCTCATGTGGCGAGCGACGCTGGATACAAGCGGGCCGTTCCCGCTGCTCAACCGCAGCGACAGCCCGTGGTTCAGGGTCAGTGTTGTGTACACGCACCTCCTACTTGCCGCAAGCGCGGCGCTTCTGTTCGGCGCGCTCTTCCAGGTGTCGGCGCTCTACCGCCGGCAGATTGCGATCATGCTGTTCTCGCTGCTCGCGCCCGCCGTCACGGATGTGCTCTGCCTCATCGGGATCACCCCAGTGCGCGGGCTCAACTACGCGCCGGTCGTGGCCGGCTGGATGAGCATCCCTGTCGCCTGGGGGCTGTTCCGCTACCGCATGCTCGACATCGTGCCTATCGCCCACGGGCGGCTGTTCGCCAGCATGGACGACGCCGTGGTTGTGCTCGACGCGCAGCGGCGGGTTGTCGACCTGAACCCGGCGGCGCAGGTGGTGCTGGATTGTAGCGCGCGCTACGCGATTGGGCGGCGGCTCGACGAGGTGAGCCCGGCGCTCGCGTCGCTCTCGAGCTCGGGCGCGCAGATCCTTGAGCTCACGCCTGCCGGCGGCGCCGAGCCCCACCTCTACCGTCCGTACGCCACGCGTCTGGTGCATAGCGGGGGCAATGGTGCCTCGCAAGGGTGTCTCCTGGTTCTTCATGATGTCACACAGGCTGAGCAGCACCAGCGCACGACGCAGCGGCTGCTCAGCCAGGTGTCCAGCGCGCTGGTTCGCGAGCGGCGGCTGGCGGAGATCGCGCAGCTGATCGGCAGCCGGCTTGAACTGGATGTGGTGCTCACTACGATGGTGCGCCTGGCCGCTGAGCTTGTCGACGCTGACGCGGGGGTCTTCTGGCTAGTCTCGCCGGACAGCGCGCGCCTGGCGCTTTCGAGCTACTACCGGATTCCCGAGAAGGTGCTGGCGTCGGACAACGAGCTGCCGCGCGGCGCGGGGGTGGTGTGGCAGGTGCTGGAGACCGGTGAGACCATCGTGGTAGAGAACTACGCCCGGCATCCGCGGGCGCTGCCGATATTCAAGGAGCTGGGCGTGCAGTCGGTTCTGGCGGCGCTGGTGGCCGCCGGCGACGAGCGGCTCGGGGTGCTGGTGCTCTACCGGCAGCGGGAGGGGGCCCCGTTTACATCTCATGACATGCTGCTGATCGAGGCGGTGGGTCGCCAGGCGGGCGTAGCCATCCGCAACGCGCAGCTCTACGAGGCTCAGCGTCGTCTCGCCACGACCGACGGGCTGACCGGGCTGTACAACCGGCGTCATTTCTTCGAGCTGGCCGAGCAGGAGATGGTGCGCGCGCGGCGCTACGGCCACCCGCTCTCGGTGATCCTGCTCGACATCGATCACTTCAAGCAGATCAATGACCGCCACGGGCACCAGGTGGGTGATATCGCACTGCGGGCGGCCGCCGCGTGCTGCCGCGATACGCTGCGGGCCGTGGATCTTCACGGGCGCTACGGCGGCGAGGAGCTGGTTTTCCTGCTGCCGGAGACCGGGCCCGAGGGCGCCGCGCAGGCCGCCGAGCGCATGCGCGCGGCAATCGATCACCTGCCCGTCATCGACGCTGCCGGTGGGCTTGTGCGCCTGAGCGCAAGCCTGGGTGTTGCGGCGCTCGCTCCGTGGAACGACGTGGGCCTCTACCAGTTACTCGGACGCGCCGATCAAGCACTGTACGCCGCCAAGCGCGCCGGGCGCAACCGCTCGTGTGTCTGGGACGACGCCGAGGTGTGCTCCGTGAGTCCTGAGTTCTCCATTTGAGCGCGGGCCTTCCGCACAGGGGGCGCGTGGGAAGCCCCCGCAGAAACCCCTTCTCACACCTATTGTATAGAAAATAACTATCATAATCATAAAAACAATCACTTTGAATAATAGTACTCCATCTGGTATACTACCGCCATCTGAACCCTCCATAACAGCGCCATTCGGCACGTTATCTGCCCCCTCTTGCTGAAAGGGTCATACGATGAGCAGTAGCCTGCATGATGTTTTCAACGCCCGCGCCCCGCTGAACGTCGGTGGCAAGCAGTACATGATCTACCGCCTGGACGCGGTCGCCGGACGCGTCGGCGCCGACCTGGCCCGGCTGCCGTTCTCGGTACGCGTGGTACTCGAGGCACTGCTGCGGAACGCCGGCGACGGCTTCACCGCGCAGGAGGACGTCGAGGCGCTGGCCGCGTGGACCCCGGCGAGCGCAGGCACGCGCGAGATCGCCTTCAAGCCGGCCCGCGTGCTCATGCAGGACTTCACCGGCGTCCCGGCGGTGGTGGACCTGGCCGCGATGCGCGACGCGATGAAGAGCCTGGGGGGCGACCCGGCGAAAATCAACCCGCTGGCCCCTGCCGACCTGGTGATCGACCACTCGGTGCAGGTGGATGCCTTCGCCAACGGCATGGCGCTGCAGCTCAACGCGCAGTACGAGTTCGAGCGCAACGGTGAGCGCTACGAGTTCCTGCGCTGGGGGCAGCAGGCATTCGATAACTTCCAGGTGGTGCCGCCGGCCACCGGCATCTGCCACCAGGTCAACCTCGAGTTCCTGGCGCGCGTGGTCTGGACGAAGGACGCTGACGGCGAGACCGTGGCCTTCCCTGACACGCTCGTGGGCACCGACAGCCACACCACGATGATCAACGGCCTGGGCGTGCTCGGATGGGGCGTGGGCGGCATCGAGGCCGAGGCTGTGCTGCTCGGTCAGCCGCTGGCGATGCTTACCCCCGAGGTGGTGGGCGTCAAGCTCATCGGCTCGCTCAAGCCCGGCGCCACCGCCACCGACCTCGTGCTGCGCGTCACCGAGATGCTTCGCAAGCAGGGCGTGGTGGATAAGTTCGTCGAGTTCTGCGGGCCCGGCCTCAGCAGCCTGAGCCTGGCGGACCGCGCCACGATCGCCAATATGGCCCCCGAGTACGGGGCGACCTGTGGCTTCTTCCCGGTGGACGAGGAGACGCTGCGCTACCTACAGCTCACCGGCCGCCCCGACGAGCTGGTGGCGCTGGTCGAGGCCTACTACCGGGCCCAGGGCATGTTCCGCACTGATGACTCGCCCATCCCGGAGTACAACGCCCTGCTCGAGCTGGACCTCGGCACGATCGAGCCGAGCATGGCTGGGCCGCGCCGCCCGCAGGACCGCGTGGCGCTCGGCAGCCTCAAGCCGTCGTTCAACCAGGCCATGAAGACCACCTTCGGCCGGGATGTGGCGGCCTACGGCGGCAACGGCGCGCGCCACGACGCCCGCCAGGAGCTCTACGCCGCCAGCAGCACGCCGGTGACCCTGAGCGGCGCACCAACCGCTATCAGCCACGGCTCGGTGGTGATCGCCGCGATCACGAGCTGCACCAACACTTCCAACCCCTCCGTCATGCTTGGCGCCGGCATCCTGGCGAAGAAGGCCGTGGAGAAGGGCCTCAGCGCCCAGCCGTTCGTCAAGACCAGCCTGGCCCCCGGCTCGCGCGTGGTCACCGAGTACTACAAGAAGGCCGGCCTGCTGCCGTACCTCGAGCAGCTCGGTTTCCACGTGGTGGGCTACGGCTGCACCACCTGCATCGGCAACTCTGGCCCGGTGGCCGACGAGATCCAGCAGGCAGTCAAGGAGAGCAACCTGGTGGTCTCCGCGGTGCTGAGCGGCAACCGCAACTTCGAGGGCCGCATCAACCCGGTGGTGCGCGCCAACTACCTGGCCTCGCCGCCGCTGGTGGTGGCCTTCGCCATCGCCGGCACGGTCGACATCGACATGGAGCACGAGCCGCTCGGCGTGGGTAAGGATGGGCAGCCGGTCTATCTGGCCGACATCTGGCCCACCCCCGAGGAGATCAAGGACGCGATGGCCCGCTCGCTGGACGCCGACCTGTTCCGCGCCCAGTACGGCAGCGTCTTCACCAGCAACGAGTCCTGGAACAACATCCCGATCTCCGGCGGCGACCTCTACGCGTGGAGCGAGAGCTCGACCTACATCCAGAACCCGCCGTACTTCGTGGGCATGACCCGCGCGGTGCCCGAGCTGAAGAGCATCCGCGGCGCCAAGGTGCTGGCGATGCTCGGCGACAGCGTTACCACCGATCACATCTCGCCCGCGGGCAGCATCCCGAAGGACAGCCCGGCCGGGAAGTACCTGATCGAGCACGGCGTCAAGCCGGCGGACTTCAACTCCTACGGCGCCCGCCGCGGTAGCCACGATGTGATGATGCGCGGCACGTTCGCTAACATCCGCCTCAAGAACGCCCTGGTCCCCGGCGTCGAGGGTGGCTACACGGTCTACCAGCCGAGCGGCGAGCAGATGTCGATCTACGACGCGGCCATGCGCTACCAGCAGGACAGCACGCCCCTGGTGGTGCTGGCGGGCAAGGAGTACGGCACCGGCTCATCGCGCGACTGGGCGGCTAAGGGCACGTTCCTGCTCGGCGTGCGGGCGGTCATCGCGGAGAGTTTCGAGCGCATCCACCGCTCGAATCTGGTGGGCATGGGTGTGCTGCCGCTCACGTTTGAGCCGGGTACGACCTGGGAGACGCTGGGGCTGGACGGCACGGAGAGCATTACGATCGAGGGGATCGAGGCGCTGCAGCCCGGCCAGACGCTCACAGTGAAGGCGGAGCGCGCGGACGGCACGGCGGTGAGCTTCCCGGCGCGCGTGCGGATCAACTCCGAGGGCGAGCTGGCCTACTACCGCAACGGCGGCATCCTGCACTACGTGCTGCGCCAGCTGGCCGCGCAGAGCGAGCCCGCGGTGGCGTAGCGCCGGATGAGCAGGTGCGGCGGCAGGGGTTTGGGGCCGCAGGCCCCCGAGAAACTCTCTGTGCGGCGGGGATGGCCCAGGCGGGGGTTTGGGGGCCGCAGGCCCCCGAGAAACTCTCTGTGCGGCGGGGCGTAGCCCCGCCGCGTCATTTCTGAAACACAAACGCCAGGTCGTTCACGTTCGTCTGCGTCGGCCCCGGCAGCAGGAGGTCGCCCAGGGCCGCGAAGAGCGGGTAGGAGTCGTTGCGCGCCAGGTGCGCCGCCGGGTCCAGCCCGAGCGCGCGGGCGCGTGCCAGCGACTCGCCCGTGACCACCGCCCCGGCCGCGTCGGTCGGCCCGTCGTCCCCGTCGGTAGCCAGCGCCACCAGCACGGCGCCCTCCAGGCCCGCCAGATCCGCAAGCGCGCCCAGCGCCAGCTCCTGGTTGCGCCCGCCGCGCCCGTTCCCGCGCAGCGTCACGGTGGTCTCCCCACCGGCCACGATGCACGCCGGCCGCGGGATGGGGCTGCCGCTCGCCGCCACCTCGTGCGCCACCGCCGCCAGCACTCGTCCCGCCTCGCGCGCCTCACCCTGCAGGTGGGTGGTCAGGAGCAGCGTGCCGAACCCCTCGGCGCGCGCCGCCGCCATAGCCGCCTCGGCCGCCAGCGCGTTGCTGCCAACCAGCACGTGCGCCACCCCCCTCATCGCCGGGTCGCCCGGCTTCGGCGTGTCAGGCACCTCGCCGGCCAGGCCGCGCCGCAGGTGCGCCAGGATCGCCGCCGGCGCCGACGCCTCAAGGCCGTAGCGCGTGAGCACCCCCCAGGCGTCCGCGAAGGTGGTGGTGTCGGGCACCGCCGGCCCCGAGGCGATCACGTCGAGCGGGTTGCCCACCACGTCCGAGAGCACCAGCGCCGCCAGCGCCGCCGGGTGGGCCAGGCGCGCCAGCCCGCCGCCCTTCACCTGATCCAGGTGCTTGCGCAGCGTGTTGATCTCGTTGATGCTCGCGCCCGAGGCCAGCAGCTGCCGCGTGAGGCCCTGCATGTCGTCCAGCGCGACCCCGGGGACCGGCAGCGTGAGCAGCGCCGACCCGCCGCCAGAGACCAGCAGCAGCACCAGGTCGCGCTCGCCGGCGGCCGCGAGGAGCTGTGCGGCGCGCTGTCCGGCCTCGGCGCTGCGCGCGTCGGGGATGGGGTGGCCTCCCGCAATGACCTCGACCGCCGACCGCTGACCACCGACCGCCGGGGGCGGTTCTCCCCCCGTCGGCAGTCCGTCGCCGCTGGTCAGCGTGGCGCGGTCGTGCTTCGTCACCACCAGCCCCGCGCTGAGCCTGTCGCCCAGCACATCCGCGGCTGCGGCGGCCATTGGCGCGGCCGCCTTACCCACCGCCAGCAGCAGCACGCGGTCGGTCCGCGCCAGGTCGTAGCTGTGGTCGCCCACGTGGAGCGCGTCTCCCTCGAGGCGCAGGAAGCGGCGCACGGCCGCCCCGGGCTCCACAGCGGCCAGGGCGGCGGCGAGCACGCGGGTGACCGCTTCGCCCCAGGGCAGGTCGCGCAGCGAGCGGGTGAGGAGCATGTCGGGATCCATACGGCCTCCACTTCAACACTTCGGCGCGAGGAGGGCGACAACAGCAATCGGGGCACCCGCGCCACTGCGGATGCCCCGATGATACCAGAGGAGCGCGATCTAGGCGCCGGGCTCGCCGCGGCGGAGCAGGCGGAAGGGGGCGAACAGCAGCGCCTTGAGACCGTCCAGCAGCCACTGGATCGCCGCGATCAGCGCCAGCACCGGGCGGAAGACAATCAGGCCCGCGCGCAGCAGCGGCACCCGCGCGAAGAGGATCGTCAGCACCAGGATGGCCACCGAGATCCCAAACTGCGCAACCTCCTCGAGGTGGACGCCGAACAGCTCCTCGGCCAGCAGCTCCGTGCCGATCGCCACCAGCAGCAGGTAGGCGCCGGTGGCCAGCGCCGGCTCCCACATAATCATGCGCGTGAAGATCGTAGCCGCGAAGCGCATCAGCACGATACCGATCGCCACGCCGAGCATCACCACCCACAGCTGGTCCGAGAGCGCCACCGCCGCGATCACGTTGTCCACGCTGAAGGCCAGGTCGGCCAGCTCGATCGCGCCCACCGTGGCCCAGAAGCCGCCCGTGGCGCGGGCGAGCCTGCGCGCCTCGCGGTGCTCGTGCGGGTGGTACATCTCGCCGAAGTGCTCGATAGCCAGGTAGAGCAGGTAGGCCGCCCCCAGGATACGCACCCACGGCTGGTGGATGATGATGCCGGCCAGCAACAGCATCAGGCCGCGGCCAAGGTACGCCCCTAGTAGGCCTACCTTCAGCGCCGCCTGGCGCTGTGGCCCGAGCGTCCGGTCGGCCCAGGTGGATATGAAGCTCAGCCAGCCTGGCCACGGGATCGGCTTATCGTCCGGCAGGTGCGCCACCATCGCGCCCAGAACCGCGGCATTGTCAATCGACAAAATGCCCTCGAGGAAGATGAGCTGGACAATAATAGTGACAGCAGCTACATCGAGACTCATTCATTGCCCCCTGCACGAACCAATGGTCACTACACAATGCACTCTGATGAACCGGGGCACATATCGTGCCGGGCCTGTTCGCCCATGGGCTATAATAGCGCAAGTTCTTCTAAGAGGGTGCGGTGCTGTTATTCGATTTGCCGGCGCCTCGGAGAGCAAGCCAGCATAACCAGTTTATTGTATCAGAAAGGGAATCCCAATGCCGGTCGTCGCGATTATCGGCGCGCAGTGGGGCGACGAGGGCAAGGGCCATATCGTCGACATGCTCGCCGAGCGCTCTCGCCTTGTGGTGCGCTACGGTGGTGGCAATAACGCCGGTCACACCGTCGTCAACGAGCGCGGCACGTTCAAGCTGCACATCGTCCCATCCGGCATCCTGGACCCGAGCACGGTCAATGTGATCGGCCACGGCGTGGTGCTGGACCCGGCGGTGGTGCTGAAGGAGATCGCCGGGCTCCAGGAGCGTGGCGTCAGCACCTCGAAGCTGTTTATCAGCGATCGGGCGCACGTGATCATGCCGTACCACGTGATGCAGGACCAGATGGACGAGTCCGCGCGCGGCGAGGGGAAGATCGGCACTACTGGTCGCGGCATCGGCCCGGCCTACGCCGATAAAATGTCGCGCATCGGCGTGCGCGTGGGGGACCTGCTCCACGAGGAGACGTTGCTGGCCCGCCTGCGCCAGGCGCTCGAGGTCAAGAACAGGCTGCTCACCTCGGTCTACGGCGCCCAGCCGCTCTCGCTCCACGAGATGTTCCTGCGCTACCTCGAGTACGGCAAGCAGCTCGGCGACTACGTGACCGACACCTACCCGATCATCCAGCGGGCGCTGGACAAGGACGTGCCGATCCTGCTCGAGGGCGCACAGGGCGTGCTGCTCGATATCGACAGCGGCACCTACCCCTACGTCACTTCGTCGTCGCCCGGTGCGGCCGGCGCCTGCCAGGGCTCGGGCATCGCCCCCACTCGGCTCAGCTCAGTCGTCGGGGTGATCAAGGCCTACGCCACCCGCGTCGGCTCCGGCCCATTCCCCACTGAGGTCGACGGTGAGCCGGCCGATATCATGCGGCAGATCGGCACCCCCTGGGCCGAGGTCGGCACCACCACGGGCCGCCTGCGCCGCGTCGGCTGGTTCGACGCCGTGAGCGCGCGCTACGCCACCCGGATCAATGGCTGTGATACGCTGGCGATCACCAAGCTCGATGTGCTCGACACGATGCCGCGCATCAAGATCTGCGTCGGCTACCGCCGCAACGACACCGAGCTGGACTGCCCGCCCGCCGACGCGGCTACCCTCGAGCAGGTTGAGCCGATCTACGAGGAGATGCCCGGCTGGATGACGCCCACGACGGGCGCGCGCCGCTTCGAGGACTTGCCGCCCGAGGCGCGTGACTACGTGGCACGGCTGTGCGAGCTGGTCGGCGCCCGCCTCGGCATCATCTCCGTCGGTCCTGGGCGCGACCAGATCGTCGAGGTGAGCCCGATCTTCTAACATCGTTCCACACAAACCGGTCGGTTTGGCGGGTGGGTTTCAGGGAGCGCCAAGCTCTCCCTGGCCGTCCCTTCCCGAACCACTGCTGTGGTTTTATTTTGGCGCGCGGGACGCTGCCGCCAGGAACAACCAGAGGGGCCGGGG
>JBDLTZ010000316.1:0-25385 GCA_039805565.1 Chloroflexota bacterium | reverse complement strand
AGGTGGTGTGTGAGGCGGCGACCGGCGCCGCGGTCGAGGGGCTGATCGAGGTCGGCGTCACGACTCGCGAGGACGAGCGAGGCCGTGGCTTGGCGACCGCGGCCTGTGCGGCGCTGATTACCAGCTGCGAGGCGGATGGGTTGTCGACCTGGTGGGATTGCGCGGCGCAGAACACTCCCTCGACCCGTCTCGCGCGACGGCTGGGATTCCGCGATGAGCGCACCTATCGCTACTGTCTCTGGCAGAAGCGCGTGCCAGACTAATCCCCGATGAGCGCACGTGTCGCGTCGCCTGCCCGACGTTCCGCATGGTCCACGCGCCTACCGCTGCTTCGCTGCGCTGGACGCAGAGCTGCGAAGCAGCGGCTCCTGGATCGCCGTCACGTCCACAGCATCGGCCCCGAGGAAGGTCACGAAACGGGCGAGCCCGCGGGTGAACGCCTGTGCGAATGCCTCGTCGTTGGCAAGGGCCGGGTGCTCCAGCCAGAGGCCCAGGATGACGAAGGTGTTGGTTGTCCGGTCAAGCTTGCTGTCGAAGCGTGCGATCAACTGGTCGCCCCAGAGCACCGGCAGCGCATAGTAGCCGTAGCGGCGTAGATGCTCGGGCTTGTACACCTCCCAGACGTAGTCGAAGTCAAACAGCTTTTTCGCGCGCCCACGGGCACTGACGTGGTCGAGCGGCGCTAAGAAAACCGCCTCCTCGACGGTCGTGCTCTCCAGTGGCTTCCAGGCCGCCGGGGTGCGCCCAGCGCCGAGCTCGTCGAGCAGCGCAGCATCAATGCCCAGGGCCAAGTGTGGCTCTTTCCAGCCCTCGACGTGCACCGCCACAAGCTCGCCCTCCGCGAGCAGCCGAGCGACGATCGGCGTTGCGGCGCCCTTTGCCATACCTCGGAAGATCGTGTCGTAGCTTGGCCGCTGGCGCATCAGGCCATAAAAGCTGATCTCCTTCAGCACCAGGTAGCGCTCGGCCACGTCGTCGTCGCTGTCGTGGAGGAGCTCGCCAGGGGCCACCCGCTTTGCTAAGGCGTAGACGCGCTCGAAGTTGCGGCGGTGGTGGGTCATCACCTCGCCGATGCGCCACAGGTAGTAGAGTGCCAGGGCGCTGTCCTTGCGGCCGCGGTAGCTCTGGGTGCGCGTGCGCGTGGCCATCTCGAAGTCGCGGTTGCTCACCGTCTCGACCTCGCGCAGCAGCGCCCGCATCTCCGTGACCGCATCGGCGTGCTCGATGGCCATACGATGAATGCGCGTGTCGAGGTTCGGCGACCCATCTCGCTCGCGGCGCATGAGCACCCGCCAATACGGCAGCTCGTCCATAGGCCGGACGGCCAACCAGCCGCCCCAGTCGAAGAAGCTCCTCTGCTGGTACGTCGGCGTCTCCCACATCCCGGGCGTGTAGTCGAGGACGCGGCTATGCAGCGCGATGTCGTGGCTGCGCGCGATGATCTGCAGCGGGTCGAGCTGGAGGTACTCCATCTCGCGCATGGCCTGCGCGGCGCCGTCGAGGCCACGCCAGCGCCGGCCGGGCCAGAGGCCCTGCTTGCCGAGGATGAAGCGCCGGGCGGTCGGGAGATCGATCGTCAGCATACACACCTTCGTAGCATCGACTATGGATGCTCGTAGACGTAGAAGATGTAGTCCTGCGAGGTAGTTTCGAGGCCCAAGTCGTGGAGCGAGCGGAGCAGCTGGGCGCGATGGTCGGTGCCGTGGTTAACCACGTGCAGCAGCACCTGCCACACGAGCAGGTTGCGGTCCTCGTCGGGCTCCGTGATCGGCCGCGTGTTCACCAGCTGGTCGTCCAGGGCGGTGAGATACGCGCGCATGCGCTGCTCGATCGTGTCCCAGCGGGCGCGTAGGAGCGCCCGGTCGTCGCCCTCGGATGCGGGGGCGGGCTCCAGGGGCTCGCTGCCCTGCAGCTCACTGAACCAGACGTCATCCACGTCCATCAGGTGGAGAACCTGGTCGCGCACCGAGCCGTGGGCATAGGCGAGAGGCCGGGTGAACTGCTCCGCGGTAAGCTGGGTGACGTAGCGCTCCCAGAGCGCACGGTTTTCCGCGAAGTGGTAGCCATAGAAGTGGCGCAGGGGGTCAGCGTGCATGATCTCCCTTTCGCTCGATATGCAGGGCACTGCGAGCATTCGCTGCGCCTCGTCGTCATCCTCTCGGCGATAAGCTAAACAACGCTTAAACGAGACGCTGCCCGAGCGTGACGGTGTGAGGCGCGAAGTCGAGCCGCTCGTAGAAGGACAGGGCACCGTGATTCGCGGCGTAGGCAGTGACCGTTACCCAGACTGCGCCCTGCTCCCGCGCCCACTGGAGAAAGGTCCGGGCGAGGGCCTCGCCGACTCCTTGCCCCCGAGACGGCAGGGCCACGCACATGCTCTCCAACTCGGCAGAGCGGACCGTGCGCAGCTCGCCGGCCTCGCTCGTCACGCCCGCCAGATAGCCGATGACCTGCCCATCATCCTCGGCAACCAGGACGAGATACGCCCGGTTGCCGAGCAGGCCAGAAAAATACTGCCTGCCGTGCTGCTGCGCCCAGTCGTGGTTCATCAGCGGGTCGCGCTGGCCACTGTCCTCGCGAAACAGGGCGTCGCTCAGCGCGACAATGGCCGGGACATCTGCCAATTCGGCCGGGTGGATCTTCCACGCAGCGTCCATCGCTCCTCCATACCCGGAACCTTCGTGTCCTGAGACCCCGAAAACTCGCCTGCCGTGCATGTCGCGTACCGGGCAGTATAGCTGGAGCGCGGCGCGCATCTTGCGGTTGTTCCGGCGACGCCGAAAGGCAGAGGCTGAAGAGACAGGAAAGGGCAGTCGCGGATGCACCAGCCATTCAAGGCGGGGGACCGGGTGGAGTGGGACACGCCGCAGGGACCGACGCACGGACGCGTTGTCCGCAAGCTCACAAGCCCGATGGAAATCAAGGGCCACCACGTCGCCGCTTCGGAGGACAACCCGCAGTACCTCGTCGAGAGCGAGAAGACCGGCGCACAGGCGGCGCACCGACCCGAGGAATTGCGGCCCTTACAGTAAGTCGCGCAGCGTGAACGACGGCCTTCGCGCTACTCCTGTGGCTCATCGGCGTCGCGCTGGCGGTTCGACTCCGCTATCCGGGTGCGTGTCCACGCTTCGGCCTCGGGCCGGCTTAGATGGAGCTTGGCGGCGATCGTCCGCCAGCGCGAGCCAATGGTGAGCTCCGCAATGCCCAGCCTGCGGGCGATCTCCTTGCTCGACAGACCTTGATACTCGAGCCAGATCACATCGAGTTCGCGTCGTGTGAAACCGCTGCAATGGAAGAGCTGCACTATCCGCGGTGGCGCGACGTGCCGCTCGTCCGGGTCGGGCTCGTCCGGCAGCATGAGCGGTTCGGGGCGCTCCCCGGCAGCCAGTGCGGTGAGGACATCGCGGAGGCGAGTTGACAGTGCGGGGTCGTATTCGACGAGCACTGCGGCGACGCTGACGGTATCAATGGTGCGCGCATCGACCGAGTCAACGGCCAAGACGACGATGGGAATGCTCTGCATGCTACTCATCGCAAGCAGGCTCGGTACAGCCCTTGCATCGGCGATCACCGCAGTCCACGACGAACGATGAAGGTGCAGATCGAGCTCGGCGAGGGTTCGCGCCTCGCGAACCTGGGCAATCAAGGCCAGGGTCTGCTCAAGGCCCGCACGCTTGATCGAGGACTCCACGTAGACAACGACGCGCAGGTCGATTTGCTGGCGGCGAATCAGCCGCTCGAGCTGCTCGCTCTGCTCCCGCGCCAGCTCGGCGAGCGGGGTCGGATTGACCGGCGGCATAGGCTGGGCGAGTGCCTCGCGGAGCTTCTGCTCGAGCACGTCCGGCCGCGCTGGCTTGAAAATGGGCTCCAGACAGCCGTAGTCATCGAGCACCGTAGCTGCGTTCGCATAGCCGGTGAAGGGCAAGATCGGCAGGTCGTCGCGAATAGCGCGGATGCGAACACAGGCTGTTTTGCCGTCCATCTGCGGCAGCTGGAGATCGAGCACCACCAGGTCGAGTTCGCGGTAGTGCTGTCGCACCAGGTCGACGCCGCTCAGGCCGTCGGCGGCCTCCAGAAAGGTCCAACTTGCTGGCGCCAGCTTGCGAACATAGTCTCGTGCGTCGGGATCGTCATCGATGATGAGAACGGTCGGCATAGCGTCCTCTCTACCAGTTGTGCCGTGTATACCTCGTCCATCATGCTGCTCCAGCACTACGCGCGCGGTAGGCGTATCCAGAAACGGCTTCCTTCGCCCGGCTTGCTCTCAACGCCGTAGCACGCGCCCATGCTCTCCGCCAGTTCACGGACGATCGTCAGACCCAAGCCCATACCTTTTCCTCCTGTAAGCGGCACCCGCAAAGGCATCTGAGGGTCAAACGCCCGCGCCTGCTCCTCTGCTGTCAGGCCAGGCCCAGAGTCACGAACCGTGATGGTCAGCCAGCCGCGGTGCTGCCAGTCATGCCAGACCTGCACCGAGACCCGCCCACCGGGAGGGATAACGTCGAGCGCGTTCGTGATCAGGTTATCGAGGATGCGCCGAAGAGCGATCGCGTGTCCCATCACCAGCACGCCATCAGGGTACGCTGCGATGTCCAGCGGCACTTCCTTGCCGCGATAGCGTGCTCTTGCCGCTTCGACCGCCTCATCAATAATTGGTCGCACATCAAGCCTGGTGATGTCTCCGTTCCGACTGCTGGACGCCTCTGTTTGTTGGCCCGTCAGTTTGCGGCGCAGGTCGTCGGAGAGCGACTGCAGGACGTTCAGGTGGGCTTCCATCTTGTCGCTCAGCTCGTGCAGCTTCGCCTGGGCAAGCTGGTAGTACACAAACCAGAGGCCATTGAGCGGCCCGGCCTGATCATGAAACAGGCGCGCCAGGGTAAGCACCCGATCTTTCTCCAACGCAACCTCACGCTGGCGCGCCTGCTGCTCGCCGACGAGCGCCGCCTGAACACGTCGGATCAGCTTCTTTCGACGGGCGCTCACCAGAGACTCGCGCGCCATCAGGAGGAGCAGAACACCAGCTGCCGGCCAGGGTGAAATGGGCGTGAGCACCGTCGCCAGCGTGAGCGTGGCGAGCGCCGCGAGCGCCGGTACGGACGAGGCGATCCATGGGACGCCTCGGACGACGACAGGACTCACTGATCCTGAGCCGCCGAGCCAGCGAACCACACAAAGGGCCAGTAGCGCGCTTCGCCACACCTCCCAGCTCTTGTGAACCTCGGGCGCCAGCGTAAGCATTGGGAACGACGGGGCAAGCATGGCTGCGATCAACACAGTCAGGCTGATCAGCGCCACGAACCATACAGGCGCAGCCACGCCCAGGTGTACGTCTGGGAAGACGAACGTGAGAATCAGGACGGTGGCGATGATGACCAGGTCGGGGAGCAGCAACGGAAGTACCGCTACGACGCCAGACAGATGCACCGGCAGAAGCGGGATGCTCATCGCCAGCGCGAGCCACGCAACCATCAGCAGCACGGCGATGTCAGCGATGCTCTGCATGAGCTGAACCCAGGGTGAAGCCCCGTCCTGTCCTGGTCGCCACACTGCTACGACACAGAGCAGGGCGGCTGGTGCGGCGATCCAGAACGACACGACGGCACGTCCGCCAGGGTCCAGAACTGAGCTTGCGCCACTCAACACCTGGGCAAGGGCCTGCGCGACAAGGAGTACCGCGATCGGTGACCAGGCAAGACGCTCTGCCCTTGGGAAGCGTTGGAGGGCGATCAACACCACACCTGCGCAGCCCCAGTGAAGCACCATTTCAACCGCAGTGCTGAGGACATGCAGGAGCGGGCTGGTCGAGAGGAAGACGCCGGCGAGCGTCCACAGCAATGTGATGCCAGGGAGGCTCCAGGCGAGCCCGCGCAGCCAGGATTGAGCAGATGGGTTGAGATCGGGCGAGCTGGAAGCCATAAGACGAGCATCCGTAGCCCCCGTGGTTGGAATGCCAGTGAACGGGTCTGTTCAGTCCACCCCACTGTATTGCCCACACTCGGAGTGACCGGCGGGGTGGGGCGCCAAGTATACAAGAGTGAGAACATTTGTTCTATAGCAAAGACATTACAGCTTCGTGACACCAAACAATAGCTTGGAGCCACGGCAAGAAAAAGAACATTTGATCGAAAATTGCTCGACTTTGCTCCTAGTTTTGCTTCCTCGCTCCCTGCTATGCTCCGCCTCACCGGCGACCGTACCCGTCCGACGAGTCCCTTCGTTCCGCGTCGCCAGCTCGTTGCCAAGTCGCTCGCCTGTCCTTGGCGCCCGGCCGTCCCCGTGGCGTCAACTGAGGCAGCTGCGGTAATGGGTTGATGCAGCAGGAGCTCGACTCAGACCAGGGCGAACGTATGCCGGTCTCGTCGAAGAGAGGAAGAACCTCGATGACTATCCTCGTCGGCTCTGATCTCCCAGGTCTGCTGAGCGCCCTCGAGCAGACCCTTGGCAGTTCGCAGCAGATCGCCGTCGCACGCGACGCTGAAAGCATCGCGGCCACGATCAGCAACCCCGCCTTCCGGCTCGACGCGCTAATCCTGAGCGACACCATCGCGCCTCACTCGGGCAAAGACATCGCCACGTCGCTCTGGGAGCTGGTCGCTTACGTGAGCCGCTACCGCGAGCCCGTCGTGCCGGTGCTGGTGACCATCACGCGCGAGCTGCCAGCCGTCATTCACGATGCCCTGCGCGCCGAGGTTCGCAAGACCGGGGGCGACATCTACCTGCTCTCACAGCGCGCCCGCTCTCACGACCACCCCGAGGCGAAGCAGGCGGTCGCCTGGCTCATGGCTCAACTCAAGCTGGAGCCGCAGCGCCGCCAGTTCTCGATAGTCTCGACCAGCAACGCTGGCGGCTCGGGCAAAACGAGCACGGTGATGCACTTCTGCCTCCAGCTCAGCCGTCTCGGCCTGCGCGTCCTCGTCGTCGACCTCGACATTGCCCAGGGCGCGCTGCTTTCCTGGTTTCGCGCCCAGGACGAGGTGCACGAGTTCTTCACCACGCTGCCCCAGGAGCACCCCGATCCAATTGGCCCCTACCCCCTCGAGCTGGTGGAGCGCCGGGTCTTTCACCACAGCAGCGGCCTCGATGTGCTGTTTGCGGGCCGCGGTGTGCGCGACCAGCTCGATATTTCAACCAACTGCCTTGAGCGGTTGATCGATACCATCGGGCTGATGGACTACGACGTCGTCTGCTACGACATGCCCGGTGAGTGGAAGGTGCGGCCAGTGATCGTCTCGCTGCTGGCCCGGCGCTCGACCACGCCGTTCGTCGTCTGTCCGCCCGGTCGTAAGGAGCGTGATGGCGCCTTCGCGGCGCTGGAGGTTCTCGGCAAGATTGAGCGGGAGGACGGGCGCCCCGCTTTGGACTCGGCGGCCGTGTGCTTCATTGAAGGCGAGCGGGGTCACGTCATGCCGATCCGCAGCGTCAGCCAGGAGCTGCTGCGCCAGTACCCGACGGTCACAGATCTCGGCACGCTCCCCCGTGACCCGGCCCTGCTCAGCATGGCCGCCGAGCGCAATGAGTTCTGCTCAGTCTTCGACTTAGCGCCTCGCCGGCCCTACTGCCAAGCCATCCGCACCGCTGTGCGCCGATGGATCGATCTGGTCGAGCTCCCGGCGACCTGGCTCACCAGGGTTGACCCCCACGAGCGCCAGAAGCGCCAGCCATTCTGGTCGCGCTCGACGAACCGCGCTCGCGCTCAGAAGCAGCGCGCACAGGCTACCGCTACGCAACGCCACGAGGTACAGCCGTGACCAACGATAC
The DNA here is from genome assembly GCA_039805565.1 of Chloroflexota bacterium. Lineage (GTDB taxonomy): Bacteria > Chloroflexota > Chloroflexia > Chloroflexales > Roseiflexaceae > CALJIC01. The sequence continues at coordinate 17,627 of JBDLTZ010000316.1, read as the reverse complement.
ACATCAGCCAGTTCCCGCCTCCCCGAACGGAAGGCTACCCACGGCGGCAGTGCCGAACCTCGATCTGGTTTCCGAAGAGCTGCGCCGGGCGGTGGCCATCGCCGTTCGCGACGCCAGGAGCCACGCCGAGGTGATCGATCTCGCGCAGCAGTACGCCGAGCCGATCGAGCCGTCCGACGAGCCCGTGCTGAGCTGCGACGAGTTCGACCGGCTGCTCGATCCGCTGACCCCGACCGAGGAGCGTTTCCGACTCTTCCAGCGCTTTCTTCACGACGCGGTCGCCTTCGATCGGATCGATGGGCTCACACCCGCTCACCTCGCCAATGACTCCTGGGTTCAGCATCTGTTCGACGAGACGCTCTCCTGGGGCGAGGCCGGCCGACTGTTGCTCGCCGACGAGCGTCTTTGGCAGCTCACCGTTTATGGGGCCGCGGGGCGCGTCAGCGGTTATGGCTCCGAAGTCATTCAGCCGACGCCATACGCCAGCAGCCGTGTGCCCCTCAGCCGGGCCGAGTTTCTCGTGCTCGCGACAGGAGGGAGTTGGAACCGCCAAACACCGTTGACAAGCATCACTTTCCGCAGTGGAACGCGGATTAAGCTCGCGCGAGAGCCGCTCGTGCGTACCCTCGTTCCAGGGCAGCCTGGCTTCCTCTGCATCGTGCAGCGTGGCGAAACTGTCCCCTGGACGCTCAAGAACCTGATCGAACAGCAGGTGCTTGACGGGTCAACGGCGGCGCTGCTCACCGCTCTGCTCCACGCCCGCTGCTCGTTGCTCATTAGCGGCCCGCCGGGCTCGGGCAAATCGGCGCTGCTCGAAGCTCTGCTACACACTGTGCCGACTGACCAGTCCCTGGTCGTGCTCGGGTCGCCGAGCGGCGCCAAGCCTGTAAGCGACGGCCAGCGTCAACAGGACGTGAACCTGGACACAGGCGTACTGCCCGAAAAGCTCGGCGCCTTCCTGGCCACGTTTGGCTCAGGTCTCGTCGCCGATCGCTTTGTCGCCGCCGTGACCGACCCAACTTCGGCCGATGTAGCGATGACCATGCTGAAGGTGGGCGTTCCGGTTCTACTCACGATCGATGCAGTCACCCCGAGCGCGAGCTTTGATCGGCTGACCCAGTCGCTGTCTGGCCCGAACCTCGGTATGTGCCAGGGGTTCATAGGAACGGTGCTGGAGCGCGAGCACGATATTCACGTTCACGTCCATCTTGCGCAACCAGGCTGGGGCCGCCTCGGCTATGTGAGCGAGGTTCACGTGCTCGCGGATGTGGCGAAGCGACCAGTTCCGGCGCTCGTAACGGTGGCCACAGTCGACACGACGCCGACCGAACGTACCTGGACCCATTCTGCCTTGATTAATGATCGCGCTTTGCGGTTTGAGAACCAGGATCACACCGTACCCGCCTCGCTCCGCACCCGCCTGGCGGACGTTCCCGAGGAGATCTGGGAGCAGTGGCGGAGCGAACCCCTTGAGCGCCCGGCCGCTGGGTCGTTTGACCCAGCCCTGCGCCCCTATCGCCGGCTGCTCCATGACGCACGTGCCTTGTTCGAAGCGGGCGACTTTGCCGCCGCGGCCAAGCGATTGGAGGCAGCTTCAGCGCTGAATGGCGGCCGCAGCCTCGAGGACCTCGCCGATGATCTGCTCGCAAGCGGAACGTGCGCACCTCTCGAGCGCTACATCACCCAAAGAGCTGCGGCGATTACGGCGGCGCTCGATGCTGGGGAGGCGGACAAGGCGCTGGCGCTGCTGCGTGACCGCGCTAACGTGCTGGCAGAGCGATCCTTCCTTCGCGGCCCGGACTGGCCGGCACTCGCCCTGCGAGTTGAAGCAATGCGCGAGTTGAACGAACGATGGGAGGACGAGCTAGCGTCGGTGGAGGATGCGAAACGGCGTGGCGACATTCGAGGAGCATACACCATCGTCAGTGCGATGAGGACCGATCTCCTGCTTCCCGAAGCCAAGTACGCCGTTCTGGCTACCCGACACGAGCTGCTCAAGCAGCTGATCGCGCAGCTGGAGGAAGCCGCGGAGGAGCACGATACCTACGTCGCCGAGTTGAGCGAGATCGCTCACGAGCTAACCACCGGACAACGCCACGTCACAGAGGCATCAGGCGCGACGGAAAACTGGGACGGCGGCGCTACGCTCACTTATCCACAGACCCCTGACGCGTCACTGAATCCTCACACGCCGCAAGCGGCGGAGCAGGTGGCGGACGCACACGGGTGGCTTGATGCGGCCCTGGCGCGCAACCGCGAGCGCTGGCATCGTCAGCCGAGCGAGCAAGACGTGCGGGGTGAGTGATGAGCAACCTTACGCTGGGCTTTGAGCCCACGACGTCAATGCTCCCCACACTCTACGGAGCTCTGATAGGCCTGCTCATCGTAGGCATGGTGCTGGTCGCCCTCGCTGCCGAGCTGCTCGGAATGGCCCGGCGGCGCGAGCGACGGCACCGAGCGTACGAGCGGGTGATCCTCGAACTCGGCGAGGCCGTCGGGCGACAGCGTGTCCTCGACGATGTGCGGATGTTGGAGCACGGCCAACTCAAGGCGCATGTGTTGGCGGTGCAGCAGTGCATCGAACAGGCCAGGACGTGTCCAGACGATGATGATCTGCAGCAGTGGCTGGAGGACGCGAGCGAGCAGATTCACCGATTGCTCGATGTGGTCGTTCGTCTGCACCAGTCGGCGAGTGACTCTGCCTTACCTGACAACGTGGAGCAGGTACTGGTTGAGGTCACCCATAGCCTGGCTGTCGCCAGCCCCGGCTGCACGTGGGACGTCGAGGTAGTCGGTCGTCGCTGGACTTCCCTCTCAGCGGACCTTCGACGCGCCCTGATTATCGGGCTCTACAACGGCCTGATGAATGCCTTCCTCCACGCCGCGCCATCACGCTGCACTGTCACGCTGCGCTACGCCCCAGACGTGGTGATTCTCACCATCACAGATGACGGCGGGTGGCCGTACTTCAGTCTGCCGGGGAGGGGAATTAGTGACTCTCGGCGTGTCGCGCAGGGCTGCGGCGGCACCGCAACGGTCGAGCACGAGGACGGGGTGGGCACGACGTTCACGGTGACGCTCCCGCTGCCCGAGCGGCTTTCTCGAGGCGACCAAGGAGCGGCATATGCTTCGCTACCATAGTGTGAATCAGCATCTTGTGGAGCCAGGCGAACTCCGGGCCCTGCACGCGGCTGGCACTGCCATCACCGCGGCTACACCCACTAGCGAACACCACCGCGTGCTCATTGTCGACGACCATCCACCGATCCGCGAGTGGGTGCGCCTCGTCTTGAGCCCCCACGGCTTCGACGTAGGCGAGGCGCGCAGCGGCGAAGACGCGCTTGCGTTGGCCCGGCAGGGTGTTGCGCTCAACCTGGCGATCTGCGACATCCTGATGCCTCACGCGCAGATCGAAGGCATTGCCGCCGCTCGTGCGCTCTGGTACGAGCACGGCGTGCCGTGCCTGATCCTCACCAGCGTACAGGAAGCGGAGAGCCGTCTCGCGGCCGCCTACGCCGGCGCAGTCGGCTACGTGCTCAAGGATGCTGCCCAGGCCGACCTGTTGCTTCGCAGTGTTCAGGCCGTAGTGAGCGGTCAACGACCCCAAGATCCGCGGGCAGCCCTCGGTGTGAGCGACGTGGAGGCGCGCCAGGTTGCCGAAACACGGGCGGCCTACATGCGTAGTCTGGAGCTGCTCACCCCGCAGCAGCGCGTCGTCGCGGCGCTCATTCTGGAGGGCAAGACGAACCAGGAGATCGCCGAGCGGCTCGTGCTTTCGCGGGGCACGGTCAACAGCCACGTGAGCAGTATCCTCCAGCGGCTGAACCTGGAAACGCGGCGCGAAGTCAAGTCACGGGTGCTGCTCCACATCGACGCCCGCGCCGGCAAGGATGAGTGCCTGGCGAGGAAGCGATGAGCGAGCAGCCATCGACCAACACTCATCTCGCCCAGGTCGCCACGGATACAGCTGAGGATCTGGCTTGGGCCAGTCTGGAGATCGCCCGGGCGCAACGCCAGATCGTCCGCGGGGTGAGCGAGCTGGCCGAGGGCATTGTGAGCCTCTCGCTGGTGCTGCTCGAAGTGCGCCGCCGGCGGCTCTTCCGCTTCGACCCGGAGTTTCAGACCTTCGAGTCGTTCGTCGAGCAGCGCCACGGGATGAGCGCCGAGCAGGCGAACCTGTATGTCGAGGCGCTGCTCAGCCTGGGCGAGGCAAACTACCGCTCGCTCCTCGCTGACCTCGGCTTTCAGCGTACCTACGCTCTGGCGCTGCTGCGGCGGACCGACCCGACCCTGGTGGCCGCGTTTCAGACGCTGCCGGTCGAAGAACGGCGTGCGGTGACAACCGCTCAGATTATGGCGGTGGACACAACGGCGTCTGAGGAGCTGCGCTCGCGGCTCGCGCAGCTTGAGCAGGCGATCACGCGCGAGCAGGGGCTGCATCAGCAGACCCGCAGGCGGCTGCAGGAGGTCGAGGAGCTGCACCAGCGGGTGACGAACAGCCTGATCGAAGAGCGCGACGGTGCCCAGCGGGCGCTCGACCAGGAGCAGAGCCAGACGGAGCGGCTGCGTACTCTGCTGGCCGAAGCCCGCAAGGTGACGACGTCGCAGCCTGCGTCACCACCAACTGCGAACAGAGCGAGCGCATACCTGCCAGCTCCGTCCGATCAACCAGTGCCAGGCCAGGCAGCTGTTGTTATCACGTGCGACATTCCCGCGCTGGTGCTTGATGTCGAGGGGTTGCTTGCCAAGCTGCGCCGACTTGCCGAAGTGCGACCTGATGAGGTGCCCAGCGATCAGCGGAAGCGCCTCGCCCGTGGGCTCAGCGCCCTGGATGAGGCTGTCGCCGACCTGCTTGACACCTACGTCGACGAGTGAGGAGACAAGTTGTGGCCATTCCTGACCCAGATACGCTCCGCCGGCTCTACCAGGACGAGGGGCGAGGCGTCCGCGAGATTGCTCGCCTATCCCGGTGTCGAATCAGTGTGCTGCTGGAGGCGATGGACGCCGCCGGGATCGAGCGGCGCCGACGTGGGCCGCGGCGGGCGCCGCTCCCTGACTGGGACCTCGAGAAGCTTCAGCAGCTAGCGAAGGTTCAGGGGCTCAGCTACGTCTACGCCTTCGCTCACCGGCATCGCGTGAGCCGGGCGAAGCTTGCCATCCTTCTGGGGCGCTCCATCCTGCCGAGGGGTCGTGCTGAGCGGCAAGTGGTGCTCGAGCACGACACGACGATTCGCGAGGCGTACGACCGCGGCGTGCCCGTCAAGGACCTTGCGGCGCGCTACGGCTGCACTGTGCGGGGGATCTGCTACAGCCTGGACCGAACCTGCGGGAAACAATCGGACCTCAAAGCCGATACCTCTGCGTTGACGTCCGGTTGTTTCCCCGAGAAGGAGTGACGGATGCCCCCCACATATCGCCCACCGGCAGCAGCACGGAGCCGCACCGCGGCTGGGCCGCTGCCGTTCGTCACCAACTGCCCGCACTGCGGCCAGCCAGTAGATGCACAGCCGCTCGTGGAAGCCATCCTCGACAGGATCGAGACGGAGGCTCTTGAGCAGCCAGTGTTTCCCTGGAGGGAGCTGGTGGCAAACATCGGCAGCCGTGTGTTTCCAGCGGCATTCGGCGCGCGCGCGAAGCAGGAGCAGCCCGAGGCGCCGAAGATCATCCTGTCGCGGCCGCAGGTCGCCGGCCTGATGCTCGCCACCCTCGTAGCAATGCTCATCGTCGCCCTGCTCTGGTGGCTTTGGATGCCAGGCGGGACTACAAGCGCAGGTGTGCCAGCGCCTACGCCAGCTGCGGCACCGTCTTCACAGAACGACAGCACGGCGGCGATCATCGAAACGCTCTCCGGCTACAACCGGGCGGAGACCGAAGCCGCCGCGCTGCTCACCATCGAGCCACTCATCCCCTACATCGACCCAACTAGCCCCTTCGCCGAGCGCCGAGCCGGGCAGCTCGCCGCGCGCCGCGAGCGTTCGCTCCCTCACCGCACGATGCTTATCCGCTGGGCAATTGGCGCGGTCGACGTTCGCGGGGCAACAGCGACAGTCGTCACGCAGGAGACCTGGACTAATCAGGAGGCGGGCGCCGTTGGAGCCGAGCAGGCCACGGTACGCGTTACCTACACACTGCGGCAGGACCTGGCTACGGGGCGGTGGCTGATTGTGGACAGCAGCCAGATGCCATTGTAGTGGGTGCGGCATTACCGCGTGGTACTGCGGCTTTCGCACATAGCTACTTGGTTACTCGTGGTCGGACGAGAGTGCCTGCGCGAAGGTGATTTTGTTTCCCTCAGGGTCGATAACCGCAGCTCTGCGGAAGCGGCCCGGCTGCGTTTCAATTTCTCCGACTGCGAGCCCTCGTTCCCTCAGTTCAGCAATCTTGCTATCAAGGCTATCCACCATAAGAGTGAGCAACGCTCGCCCTGCGCGGCCTTGATCAGCAACAACATAGATCCACCCGTTCTCGATGACCTGCCACACCGCTTCGGTCTCGTGCGGGTAAAAATCCGCTGGTCGACCCATCAATCGCTCGTACCACGCCTGAGCCGATGGGTAATTGGCCACGGCGACACCTGCAAAGAACCATTTGATGTCCACTTCGTTCTCCTTAACCAAGAACGACAACCAGCAATGCCCGACGACGTGAGCCTATCAGGCTTTGGGGTGGCGGCGGTAGTAACGCTTCACCGCCAGGTCGTACGCCTCGGCAAGCAGCGGCTGGAGCTGTCCAAAGGTTGCCGAACTTGGGCTGAGCACGCAGAGAAACGACTGCGCCGCGTACTCGGGGTGAGGCATTAGCCGATCCAGAGCCGTGAAGGTGTACTCCTCGGCGCGCGGCTCGTCGGTGCCAAACAACCGCTGAAACGTTTGCTTGCTCACACCCACATTCAAACGGTAGACGCCGGGACGGTCGAGATTCGAGACACGGTCGTACTCAGTGTCGGCCGCGATCATCGTGGCAAACGGCAGCATGTGGTCATCACGGTAGAAGTAGAACGTGTAACCGAAGTTCGTGGCAGTTTCGACGCCTGCGAACGTCTCGACGATATACTGGTGCATCGCCTGCTCGTCCATCACCGATATCTCCTTTCCCTGAACCGCCTCCGTCCTGCTAGAACCAGCGACAAAACGTCGAGGGAGGCAGTGCCACCTGCCTCCCTCACACTTCTTCTTGCCGGCTGCTACACCGCCCCTGGCATCCACAACTGCAATCCGGGGACGCTCTTGAAGCCGCTGTCGTGGCTGGCGAGGTGGCGCAGCTTGTTGTTCCGCATCACCGCGAGGATGAGCGAGTCGTTGGTGAGCAGACTGTAGTCGCGGCGGTAGGCCTTGCTCGCGTGTAAGTCCTTCACTGTGAGCGGCAGGATGTCCACTCCAGCCTTGCCGATGTCGCTGGCGACGGTAAGATGCCGCGTCAGGCTCCGCACGAGGTCGGTCTGCTGCTGGAGCTGCTCCACCGTCTCACGCGCCGACAAGTTCAGCTGCTCACGGGCCTCGTTCACCATGACCCGGTGGGTGACCTCGGCAACCACGAACGCCGCGGTGAAGCCTTAAGCTGCCGCTGCCGCACGCGCGTGAGCAATCCCTGACACACCTCGGCAAGGGCGCCTGTAGCACCTGCCAGCACGAAGATGTTGGCGTCGATGAAGATCGCTGTGTCGTCGGGGGCACGCCGCAGGCTGTTCATCGCTCCAGATTCCACTCCCCGAGCGACTCAGACATCGCGAGGTCTAGCGCGTCTGCCTCAGACAGCGGCTGGGCGAACCAGTGGCGGAGCATCGTCTGCGTGGCGCTCGCAGCGTCAAGCTGCGGCGTATCAGCCTCGCTTGGCGCGCTGTCGAGATCGGCGAGGTGCCAGAAGGCCGGCTCGGCCGTGTCCCTGACTGCGGTCTCTTCCTCACTCGAGAGGCGCTGCTGCAATCGCTCAGCGAGGAGCATCACGAGGCGCGCCTGCTCGGCGGGCGAAAGCTGCTTGGCGAGCGCAACCGCCTCATCGAACGTCGTCATCCTCGCCACCTCCCTTAGCCACAAATACTGCACATGACCACAGGGTGCAGTATAGCACGGTGGAGTCCGGCCTCCCCAGACGAGCGCAGTGGACTCCTGCAGGGCGAGTCGCGTCCACGCTGTTAGCGAAGCTGGCGCACAGCGCTATCGCCGGGCGGAGGGCCTCTCTCGTCGGCCTAGGCGCCGCGTTTGCCGCTGGTACCGCTGAACTCCTGCCGCGTGTCCAATGTCATCCACCACCACTGACGCCCCTGCGCCGGCCTGCTGGTATCGTCCAGCCAGTGCCGTTGTTCGCGCAGGAGCTGTCGATGCGTACTCTGGTCTTTACACCCGTCGGCTGGCTGTCGGACCACCGACGTTTCATCCGTTTTGCCGGCAGCATTCTGCTCAGCCTGGTGCTGCTGGTGCTCGCCGTGCCGGCGGCGCACGCCGAGTCACCCTTCAACGACCCGAACCGGCCCCGACCGATTGGTGGCGGGGCAGGTACCACGGCTGGCGGTGAGGTTGAGTCGGTGGGAGTGACGCTTCCTGCGTTCCCCGGCGGCTACACCGAACTGCCCTCGCCGCTGCTCAACGCGCCGAACCGCCAGGTGAATGCTGCGCCTGCCCGTGCGCCGTATCAGCAGGCTGGGCCAGAGACGAACCCCAACAACCCCCTCGCCTGGATCGGCCTTGGGCTGAATCCCGGTAAGTGGCTGCTCGACTCGGTACTCGGTGCGACGACTGGCATCATCTACTCGCTGGCCTCGATCTTCGAGGTGCTCGGGCGCTTCGGAAACGGGCAGGTCGTCGACATCTCCGGCAGCATCAACTCGGCGTCCGACACCGCCTTCAACATGCTCTTCACGACCCCCGAGAGCCTGACGGTCGCGTGGGCGGGGGCGAGTGGCCTGGGTAGCCCCGAGGCGATGCACAACATCATTCGCCAGGTGGCGCTCTCGATTCTGGTCATCGTCTGTACCTACCGGGCGGTCTTCGTGCTGACCGGCAGCAACCTCCGCGGCGATTTGGTGGACCTGGCGATCGCCTTTATCGCCGGGGTCGCCGGCATCCAAGGAGCCTGGTGGTTTTGCACCCTGTTTGTGCGCGCCGGGAATGTGATCACCACTGCGGTACTCCAGAGCGCCTTCGGCAGCGGGTTGAACAACTGGATCCCGCTCGATCCGGCGACGTACTACTGGAGCAGCCTCAGTGGCATCCAGGGCGCCAGTCTCGCTGTGGCGCTGGTGACGCTGGCCTACTGGGCGATCCTGGCGCTGCTGGCGCTCCATGCCATCGCCCGCATCGTCATGGTCAACCTGATGCTGATCGTCAGCCCACTCGCGGGGCTGGCGATTGTCACGGGCGGCGGGTGGAATTACGCGCGGGTCTGGTTCTTCCGTTTCGTCGAGCTGCTGGCGACGCCGCTGATCTGGGGCATCACCCTCGGCTTCGCCCGCTCACTGATGAGCGGCTTCGGCGTCGACACCCACGCCATCCTCGGTCCGATCCTGGCGATCTTCGCCATGTGCATGGTCTTCCGGGCGCCGAAACTGCTCGGCTTCGCGGCACAAGAAGCGGTGACCGGGGCGCGAACCCTGGCCCGGATGGCGGAACGGGCAACCTTCGCGGCCGTCACGGCTGGCGGAGCAGCGGCCGGGGCGGCGGCTGGGGCGGCCAGCGCGGCGGAGAGCGCTCCGCCCATCATCATCAACATGCCCGGCGCTCCCAGCGGCCCGAGTAGCCATTGGGACGGGCCGAGTTTTGGCGCCGCCCCACCGCCGGCTGCGCTGCCGCCTCCTGCTGGCCCGAATGTGATCGACCAGGAGGACTGACGATGCAAGTCCTGCTCGCGCTTTCCCCGCTGATCATCCGGGCACTGAAGATTATCGTTCCCATCCTGATCGGCTTCCTGCTGCTGCCGGTGATTGTCGCCTCGGCGGTGCTGAACAAGAGCACGGTGGTCTGGCCCGTCGCAGCGCCCACTCAGGTCGCGGCCGGGCAGACGAACTACCTGGCGACGGGTTGGACTATCAGCAGCGCGTTCGGCTGGCGGCCCAACCCGGATAACCCAAGTGCATGGGAGCTCCACGACGGGGCCGACCTCGCCGGCCCGATGTTCTGCGATGGCTGTGCCGTGCCGCCGATGGGCGACGTCGAGGTCACCTATGTCGGCTGGGACCAGCCCTATGCCGCCGAGCCACAGAACGCCGGCGCGGGCGTGGTGGTGGACATGAACCTTCAGCACCCCGAGGAGTCAGGCGCGGTGCTCATTCGCTATGGCCACCTCCAGCCCTACCAGGTCTGGGTGCGCACGCAGACCTGCACCCAGACCGTGGACTGCCCGAACTACCGGGACGACGACAGTGGTTCAGTTTCGGTGAGCTGCCCTGGCGAGATGGTGTCAACCGACAGCAGCGGCGCGACCCGCTCCTACCTCTACGCTACGCCGGGGGAGTGTACGGCGAGTGTCGGCTGGCCGTCGAGCTACACCCCTGATGGTCCGGTCGAGATCACCTTCGACCAACAGATCTCGCCGGGCCAGGCGTCAAGCAACGCGGCAATCATGTTTCGGGCGCAGAAGCCGCCGCCCCCGACACCCACACCCCTACCGATTCCGACCATCTCTCCCTGAGCTTCTGGAGCACCCTGATGCGTTTTCTTCGACGGCGCACGGTGGTCTCCACCGCGCTGCCCTGGTTCGTTGTTGCCTTGCTGCTGGCGCTGATCCTGCCTCCGGCGAGCTTTGCCCAGCCCTCCCCGCCGACGCTGCTCATCCTCAAGACGGCGTCGGTTTCCGAGGCGCAGCCCGGCCAGAGCTTCAGCTACAGCATCGCCGTGGTCAACGAAGGCACCGCAGCGGCCACGCTCCGCGATGTGCTCGATCCAAACCTCGTGCTCGTGTCGGCAAGCCCCTCGCCGGGGATGACCTGCCAGCCAGGGCAGACCCTTGTCTGCACTCTCGCGGCGGGCGTGGCGGCGGGCAGTGTCACACTCCAGGTCTACACCCGGCCGAGCACACCGAGTGGCACGATCATTCCCAACCAGGCCAGCGCGACCAGCGACGGGATTACAGTAAGCTCGGCGACGCGCAGCGTGCGGATCAGCGGCGCGCCGGCGACGCCAATTCCCACGCTGACCGCCTCGCCGATCCCCACCTGGACACCTCTGCCAACTCGAACGCCAGGCCCGACGGCGACTCCGGCCCTACCCGGCACTCCGGCGCCAACCGTCCTGCCAGGTGGCCCACCACCTGGCGACCTCAACTGCTCGCCACAAGCCCTCGTCCGTCTCCCCGGTGTGCAGGCGCCCAACCCGCAGCTCAACGCCCTCGCGGCGGCGAGCTTCTCACAGGTGCGTCAGGAGATCATTGCGCGGACCGGCCAGGACGTGTTGGCGACCCTCGCCGATGTCTTGCGCGCGCCAAACTTCACCACGGATAAGCCCGGTGTCGCCAGCCGCTCGTGGCACAAGGCCGGGCGGGCGATTGACCTGAACCTGGGCGGGCCATTCACGCTCCAGCGCGACGGCGCCTATTTTCGCGTCTTCGTGGGCTCGGTCGATATCACCGCGATCTTCGAAGCCCACGGCTGGAATCGCATACCGCCCCAGGGCAGCACGCTTGAGTGGTGGCACTACGAGTACCACCCCGACGGCATCAGCTGGCAGAGTGCGATGGCCCAGGTCTGGCCCACCTCGGTGCTCATTCAGGCGTTCCCCGAGATCAATTGGGCGGCGGTAGGTTGCTCGACTGGTACACTTCCGCCGGACGACGGCATCGATCTTGACCTGCCACCCGGCGCTTGTATCCCCGACCCGCCAATTTGGGAGGACGCGCCCGGAGTGAGTTATAGCCGTGGCTGCGGCCCGCCCGTGTTGCCGCCCGACGAGAACAACGAGATCGGCACCCGTCTCCGCCAATTTATCGGCACGGTCGGCTGGCTGGGACAAACCGGGCGGCTCATCCCGCCTGGCCCGGCCGGCATCCATCTCCACCTTGGCCTCGACATCGGTGTGATGACCGATATGTGCCGCTGGCCGCTTCAGGCGCCCGGTGTGGCGGAGAGCCAACTCCCGCCGGGAGCCGACAGCTGTCAGACGACCTGGGCCGACCCGGCGCAGTTTCTGCCCCAGGCCAACCCGGACACGCTGGTTCTTGAGAACGGGACGCCTGTGCCCGTCGCCACTGGCCCTGGCGACCCGACGCTCAGCGAGGCGCTCGTGCAGCTTCCGCCTCCGGGCCACCCGGCGGCGACGTTGCTCGAGCCCGCGAACCCGGAGCGCCCCGACGGCACGTGGTGGAGCCCCGGCAACGACGACCGGGCCAACGAGGTTGAGGGCGCCCTGGGCGGCCCGGCGATCCTCAACTGGCTCACCTGGCTGTGGTGCTTCCTCTTCGGCTGGCTGCCGGGGTCGGGCTGTGGGGCGTGATGAGAACACATCTCAAAGGATACCCGGCTCTTCACGGTAGAGAATATCGTCATTGCGTCTACCTCTAACGCGATGACTTGGCGATGCCCTCCAACCACATGGTTGTGCTCAAAATCTACCGGATGGCTGTATTCAGAACCCGGGCTTGAACAGTAACACCGTGTGACGCCATTGAAGCAGCTTGTGCATCTAGGAGACTCTGGAGGTTCTGCTGTGTGCCGTACTTCCTTGGCGGGTTCTCCCACTGTGGGCAGTAGAACCAGCCCACGAGATAGAGACCATGCCGACACTCATTGTCCTTGAGGTATCGTTGCACCAGCTGTGTTTCCATTGCCGTAAGCACTTCCCGGTGCCAGCATCCCTTCACCTCAACTACGACGGTGACGACATCGTACGCCTTCCGCGCCGGATCGAACGGGGTCGCCGTAATATAAAGGTCAGTTCGCTCGCCGTCTTCCCGACCGGTACCAGGTCGGATGACAACCTCACGATTGATTACGACGCCTCGGGCTTCGTTCAACTCAGTATCGAGGAAGCGCTTGACGTAGTCGGAAAAGGTGTTTTCGTCCTTGGGGCTATACACGCCGCCTGGATTGTTCCAAAGGTCAATGGCAGCCGGCATCTCTCCCTGGAGCCGCCGCTCCAGACGCCCCAGTGCTTCCTGGATAACAGCCAGCAGCTCGTCGCCGTTTTGGACAAGTCGGCGCCGACTATCCTGGCTTAATAGCAGTACTTCAAACGGTGTCGGCGGCGTCCAAGTCGCCTGACGGGTGATGTGCTGCGCCTCAAGCAGAGTGTACTTGAGCCACTCCAGATGCGGAAAGGTCGCCGCGATCCGGGCAATCTCAACGCATGCCGCTGGTGAGCCCTTCTGCTTCAACTGGCGCAGCACACCATCGCGCCACATCCCAACGCTTTCGCGGGCCGTAACCTGATGCATGCTGTCCCCGTCTATAGGATGCTTCGGATCCTCGGCGTGCGGGAACTGGGTCTCAAGCCAGATGTAGAAGTCGGCGAGGGTTCGCTCCGACAGAACTTGAAGGCGCTCCCCATGCCTGTCACCGGTATGGGCATAGGCGGTAATGGCCTCACGACCAAAGGCTCCGCTCTCCTGGAAAGCTTGCCAGATGACCGGCCAGCTGATGTCGGCGGCGTAGAGCATCAGATGGCGTGCGGCGATTACCGCGCGCTTCCACCCTGGGCTGCCTTCCTCCCCCCGCGTCGTCACCAGGGACTCGGCGTAAACGCGGGCCGGCTCATAGTCTTGGTGGAGTAGTTCATCGAGGAGATTGGCTACTGCTGGCCAGTCCACGGCCGTCTCCTGAGCTTTGGTCAGCAGCGCTTGGGCAATACGGTCATCCCAGATAGACTTCAGCCTGCCGGGGAGGTGAACGAGACCGCTCTCGGATTTCAGGTCGCCCTCTATCTCCATCAGCATCACTCTGATGAGTTCGTCAGGCGCGTGCTGGTAGGCACGGCGGAGCATCTCGTGTTCTATAGGTTCTTCTTGGCCCGTATTCGACCGGTACGCGTAGATAACCGGGGTCCATTTCCGCCACAGCGCAAGGGACAGTTCGGCAACAAAGCTAGGCACTTCGTGTTCCAGAAGGTACAGCGCGTGGAAGCTGTAGAACACGGAATAGGGGTATCGATTTGTCCCGAGCCACTCGTCGGCGTCCGGCTCGCTCTCGAGAACATGCCGTCGGGCGGCTTCAACGATGCGCATCCGCGTTGGTGCGTCTGCCTCTTTCCAGCCCGGCAGTTCACGTACATCGGTTTTCAACAGCTCGCCGTAGTGCGTGCTGTATGCCTCTAGCGTCATTTCTTGGTTTAGTCGCCCCCATGCGTCGGCGTTCCCGTTTTCTATCCACGAAAGACAGGTAGCCACCCGCGCCGCCGGGGGTGGGTCGAGCAGTTCTCGCTTCTCGCGTTTCTCCTGCCAGCCAATGTGCCGGTAATATGTCTCACGCTGCTCCTTTGCCTGCAGCGAGTCGAGGGGTACGGCTCCCAGAATCCTCGCGAATGTTTCAGCCAGAACCGAGTTGCTTTGGCAAGCACCAAAGATGAGCTCGGTATGGGTGGTATTGGCGAAAACATAGAGCCGGTCGATAAGCTGGGCCAGTTTCCGCTGAGTCTCGATATCTTCGCTCGCCAGTAATTCCCCGACCAGCCAGGGGATATCGGCATTGTCGAGCAGCGGGGTAGAGTACAGAAGCCAGACGGCATCCCCACTCTCGGTGGTAAACAGGGGGAGGATCGCCAGTACCAGGCGCCGGCGCTTCTCCTCATTCGCAAAGAGTTCCCGGTTAAACTCCGCCGCCTCCGTATCGTCTCTGTGTTCGGAGGAGACGATGGGCTCATGCTCCTTCAGCCGCGAGTAGGCCGCTCGCGCAAAGGCCGGCAACACCCCCGCCTCGTCGAGGAAGCTCCAGGAGCGGCGGAAGACGGCGTTGATCGCTTTCCCAAAGGTGGTCCGCAACTCGTGACGTGACGGGAGGCTGGCAACCCATTCGAGGGCAAGGGGTAGCTCTACGAGTTGTACATGAGAAACAAAGTCGTACGATAGAAACGTCTCGTACGGGCCAGCAAACCGAATATTTGCCGGTGTGAGCGCAGCAAATAGCTCTGGGGAAGTCAGATGACGAGGCCAGAGTATCTGAAGCACGCGCCCCTTCATTTGCAGCCCGACATCGTGCTCAACCTCCGCATACAACAGCGGCTTGAGCTGTGCTTTGGTGTCCTCATCTCCCATAGCTTGAATAGCGATGACCGCTCGAATGCGCAGCGCGAGGTGTTCCGCCGGATTGAGGGAAAGCGCGAGGATCTCCGGGAGCAACTCTTTCACCCCACAGGCATCTGCCATATCTATGGCAGCCTCACGGGCCTCAAGAACCCGACCGGCGTCTGTCACATACGGCCGCAGTTGATCTGCAAGCCCCGAATGGCTCAGCTTATGAAACGGTCGGCCGTACCGTTCGAGTGAGCCGCCTCCTTCGTACAGAGAAAGCAGAGCAGTCACCAGCGCGACGCGATCGGCATCGTCGGCTGTAGCCACATCGCTTCGTAGGAGCACCTCCGGGTCGGTACGCATCACTTCCCGAAACACCTCAGGCACCATACCGGCAATCCAGGCTGCCGTCTCGTGGAGTTGCGGTACGAGCTTGCGAGCGCCATCGCCGGGGTGTACCAGGAGGCTCAGAAACTGCGACACAGTCATGCCCTGGCTCTGAAGATACCAGGCGGCAAGAAATTCTGCGTACGTCTGATGCGCCCAGCCGATACGGTGGGGGCCACGCAGCGAGAACAGGCCGGTGCCGAGCGTTTCCCGAAGTTGGGCATCGGTTGGCGTCCGCTCATCGCCCGCAACACGCAAATCGGCAAGCCGGATGTCGGATTCGGGTAAGTCGCCACGATCAAGGTCTGTCCAGACGGCGAACTTGTTCGCACACACCGTTACTGCCGCAATGCGACCGGCAATCTGCATCCGCTCGTCGGCGTCAAGCGTCCCCACCTGGCCGGCCAGCCGACGATACTCGTTTTCCTCTTCGCACAACAGGCGGCAGCCGGCTCCGTACAAATCGGCCTGCCGCCGCGGGAAGCCACCCTTCTGCCGGTAGATTCTAAGCAGCATATCGAGCGTGACAGGCTTGACCGCCAACGGGCCGGCCTGCATCCGTTCGACTTCCCGCAGGAACGCATCAGGGTCAACGCCGTTTACGTGGGCAGCCTCGATAACATCGGCATATCGGAGCGGCGCCAGCCGATACACCTGTACGTTCTCGGATCCCCACAGCTTCCGAAGACCTGCCTCTAGCGGAGTTGGCCAGTCTGTCGCACGGCAGGCAATTCGGAGCGACAGCCGGGCAACCGGGTACTTGCGCAGCTCACCAAGTAGCAGCGGGGTGAGGACGTTGATTTGCAGGAGCGCCTCGTCAAGGCTATCGAGAAACAGGTGCAGGCGGTAGTTACCCGCAACCCACTCCCGAAACTCCGCGCTCTCGAAGAGGTTTCGTATCAGATGGGAAACGTCACCATACTCCCGCAAGTTCAGCCAAAGCGAGCGAGCCCCTTGGGTGGTGAGAGCCGCGTCGATGGCCGCCTGCTCCATCTCAAGCGTGCGTGACTTCCCCATGCCAGGCTCGGCGATGAGCCCAAGACAGGGTACGTCTGCAATGGCCGAAAATGGTACGGCGTTTGGGTTGAAGACGTGTCCGTACGGGCCTTCTGGATCGTGCAGAAAGCCACCTACCTGTGTTTGAATGGGCAGGTCCGACCGGTACCAAAAGCGATTCCAGTTGTATATCTGTTCAGGCATGGTCGATTACATGTAACGAACATCTGTATGACTTACAAGCAGTTATGGTAGCACATCGTCTGAAACACAGCCAACCCATTTCCTCATCTCCTACCGATGCTCCGCCCATTCCTTCGCCCTAAACTCTTCCCATCGGACCCGCGCATAACCCCCGGACTACGGCGAAGGAGGTGATGCCCATCAAGCAACACTAATCGCCAGTTCACGCCGACTGTGTCGGCCCTGTTCGCGCCGGTTCGTTCACATAGGCCGGCCCGGGAGCAACGCGCAACGGTGCGTGCCTAATCCCCCGGGCTGGCCCCGTCCGCCGCCGTTCCTTCACCCGCACCAAGGAGGTTACTCACCCGCCATGTGGACCGGATTACCCGACCTGAACGCACTCCTGCTCCCGGTGCTGACCTGGGCGACGGCGGCCGTGGCCACCATCGCCGCGATCATCCTGGTCTGGAGCATCTACGAGAACTGGACCCAGAACCCCGACCGGTTCTCCTGGTTCGCCGCCCTGTTCAAGGCCCTCGGCGTCGGCCTCGTCGCCGTGGTCGCCTTCAACGCCGCCCAGATCATCGGCTTCTTCATCGGCGCGGCCTGAGCCGCAGAAAGGAGGTTCCAGGTGAGTCTGATTCACGAGGTCCCCACCGGCCTGCGCGTCCGCCCGACGGTCACCGTCCGCCACATCCCCGGGAAGGCTATCCGCCTCCCCGCCCGTGCCGGCACCCTGCTGCTGGTGGCACTGCTGATCTGGGGCGCATTCGCCAGCCTCACGCCGATCTCGTGGATCGTGCTGGCCGGGGTGATCCTCGCCCCGGCCAGCTTTCTCGCCGCTCTGGTCGAGCTCAAGCCCCGCGGACGCACACCGCTCTCCTGGGCGTACGTGCTCGGCCGCCGGCAGCGGC
>JBDLTZ010000315.1:0-16534 GCA_039805565.1 Chloroflexota bacterium | reverse complement strand
TCATCGACGCGACGGTGGCGACGGAGTCCTGCTTGTTGGTGCCGATCACGCCAGACGGGCCGCGTTTGATCCATCCCACCGCATACTCGCCCGGCACCACCTCGCCGCCCGAGGGCTCAATCACGCGCCCGGCCACGTTGGGGATGACGTGCGAGGACTCGTCGAACGGCACGCCGGCGAGCGGGATGCCGCGGTAGCCGACCGAGCGCAGCACCAGGCCGGCCGAGATCGTCTCGTAGGCGCCGGTGCCCTTGGCGCGCAGCCCGCCCTTGCCGTCCGGCACGAGGGCGTTGCGCTCGATCGTGACGGCCGTGACGCGGCCGCCCTCGCCGAGCAGCTCGATGGGCGACTGGAGAAAGCGCATCACAATGCGGCGCGGGGCGTCCGAGCGCTCGCGGGTGGCGAAGCCGCGCAGGATATCGACGTTGCGGGCCGCGATCTTGTTCTCGGCCAGCGAGGCCTCGCTCTCCGCGTCCAGCTCGAGGTCTGCCGGGTCCACCACCACGTCCACGCCCTTCAGCTCGCCGAACTCCTTGACCTCGGCGTTGGTGAAGGCCGCCTGGGCCGGCCCGCGCCGCCCGAGCACCACGACCTCGCGCACCTTGCTGCCGCGCAGCTGCTCCAGCGCGTGGTCCGCGATATCGGTGGTGGCCAGCTCGTCCGGGTCGGTGGCCAGGATGCGCGTCACGTCCATCGCCACGTTGCCGTTGCCCACCACTACCACGCGCTCGCAGGAGAGGTCGAACTCCAGGTCACGGTAGTCCGGGTGGCCGTTGTACCAGCCGACGAAGGCGGTGGCGGGGAAGCTGCCTGCGAGGTCCTCGCCGGGGATACCCATGCGGCGGTCGCTCTGGGCGCCCACGGCGTAGACGATCTGGTCGTAGATCGGGCGGAGGTCGGCGTGGGTCACATCGACGCCGAAGGTCACGTTGCCGAAGAAGCGCACGCGCGGGTTCTCGAGGATCTTATCGTAGATCCGCGTTACGGCCTTGATCGACTGGTGGTCGGGGGCGACGCCGTCGCGCACCAGGCCGAAGGGCGTAGGGAAGCGGTTGAAGATATCGATAGTGCAGACAAGTTCTTTTTGCTTCAGCAGCGCCTCGGCGGCGTAAAAACCGGCGGGGCCGGCGCCGATAATGGCGATGCGCGCTGGGCGGTTCTCAGAGCCTAGCTTCTCCACAGGGCATCTTCCCTTCCTCAAGTGGCGGCGATGTATGATATCCCGAGCGGGTCGGGCGGATTATATCATGGGTCTCGTTTAGCTCTGCCCCTCGTTCGGCGAGTGAGCAGTAGAGATGTGCGTCAGAAAAGCCCCTGCGGCGGGCGCCGAGGGGCCGGGGAGATATGTGCGGCCGGGAGCAGCTACACCGGGGGCCACGGGATGTTACGGCCGGCGCCGGGGTCCGGGTAGGTGCCCGTGTTGCAGAGCCGGTCGAGGCGGCGGCGGAAGGCCTTGACCTCATCGGCGGCCAGGAGCCCCTCGAGCGCCTTGATGAAGTGGCCGCCGGCGCGGACTTGCTCCCGCAGGGTGCAGATATCCTCGAGGATGTCGGGGCGGAGCGGCTGCCCGGCGTAGTCCCACAGCACCGTGCGGAGCTTGTGCTCGGCGTGCCAGCAGATGCCGTGGTCGATCGCCCAGAGCCGGCCGTCGGTCCCCTTGAGGCAGTGGCCGCTCTTGCGGTCGGCGTTGTTGGCCAGGATGTCGAAGGCCGCCAGCCGCTCGATCTGCTCGTCGAAGCCGCCCTCCTTCTGCATGGTGAAGAGGTGCTCCTCCTGGTCGCAGTCGATGAACAGCTGGACCGAGCCCACGCCGTGCGGCCCGTCGCGCAGGACGGTGGGCGGCACCAGCAGCCAGCCAAGCGCGTCGCTGAGCAGGTAGGCGGCCACCTCGCGCTGGCAGAGGGTGCCGCGCGGGAAGTCCCACAGCGGGCGCTCGCCGCGGCGGGGCTTGTAGACCCCGAGGCCCTGGAGGCCGTCGGCGCTCACGGTGACGAGCAGCGTGTAGTTGCTGCTCCAGGGCAGCATGCCCTGCACGTCCATCTCGCCCTTGGCGAGCAGCGCGAGGATGTCGCCCAGGCCCAGCTCGGTAGACTTCTCGCTCATAGCACCTGTTCTAGTTCATCTGCGGGCAAAAGTGGCCGCCGACGTCGATCGGGCGGCCGCAGTTGCCGCAGATCTTGCGCCCCTTCGCCACCACGTTCGAAGCGTGCTCGCTGAGGGCCCGCATCTGCTGGCGCGATGCGCCGAAGCGCGCTGTAGGCGTGTCGCCGCCGTCCTCGCGCGAGCCCTGCATCACCAGGATGATCATGTCGCGCTCGCTGTCGTAGCCGATCCCCATCTGTGCGATGCGGAAGCGCGGCTCGAGCGGCTCCTCCAGGCTCATGTCGCTCGCCAGCAGCAGATCGTCCGAGGAGGAGAGCAGCGGGTTCTTCTCGGACAGCTCCTCGAGCAGCTTGTCGATCGCCTGCGAGAGCGCTCGGACTTGCTCCTTCTCTGCGACCAGCGAGACGAGCTCGCGGCCGCGGCGCGCCTGGATGTAGAAGACGCGCTGACCTGGCTGCCCGACCGCGCTGGCGGTGATCCGCGTGACCGGGTCCAGGTCGTAAGTAAACTTTGCCATACGATAGAGTCCTACCGGATATGTTACAGAAGGGGCGTGTGGTTCCCCGGGGCTGAGGCCCCTCCCGCTGACTGGGCAGGGGCCTGTAGCCTGGTTCTACGAAGCGTGTGCGGCGGCCACGTCCGGCTCGACGCCGTTCGACGCTGCCTCGGCCGTGGTCTCCGGCCCACCCTGGAGTTCCGGCTGCGCGGCCTCGGCCGCGGCCTCCTGCGGCGCCGGCTGCGATGTCCCGGCGCTCTCAGGGGTGGCCTGCTGCTCAGCCTTCGGCTCCTCCGGCTTCGGCTTCAGGTGCTCGAGCGAGCCGGTATCGTTGTAGGCCAGCATGCGCGGCCCCATCTTCGTGAATGCGAGCGCGGTGACGGAGCAGGTGCTGATCTCGAGCCGCTGGAATAGGTCGAGGTGCATGCCGATGTAGTAGGCCACGGCCAGCTTGATGATGTCGGCGTGCGACACCACCGCGATGATACCCTTCGGGTGGCGCGACCGCAGTGAGTCCAGCGCGGCGACCATGCGCACCTGCGCCTCGCCGAGGGTCTCGCCCCCCGGGAAGCGCGTGCCGCTTGGGTAGTGCTGGACGCCGGGCCAGAGCTCGTGCTTGTAGAGCTCCTTCAGCTCGGCCCCCTGCCACTCGCCGTAGTCCACCTCCTGCAGGCCCTCGACGAGCCGGAGCGTCATGCCGCGCGGCCCTGCTATCGCCTGGGCTGTCTCCACCGTGCGGTCCAGGGGGCTGGCGTAGATCGCGTCGATCGGCAAGGGCGCGAGGCGCGTCGCGAGCGACGTGGCCTGGCGCCGACCATCGTCGTTCAGGCGCACGCCCGGGATGCGGCCGGCCAGCCGGCCGTGGACCCAGTCGTTGGCGCCGTGACGAATCAGCAGCAGAAGAGTCACAAGGCTTCCTTATAGGCTACGCTCTCATTTGCGGTATAACTATACCACGTTTTACCCGGATCTGGCTGCTCGCCCCCGTTTGACAGCGCCCGCGCCGGCTGCGATAATCCGCGGCCGTATGCGGATAAAAGCCCCACCGACCAACCCGCCGCGCCACGTCGGCCTCCTGCTGCTGGAGGAGGCCCGCCGTGCCCTGGGCGCGCTGCGTGACCGCCGCCTGGCGCTGCTCCTGGGCCTCTTCGGCGCGCTGCTGCTGCTGGCGGCGCAGGCGCCGCTGGCGTACACGGTGGACGTGGGCGTGGAGGACGGGCCGGGCAGCGACCTGCCGCTGGTGGCGGGCTTCCACCCGCGCGAGGAGGACATCCAGGGGTCGTTCCGCTGGACGAAGGATGTTTCGCTGATCCGGCTGCCGGGTCTGGGCGTGCGGCCGGTGCAGCTGGCGCTGCGCTTCATCGCGGTGAGCCCCGAGGTGGCGGAGCGCGGCCCGCGTGAGCTGGAGCTGTGGGCGAACGGCGCGTTGGCCGTGCGCCTGCCGGTGCGGCCGCAGGGCGTGGTGCATCGCGTGGCCCTGCCGCCCGCGCCCACGGGGGACTATCTCATCGAGCTGCGCAGCGCCACTATCGTCCCCACGGGCGACGAGCGCGCCATCGGCGCGGGGCTGGCGAGCTTCGTGGCCTCCGTGCCCGGCGGGCCTGCCCCCCCCGCCTGGGGCAGCACTGTCATGTGGCTGGCCGCTGTGCTCCTGGGGTGGCTGGCCGTGCGTCGCGCGGGGTTCGGCGCGGGTGCGGCCCTGGCCATGCTCTTGCCCGTCGCCCTGCTGGCCGCGCTGGCCGCGCTGCTCGACCCGCCGCGCTTCGCCTTTGGTGCCGCGCCCGCGCTGGTGGCCCTGGCGCTGGGCTGGCTCCTGGCGGTGGCGCTCGGGCTCGTGCACCCGTCCGCCGCGCGCCTGTGTGGCCGGCTCGGCATCCCGCTCGCGCCTACCCACTGGCGCTGGCTGGCACTGATGGCCGTGGTGGTGCTCGCCACGCGCTACGGCGGCAAGATCTACCCAGACTCGATGCCCGGCGATATCGGCTTCCACGTCAACCGCTTCGCGGACGTAGCGCGCGGCACGGTGCTGATCGTCTCGCGCAACCGCGGCGTCGACTTCCCCTACCCGCCGGCGCTCTACCTGATTCTGGCGCCGTTCACGCTGCTCGGGCTGGACCGCCGCACGGCGCTGCAGCTCGGCGGCGCGCTGCTGGACGCCGCCAGCCCGCTGCTGGTGTACGTGGTGGCCGCTGGCATCGCGGCGCGCGCGCGCTCGGCCGTGAGCGCCCTTCGCAGCCCGCGCTCCTCCGCGTTTTCCACTCCCCTGGCGGCGGCCGCGCTCTACAGCTTCAGCGCGGCCACGCTCATGACTACCTGGTGGAACTTCAGCACCCACATCTTCGCGCAGCTCGCGCACCTGCTGCTGGTGGCCGCCCTGGTGGTGCTGTGGCCGGTGCTGGCAGGCCGGCGAGCGACGGCAGGCGGCAGGCGGCAGGCGACGGGCGATGGGCGATGGGCGACAGGCGATGGGCGTCGTTCTTGGCCCTTGGTTCTTGGTCGCCGGCCCCTGGCTGTCCGCCCGTGGCCTGCGGTCACCATCCTCGTGCTGCTCCAGTCGCTCGTATATCTTGGCCACTTCGGATTCTGGATGAACATGTCGCTGCTGGGCGGCATCGGGCTGGCGGCGCTGCTTTGGGCCGCGTGGCGTGGGCTGGCGCCATGGGGGGCGTTCCGCCTCTTGCTGGCGGCGTTCGTGGCAGCGCAGGCTGTGGCACTCCTGCTGTTCTACTCGGGCTACACCGGGCTGCTGCTGGCGCAGGCCCAGGCCACGGCCAGCGGCGGGCTCACCGGGCTGGCGGGCCGCGCGCCGGTGAGCCGGGCCACGCTCTGGACGATCCTGTGGGACTACGGGCTGCGGACGCACTTCGGGTTCTTCCCGATCCCGCTCGCGCTGTGCGGGGCGCTGCTGCTGGCGCTGCGGGGAGAGGCGGGCGGCGGGAGGCGAGGCATCGTGCTCGCGCTAATGGCCGGCACCTTCGCCATCGCCGGTTTCTTCGCCGTGCTGCCCTTCCTGAGCGGCTCGACCCTCTCGAGCCGCTGGCTCATGTTCTCTGCCTGGGTGGTGGCGGTGGGGGCCGCGCTGGCGCACGAGTGGCTCTGGCGCCGGGGTTGGGCGGGGCGCCTGGTGGTGCTGGCGGCCTCGGGCTACACGCTCTGGATCACCGCGAGCATGTGGCTCACGGCGCTCGCCTGGCGCATGCGCCCGCCCGAGCCGTTCTAGAGGCCGGGCGGAGCAAGACACGCGGGGTTTCTCTACCGGCAGGATGGTCTGTCGGTCTCTATCACAGCGAGGTGGAACGACGATGAAGCTCACGATCACCGACATCAAGACGTACCCGGTGTGGGTTGGCCACCGCAACCAGCTGCTGGTCAAGGTCGAGACGAGCGAGGGGCTGTACGGATGGGGCGAGTCCGGCCTCTCGGGGCGCGAGTTGGCCGTGGCCGGCGCGATCCAGCACTACCGCGAGTTCCTGATCGGGCAGGACGCGATGCAGATCGGGCGGATCTGGCAGGAGACCTACCGCAGCCAGTACTTCGAGGGCGGGCGCGTGCTCCAGGCGGCGATCTCGGCGGTGGATATCGCGCTGCACGATGTGGTGGCTAAGGCGCTGGGCGTGCCGGTGTACCAGCTGCTCGGCGGCAAGCAGCGCGATGCCGTGCCCTGCTTCGCCACGACTGGCGGCGACACGGTCGAGGAGCTGATCGAGAAGGTCCAGATGCTGATCGGCCTCGGCTGGCAGTGCATTCGTGTCGGCCCCGCGGGCGGCAGGAGCGCGGGGGAGGACCCGCTGCTCTTCGAGCCGCGCGAGTCGATTGGAGTCACCGCGCAGTGGCTGACGCGGCTGCGCGAGGCCGTTGGCCCGACGCCGGTGCTGGGGATCGACTACCACCACCGGCTGAGCGTGGCCGAGGCGGCCTCGTTCTGCCAGCGCATGCCGCGCGGCACGCTCGACTTCCTCGAGGAGCCCATCCGCGACGAGACGCCCGAGGCGTATGAGTCGCTGCGGACGATGACCGATGTGCCGTTCGCGATCGGCGAGGAGTTCGCCAGCAAGTGGCAGTTCCTGCCGTACATCGAGCGCGGCATCACCAACCACGCTCGCATCGATGTCTGCAACGTCGGCGGCCTGACCGAGTCCATGAAGGTGGCAGGGTGGTGCGAGGCGCACTACATCGACATGATGCCCCACAACCCGCTCGGGCCGATCTGCACCGCCGCCACGGTCCACTTCGGCGCGGCCGTGCCGAACTTCTCCTGGCTGGAGCTGCGGACGACTCCCGGCGAGGCGTGGCGCGGCGCCGACGATGCGATCTTTCCGAGCCAGCTTCGCCTCGAGGGTACGTCGATCCCTGTGTCCGATGTCCCGGGCCTGGGGGTGGAGGTGGACGAGGCCTTCATCCGCGAGCAGAGCTTCAAGTTCTGGGAAGCACCGCACCTACGCTGCCGCGACGGCTCAGTGACAAACTGGTAGGACTACTATGTATGGAGGGCCTGCGGCCCTCCTCCCCCTCACACCTCGCCGCCTCCCCAGCGGTAGCCAACGCCGCGTACGCTGATAAGGTGCTGCGGCTGCTGCGGGTCCTCCTCGAGCTTGCGGCGCAGACGCACGATGTGCGGCCGGATGATCTGCCGCGCCTCCTCCTCGTCGTCCACCGGGGTATTGATGCCCCGCGCGAGGCGCGAGCACGAGACCACCGCGCCCGGCTTCTCGAGCAGCTCCATGAGGATCGCGAACTCGGTAGGCGTCGTGTCCACCGCCGCACCGCTCATCGTCACGAGGTGCCGGTGCGCGTCCACCCGCAGCGGCCCGGCCTGTCGCACCTCGTCGCCCCGGCTCTGGCTGGCGGGCTGCTCACCGATCAGCCCCTCGCTGTGCAGCAGGTCGTGCATCTGGAGGTACATCGCGCGCAGGCGGTCCTGGCGGCCGCGGGCCGAGCCGGTCTCGCTCAGCACTGAGGCCACCCGGTCGCGCAGCGCCTCTACCGCGATCGGCTTAAGCAGGTAGTCGGCGGCGCCACAGCGCACTGCGGCGATCGCGCTCGGCAGTGACCCGTGGGCCGTGAGCATGACGATCGGCAGGTCGGCCCAGCGCTGGCGGGCCGTCTGCATGACTTGCACGCCGTCGAGGTCGCCGAGCTGGAGGTCGAGCAGCAGCAGATCCACGCCCGGCCGTCCGAGCCGCTCGATCGCCTCTGCCCCGCTGCTGGCGAGCTCCACGCTGTAGCCCGAGCGCCGCAGCGCGTCGCCGAGCACCCGCCGCACCACCAGCTCGTCGTCGACCACCAGGATAGTCTCGTTCGGCATCGTCTTTCTCTCTGTTGTGCTGCGCTGCACTCCGGCAGCCCTACAGGGTGGGTAGAGAAGGGTGAGCTTCTCGGGGGCTGCGCCCCCAAACCCCCACGGCGCCGCAGTGTGGCGCGCCACCCGTCTCCCGCGGCGATGTGCTGCGCTGCGCTCCGGCAGCCCTACAGGGTGGGTAGAGAAGGGTGAGTCTCTCGGGGGTTGCGCCCCAAACCCCCGCGGCGCCCGCGCACGCTACGTGTCACGCGGGTCTGCCCTCGGTGCTCCACGGGAGCGTCACGCAGACAGTGAGGCCCGCCTCGCTCCCGCACGCGATGTCGATCGTCCCTTGGTGCTGTCTCACCACGTACTGGCTGAGGTAGAGCCCGAGGTCTCCGCCGGGCTCGTGCTTGCTCTGCAGCGTGTCGACCAGCAGGCGCGCGCGATCGGGGCTGAGCCCCTCGCCGGCCCAGCGGACGCTGAAGCGGCTCGTGCGACGCGCGTAGTCTGTGGCGGTCGTGATGGTGATCGCGCCGGGGCCCGCGAGCAGCTCCTGGCCGCTGAGCACCAGGTTGATCATCACCTGGCGCAGCGCGTCCGGCTGGCCGTACACCGTTGGCAGACCTTCGGTTAGACCCAGCTCGAGCGTCTGCCTGTGGCGGAGCAGCTGCCGGCTCGTGACCTGCTGCACCGCCGCGGCCAGGTCGTTCAGGCTCACCGGCTCCCACGCCTGCTGCGGCGCACGGTAGAGCTGGCGCAGGCGCTCAAGCAGCGATGCGATCCGCCCGAGCTCGCCGTCGGCCAGCGCAAGGTACTCGGCGGCGTCGGCCGGGAGCCGCGGGTCCTCACGGCACAGGTCAACGCAGCTGCGGACGCTCTGGAGCGGGTTGCCCACCTCGTGGACCACGCTCGCGGCCAGGCGGCCGAGCGTGCTGAGCTGCTCGTGGGCCAGCAGCCGATCATGCAGCTCCTGCTGGCGGGTCACGTCGCGCCAGCGCTCGATCACCGGCTCGACGCCGCTCGGCGACCGCGCCAGCGTGTAGCGGTCTACGTCGTACCAGCTCACCTGGCCCACGATGTCCGTGCGTCGGGCGCGCGCGGCGCCCAGGGGCGAGGGCTCCAGCGCGATGGCGAGGTGCTCGCGGCGCTCGAGCTCGGCCAGCAGCTCGGGGTAGCGCCGGCCCACCACATCCTGCGGCCGCAGCCCCAGCACCCCCGCGCAGAAGGCGCTGTTGGCCGTGAGCACCGTCTCGTCCGCGCCCACCAGCAGCAGCCCGTCCGGTAGGCCGTCGAAGATCACCCGCAGCAGGTCGCGGCTGCGCTGGAGCTGAAGCGTGCGCTCGCCCACCTGGCGCTCGAGCGCCTCCGCTCGCTGGTGGAGCTGGTCGAGCATGCGGACGTTGGCGAAGGCTGCGGCGGCCACGTTGGTGAAGGTCGTGAGCATCGCCCAGACGCGGGCGGAGAGGCCGTCGCCCCCGGTGGTGCGGTGGACCAGAACGTAGGCGCCGATCGCTGAGCCGCTGTGGAGCAGCGGGAGCGCGACGCATGCGATCCGGCTGCCGGCGTGCGGTCCAGCACCCACGGGCACGCTGAGGGTCACAGCCTCGCCGCCGACGAATGCGCGGTGGGCTACGTCGTCCACGTAGGACCGGCAGGAGGCGGGCACCTCTGTGCCGCCGGCCGAGCGGGCCACGAACAGCGACAGGTCGTCGCTCCTGTGGTCCGCCAGGAAGAGGGCGCTGGCGTGGGCCGGAAAAACCGCGCTGCTCTTCTCCAGCAGCTCTGCCGCCAGGTCGGCGTCGGAGCGGCGGGCGGTGAGGAACTGCCCCATCGAGAAGAGCAGCAGGGCCTGCTCGCGGTACAGCTGCTCCTCGGCGTAGCGCTGCGCGGCGCAGATCGCCACGCCCGCCTGCGCTGCCACCCCCTCCAGGAGCAGTAGGTCCTTGCTGGTAAATGCCTCGGGGCGCGCGTGGACAACCGTCAGCACGCCGAGGGCCGCGCCGTTGCGTGTGAGCGGCAGCGCCATAGCGCTCCCTGCGGGCGCGGCGCCGTCGAAGTGGACCCAGCGCTCATCCCGCCGCAGGTCGGCCGAGACCACGCTGCGGCCGTGGCGCAGCGCCCAGCCGGCCAGCCCGCGCTCCAGCACGCGTCGGGCGCGCTCGGGAGCGATCGGCCTGACCTCCCCGCCCGCGATCATGTCGGCGGATGCCACGGAACCGTCCGGCCCCACGAGCAGCACGCTGGCTCGGGCGGCCCCGGTGTTGGCGGCGATCCCCGTGAGGATATCGCGGATGATTACCCGCGGGTCGTCGGTCTCGCGCAGCTCGATCGAGAGGCGGGTGAGGAGCGCGGTGCGGCGGAGCTCGTCGCTCAGGTCCCGCTCGCGGGCGCCGAGCTCGTGCGATACCGAGCGGCGGACGGCGCGGGTGAGGGCGGTGAGCGAGAGCACGGACAGCGAGAGGGTCAGGGCCGCGCCGGCGAGCAGGGGCGCGTCGGCGGCCAGGTGTGCCGTGTCGCTCCCTCCGCTGGGGCGCGTATGGATGGCCCAGACGAGCAGAGCGATGCCGAGGGCGGCGAGGGCAACGGTGGTGTAGAGGCGGCGGTTGAGGCTGTTCGGCATGTGGGTGGTGGCGTGAAGGGTTTGTGGGCGCGGCGCGGCGGCGCGCCTGTATTGTACGGCGCATCGCCTGCCGCCGGAACCATGCGCTAGTCCTGAATCCTGGCAGTACCGCCCGATTACGGATCCGCTAGGGTTTTGTTGTGGTGCTGTTATGGTCCGGGGCGGCGTGTGCGCCTAGACTTGACCGTGGAACAAGTGACGGGCCGCGCCGCGGCCGCGCAGGACAATGGCAGGCGCCGGACAGCGCCGGAAGCAAGGAGCACAAGACAATGGCAACTCGGCAGGAGCAGATCTCGCAGGTCCTAGACCGGCTCGCCAACAACGTCGGCACCGATATGGCAGGCGCTGTAGCGGTGAGCATGGACGGCATCGTGCTGGCGTCCCGGATGTCGAGCGACGTCAACGCCGACCGCGTCGGCGCCGTGGCCGCCACCATGGTCGGCGTGACGCGCCGTGTGGCGAACGAGTTGAAGATCGGCGTTACCGAGGAGGCCATCCTGAAGGCTGACAACGGCCTGTTCATGGTGCTGCCCGCCGGCGACCAGAGCCTGCTGGCGGTGAACGTGCGTCAGGGTGCGAACCTCGGCATGGTGCGCATCGAAGCTCGCGAGGCGGCCATCTCGATCGGACGCGTGCTGTAGGGACGGCCGACGACGGAAGACCGGTGACCACGTCTGTTCTCTGATTGTAGCGGGGTGCTTCCCCGCGAGGACTCCCCCGGCCAGGGGACAAAGGAGATTGATTACGATGACGAACGATCGCGCGAGCTGGCAGGTCAAGGGCGAGTCCATCCTGAGCGAGCTGGTGGGCCTGATGGGGCTGAGCAAGGACGAGGGGGCGCTGCTGGCCAGCCTGCACGCCACGGCGAAGGCCGCGGGCCCAGACATGACGAAGCAGTTCTACGAGCGCCTCTTCGCCCACGGCAACACAGCCGAGTACCTGCAGGGCGCCTCGATGGAGCGCCTGCACTCGATGGTGGGCGACTGGTTCGCCGACCTGTTCGGCGGCACCTACGATGAGGCCTACGCCAGCAAGCGCCTGACGATCGGCCAGATCCACGTGCGGATTGGCCTGCCGGTGCGCTACCCGCTGGCGATGCTGGACGTCGTGATCCCGTTCGGCGAGAAGGTCACCCAGCAGAGCTCAGACCCGGCCAAGGCGCTGGCAGCGTTCCGCAAGGTGCTGGCGCTGGACGTGGCGATCTTCAACCAGGCCTACGAGGATAACCAACTGCACCACCTCTCGGACCTGGTGGGCGGCGAGCGCCTCGCGCGGCGGCTGCTCGCGGGCCAGGCGTAGGGGGCGGACGGCCGACGACCGACGACTGACATCGGCGGGGCTCCGCGGGTTGGTGGTCGGCCGTCGGCCGTCTGTGGTCTGCCGTGGCAGTAGTGTGATCGAAGGAGCTGGTTATGGCGCTTGAGGGTAGCCTGCAGGACATGTCGCTTGTCGACCTCATCCAGATCTTCAGGATGGGGCCGAAGACTGGCGTGCTGCTGCTGGTGAACGGCACTGAGCGCGGCGTCATCTATGTAGGCGAGGGCCGTCTGGTGGACGCGGTGCTCGTGCACGGCAGCGAGCGGCATGTGCTGGCTACCGACGAGGAGGCCGTGATGCAGCTGCTACAGTGGGAGGACGCCACCTTCGTCTTCCGCCACGACCCGGCCGTGACCGCGCGCCCACCGCGGATCTACCACGACGCCGAGTGGCTGGTGATGGAGGGCCTGCGCCGCCGCGAGAACCCGCTGCGGGCTCTGCCGCATGAGCGGATCACCCTCGATAGCCGCCTCGAGCTAGCCTCGCTTCCCAACAGCGCGGAGACCGGCGTCAAGCTCGACCTGGACCAGTGGCGTATCCTGAGCCAGGTGGCGATCAGCCGGGACGTGCGCGATATCTGCGAGAAGACCGGCATGGACGCTGAGGCCGCCATCCGCACCGTGACCGAGCTGGTGGCGATCGGGCTGGTGGAGGTGGCCCTGCCGCCCGCCGCCACGAAGGAGCGCCGCCGCCCCGAGCCCGCCTACGCCCCACAGCTCCAGCCGGTGGCCGCCGGGATGGGGGCGATCCCCGCCGGCCAGGTGGCTCCGCCCGCCACCGCTGGTCGCGGGCTGCTGCAGGCCATCATGCGCCGCGTCCGCGGCCTGTAGCGAGGAGAGGTATGCAGGCCCTCAAGATCGTTATCACCGGCGCGTACTCGGCCGGCAAGAGCAGCTTCATCCGCACGATCAGCGAGATCGAGGTCGTCTCGACCGAGTATGAGGTGACGCAGGCCGACGAGCGCGAGCTCAAGAGCGAGACGACCGTCGCGCTGGACTTCGGCACCATCAAGGTCAACGACGAGGCCAACCTGTTCCTGTTCGGCACCCCCGGCCAGGAGCGGTTCGACTTCATGTGGGAGGTGCTCAGCACCGGCTGCCTGGGCTACGTCGTGATGGTGGACAGCTGCCGCCCGGCGCACTTCGTTGAGACGCTACGCCTCATGGCGCGCTGGGCCGAGATCACCGACGCGCCGTTCGTAGTGGCCGCCAACAAGCAGGACGACCCGGCGGCGCTCCCGCTTGGCTACATCCGGCGCCGGCTCCAGCTGCCCTACGAGGTGCCGCTGCTGCCCTGCGTGGCCAACGACCGCGAGAGCGTGAAGGCGGTGCTGCTGGCGCTGCTGGCCCACATTGAGCGCGAGCAGGCCGGGGTGCTGGAGTAGTAGGGCCTCACACCAAACGGCTTTCTGCTATACTGTCTCCATCGACCCTCCCGCCTCGGGAATACGCGATGGAGCACGCGATGAAGCGCATCGTCAGCATCAGCCTGGGTTCGGCCCAGCGCGACTACGCCTTCACGACCACTATCCTCGGGCAGCACGTCGAGGTCCTGCGGATCGGCACCAACGGCGACACGGAGCTTGCCGCCGCGCTCGTGCGCGACTACGACGGCAAAGTGGACGCGATCGGGCTGGGCGGGCTGACGCCGGTGTTCCGCGTGGGCGAGGCGCGCTACCCGCACCAGGAGGTCATCCGCATCGCTCGGGGCGCCCGGCGCACGCCGGTGGTCTCGGGCGGGCTGATCAAGCAGACCCTCGACCGCTGGTGCGTGCAGGAGGCCAACCGCGCCAGCAAGGGCCTCTTCAACTATCGTCGCATCCTCGTGACCAGCGGGATCGACCGCTACGCGCTGTCGCAGGCGCTCGGGCAGTACGAGGCCGAGCTGCGCTTCGCCGACCCAATCATCCACAGCGGCGTGCAGTGGCTCCCGGTGCCGCGCTCGATCGGGCAGCTTGACCTGTACGCCGCCACGACGCTGCCGGTCACCGTGCTGCTGCCCTACAAGGTGCTGCACCCGGTGGCGCTCGGCCAGGAGGGGCACGACCCGCGCGGCGAGTCGCACTTCCGCTGGGCCGACGTGGTGGCCGGGGACTTCGCCTACATCCGGCACTTCGCCCCGCGCGATCTGTCCGGCAAGGTGATCGTCACCGATGACCCCTCGCGCGCCGAGATCGAGGACCTGCGCGCCCGCGGCGTGACCACCCTCGTGACCCTCTCGCCGCGCCTGGAGGCCGACGACGATGCCGAGGCCGGCCGCTACGTGTCGGCCGATGTGCTCGAGGGTATCGCGGTGGCGCTGCTGGAGTGCGGCGCGAGCCCCACCGAGGGCGACGTCATCAACTTCATCGACGAGGCCGGCTGGGGGCCTGAGGTGCTGCGGCTGAACGATGCCGCGCAGAAGCCGCGCTTCGCCTTCGTCATCCACCCGCTCTCCACGCGCTACATCGCCAACGACCCGCGCTTCGCCTTCACGCGCTACCTGCCGCAGCGCCTGGTGGAGTACGTGGCGGCCTTCTTCCCGCCGATGTACCTCTCGAAGATGCGCGGCATCCGCTCGAAGGATACCGGCGAGGAGATCGAGGGCCTGCTGTTCACGCTCGGGGCCACGCCGCGCGAGCTGATGCGGCGCGACACCTCCTTCACCTACCGCCGCCTGATCAAGTGCGCCCGCATGGCAGAGCGCATGGGCGCCAGGCTGATGGGCCTCGGGGCCTTCACCAGCGTGGTGGGGGACGCCGGCATCACCGTGGCGCAGAAGGTGGACATCGGCATCACCTCAGGCAACTCGCTCACCGTGGCCGCCACGCTGGAGACCGCCAAGCAGGCGGCGATCAAGATGGGCGCCACTGACCTGACGAAGGGCAAGGCGATGGTGGTGGGCGCCACCGGCTCGATCGGCTCGGTCTGCGCGCGGCTGCTGGCGCAGGCGATCGGCGAGGTGGTGCTGGTGGCCCCGCGCGCCGAGCGGCTGCTGGCGCTCAAGAAGCAGATCGAGCGCGAGACCCCCGGCGCCCGCGTGACCGCCGCCACCAACGCCGACGCGCTGATCGGTGAGTGCGACCTGATCATCACGACGACCTCGGCGCTCAGTGGGCGCGTGATCAACGTAGACAAGCTCAAGCCGGGCGCGGTGGTGTGCGACGTGGCCCGCCCACCGGACGTGAAGAAGGAGGACGCCGCGCGCCGGCCGGACGTGCTGGTGATCGAGAGCGGCGAGATCCTGCTCCCCGGCGCGCCGGACTTCGGCTTTGACATCGGGCTGCCGAAGGGCACGGCCTACGCCTGCCTCTCGGAGACGGCGCTGCTGACGATGGAGCACATGTACGGCGACTACACCGTGGGCCGCAAAATCGAGCTGGATAAGGCCAAGGAGATGTACCGGCTGATGAAGAAGCACGGGCTGGAGCTGGCCGGCATGCGCTCGTTCGACGAGTACGTGACGGACGAGATGCTGGCGGAGAAGCGGCGTCTGGCGGACGAGCTGCGCCGCCAGCGCCGGATGCTGGCGGTGAGGGAGGCGGCTGCGGTCTGACACGCGCGGCGCTCTCCGCTGGCGCGAACTGATGCCGCCTCGGCGCGGGCGCGTTCCCGCTCCACAAGGCGCCGTGCCAGCCGACTTTCAGCCGTACCTGCCATTGGATCAGCGCGCGGGCGCAGCAGTCGCCCGCACACCTCGGATTCTGACGGGCTCATCGCCGGGCAACTGTTGCGCCACTATTAGGTGTGTATGACAACCACAACTCGACCAACGTCTTCCGCCACGCGCCCCGTCTCGCGCGCCCGCCGCGCGGCCCTGTGGGCCTCCGCCGTTCTGGCCGCGCTGCTCCTGGCGCTCTACCTCGGGGTCTCCGCCTACGCCGCCTCCGTCGTCACGCTGCCCCAGCGCGACGCGATCGACGTGACGCCGGCCGTGAACGGGCTGGCCTTCGAGGACGTGCGCTTCGCGGCGAGCGACGGCGACGTCTCGATCGCCGGCTGGTACATCCCGCGCCAGGGCGCTACGCGCGCCGTGGTGCTGATGCACGGCAAGGACAGCAGCCGCGCCACCGAGTTCGCGGGCGACTTCGTTGACCTCGGGGCGGCGCTGCACGCGCGCGGCTTCGCGGTGCTCATGATCGATATGCGTGGGCACGGCCAGAGCGAGGATGCGCGGTTCACCTTTGGCCTGCGCGAGCGGCGCGACATCATCGGCGCGGTGGACTGGCTGGAGGCGCAGGGGTTTCGGCCTGGCGCCGTGGGAGTGCTCGGGGTCTCGATGGGCGCGGCCTCGGCGATCGGAGCCCTGGCGGACGACCCGGAGATCGGCGCGCTGGTGGCGGACTGCAGCTACGCGGACATCTACCCGCTGATGCAGCGCCACTGGGGCAGCACCAGCAAGCTGCCGGACGCCTTCCTGCCCTCGACGCTGCTGACGGCGCGCGTGGTGATGGGGGAGGACCTGACGCGGGCGCGGCCAGTGGATGAGATCGGCGACATCGAGGCGCCGGTGCTGATCATCCACGGCGACGCCGATAAGCTGACCGACGTGTCGCACGGGCGGCAGCTTGCGGCCGCCGCGCCCGCCGCTGAGTACTGGGAGGTGGCCGGCGCGCCGCACGCCCGCTCCTACAACGCCGACCCGCAGGCCTACGTCGAGCGCGTGGCGTCGTTCTTCGAGCGCAGCCTGGGCGAGTAGTGTTGAGTCGTGAGTCTTGAGGTGTGAGTCGTGGGGGGGG
>JBDLTZ010000314.1:0-17577 GCA_039805565.1 Chloroflexota bacterium | reverse complement strand
TCCGGCTTGACCACCGGCAGCTCGAGCGTGAGGGTGTCGGAGGCCTGCTCGGCGATGCTCCACTCGTCGTGGCGGCCGGGCTCGAGCAGCTTGACCTCGCTGGCGTCGTGCAGGAGCTGCGCGTAGGCCACCTTTCCGGCGAAGCCGTCCAGGTGGATGTGGCGGAAGGGCCAGCTGAAGACGTGCAGGTAGAGCCGGTCGCCGTTCTGCGTGAAGCGGCAGTCGGGCGGCGGCGTGAAGGCGCTCTGGGTGCAGCCGTAGATCGAGCGGCTGTTGAGCCGCATCCAGTCGCCGTAGACCGTGAGCGCCGCCAGCGCGCGTTCGTCGAACAGGCCGCGGGCGGTGGGGCCGACGTTCATCAGCAGGTTGCCGCCAGTGGAGACGCTGTTAACAAGCATCTGAATAAGCTGCTCAGGTGATTTCCAGGTGGTCTCGTCCCGGTGGTATCCCCAGGAGCCCGAGAACGTCTGGCAGGTCTCCCAGACCACCGGCTTGCCGTCCACGTGGACCCAGCCGCGCGGCTGGAACTGCTCGGGGGTGAACACGTCGGCCTGCGCCGTGTCCAGGTCGAGGCGGTTATCGACGATGATCTCGGGGCGCAGCTCACGGGTCAGGTCGAGCAGCTCCTGGCTCTCCCAGTCGTTGCGGCCCTTGCCCGGCAGGCCCTTGTAGTCCCGGCCGGGGTAGGAGAAGTCGAACCAGACGATGTCGACCGGGCCGTAGTCGGTGAGCAGCTCACGTACCTGCTCGCGCATGTAGGCCGCGTACTTCCGCACGTCGCGGCCCGTATTGAGCTCGGCGGCGTCGGGGCGGTTGCGCAGCGGGTGGAAGATATCGATCGGGAAGTCCGGGTGGTGCCAGTCGATCAGCGAGTAGTAGAACCCGACGCGCAGCCCCTCGGCGCGGAAGGCCTCCGCGAACGGCTTGAGCAGGTCACGGCCGGCCGGGGTGTTGGTGGCCTTGTAGTCGGTCTGCTTCGTGTCCCACAGGCAGAAGCCCTCGTGGTGCTTGGCGGTGAGCACCACGTACTTCATGCCGGCCTCGCGGGCGGCCCGCGCCCAGGCCTGCGGGTCGTACAGGTCCGGGTCGAAGCGCTCGAAGTAGCGGCGGTAGTGCTCCTCGGGGATCTCCTCGCGGCTCTGGACCCACTCGTGGCGGGCGGGGAGCGCGTAGAGCCCCCAGTGGATGAACATGCCGAAGCGGTCGCGGGTGAACCAGGTCGTGTCGCCGGCGGTCGGGGTCGGTGTCAGCATCATTGCTCTCCTGGTCGAAAGACGAAAGACCGCAGATCGACGATGGCGGAGAGCGGTGCGCGCTCCTGGCCTGGCCTTTGGTCCTTCCTCCTCGGTCCTCTGTCCCTGGTCGTCCTAGTATCCAGCGTGCTTATCGACCACATTCACGAGCTGCTCGCCCGAGCGGAAGCGCCGCAGGTTCTCGATGAAAATATCCATCATACGGCCGCGGGTGCGGGGCGAGGAGTACGAGATATGCGGGGTGACCCAGGTGTTGGGGGCGTGCCAGAGCGGGTGCTCAGGCGGTAGGGGCTCGATCGGCGGCGTGTCGATCGCGGCCCCGGAGAGGTGGCCGCTGTGCAGCGCCGCCAGGAGCGCGTCGGTGTCTACGATCGGGCCGCGGGCGATGTTGATGAAGTACGCGCCCTGCTTCATGCGGGCGAAGGCGTCGCCGTCCACCATGCCGCGGGTCTGCTCGGTGAGCGGCGCGGCGATCACGACGTAGTCGGCCTGGGGCAGCAGCTCGCGCCAGCCGTCATCGCCCACCACGAGGTCTACGAAGGGGGTGGGGCGCACGCGGCGGCGGCTGCCCACCACGCGCATGCCGAAGGCCGAGGCGCGCTTGGCGATCTCCTCGCCGATGCTGCCGAGGCCGACGATCAGCAGGGTGGTGTTGTGCAGTTCATTGCAGCGGACCTCGTCGCCCTTCTCCCAGTCCTCCGGGGCGAGCGCCTTGAGCTCGTCGATGCGCTTGACGTGCGTGAGCATGTACATCATCACGAACTCGGCGATCGGGATGGCGTGCGAGCCGGCCGAGTTTGTCAGTAGGATGTCGCTCTCGACGATCTCGGGGATGAGCAGGTGGTCGACGCCCGCGCTCGGGGTGTGGACCCAGCGCAGGTGCGGCGCGGCGGCCAGCAGCTTGCGGAAGATCGGCGTCGGGTTCCACCAGCGCAGCAGCGCCACGGCGTCCGAGGCGTCGTCGGTCAGGTTGCCGTCGTCGTCGAAGCGCACGATCGTAGTTTCGGGGGCGACGACCGGAATGCGATGCTCCACGAGGTGGGCGATGGTCTGGGGGATGATCAGTTTCATGGCTTCCTGGAGGTATCGTGGCGCATCGTTGAGCCGGGCGGGTGTGTACGAAGTGCTGAGTCGTGAGTGCTGAGTGCTGAGTCGTGAGTGACCAGTGTTGCACGCCAAAGGCGTTCTCGGCGCAGCCGAGTGTGCTGCTATCTTTGTATCTTAACTTTACACTTCTAACTGACGGATTCTCCGGGCTGGAGCGCGATCACCTCCGCTCCCGCGCCGAGCTCCGCGCACTGCTCGCGCAGCTGCTCCGGGGTGCCCTTGAGGAGCGGGAAGGTGCCGAAGTGGCCGGGAATGGCGTAGCGCGATCGGATGAGCTTGAGCGCGTAGGCCGCCTGGTACGGGTCCATCGTGAAGTGCCCGCCGATCGGCAGGATCGTCAGGTCCGGGTGGTAGAGGTCGCCGACGATCATCATGTCGTAGGTGACGGCCGTGTCGCCCGTGTGGTAGATGGTGAAACCGTTGTCCATGCGCAGCACAAAGCCGCACTCGGTCCCCATCGGCACAATCGTGTCGCTCTCGGCGAAGGTGCTGCTGTGCACGGCGTGGGTCATCGTGATCTGGACGCCGGCCAGCTCGACGGTGCCGCCCTTGTTGAAGCCGACGAGCTGTGACTCGGGGATGCCTTTGCGCGCGAGCCAGGAGGTCACGTCGAAGATGCAGGCCACGGCGGCGCCGGTCTCCTGCGCGAGCGCCAGCATGTCGGCGACGTGGTCGAAGTGGCCGTGGGTCAGCAGGATGGCGTCCAATCCCTCCTCGCGCACGCGCCGCTTCCAGGGCCCCGGACAGGCCGGGTTGCCGTCCACCCATGCGTCGATCAGCAGCCGCTTGCCGCCCGGGGTCACGATGTGAAAGGTGCCGTGCCCGAGCCAGGTGATCGTCGTGTCACGACCGATGGTAGTCACAGTGTCCTCCTGGTATCAGCAGTGAGATGCGCCCGCCGACGGGAGGAACGGAATCTGCTGAGAGGTGACAATGACGGGTGCCTTGCGCCGGACAGTATAGCATAGGCCTGTGGCGCTGGCGCAGCTCTTGACACCGCTACGGCGGGGGGGTATAATACCTCTGGACACCCCTGGGGGGTATCAGACGATGTACACCACGCAGAGCAAGGAGAATGAAGGAATGACGAAGCCGATTGCGATCACCGATAACGAATTCGAGGAGCAGGTCCTCCAGTCCGACATCCCGGTCGTCGTGGATTTCTGGGCACCCTGGTGCGCCCCGTGCCGCGCGGTGGCCCCGATCCTGGACGAGCTGGCCAGTGAGTACAAGGACCAGGTCAAGATCGCGAAGGTCAATACGGACGAGGATCAGCGCTGGATGACGAAGTTCGGCATCCTGGCGATCCCGACGATGATCTTCTTCAAGAACGGCCAGGAGATCCACCGCATCCAGGGTGCCGGCCCGAAGCGCATGCTGAAGGAAGCCTTCGACGCGGCGGTAAAGGCGTAGCGGAGGAGAAGGATGACCGATCCAGCGCCTGGCCGCGCGATCCCTGTGCCCGTCCGCGATGATGTGCTGCTCCGGCTGCGCCGCATCGAGGGCCAGGT
Source organism: Chloroflexota bacterium (assembly GCA_039805565.1). Classification (GTDB taxonomy): domain Bacteria; phylum Chloroflexota; class Chloroflexia; order Chloroflexales; family Roseiflexaceae; genus CALJIC01. The sequence continues at coordinate 13,706 of JBDLTZ010000314.1, read as the reverse complement.
GCGCGGCATCCACCGGATGGTCGAGGAGAACCGCGACTGTCGCGATGTCGTGACGCAGCTGGCGGCAGTGAAGGCGGCTGTCGCCAGCCTGAACACGCTTGTCGCCGAGAACTACGCCCGCGACTGCCTGTGCGCCGGGGAGCCGATCGACCAGGCTGAGGTTTCGCGGCTGCTGGACGTGCTCAAGGCGGCGCGGTAGAGCGGGTGTTGAGGCGCCACAGCGCTAACACATCAGGATAGGCGAGCGCGGGTAGCCGCGCTCGCTTTTTTGATCACGTCGTGCGGGAGTTTTGTGTCACGCTGAGTTGCACTCAGCCGGAAACGAGCGCCTCAAGCTCCGCGAGGCGCTGAAGCAGGGTGGCCTCGTCGTCAGCGCGCAGGGTGATGTGGCCGAGCTTGCGCCCGGGGCGCGGCTCCTTGCCGTACAGGTGCAGGTGGCATTCGGGGAGCACCAGCACAGGCGCCACATCGGGAACCGTGCCGATCAGGTTCAGCATCGCCGCATGGCCGCGCGCGGCCGTGGAGCCGAGCGGCAGGCCGGCGACCGCCCGCAGATGGTTCTCGAACTGGCTCGTCGCGGCGCCCTCGATCGTCCAGTGGCCCGAGTTGTGGACGCGCGGCGCCATCTCGTTTACGAGGAGCTGCTCCTCCACCTCGAACAGCTCGATCGCCAGTACCCCAATGTACCCGAGTGCATCGAGTGCGCGGGCCGCGTACTCCTCGGCCAGAGCCTGAAGCCCGGGCGTCAGGCCGGGGGCTGGGGCCACCGAGCGCCGCAGGATGCCACCGCGGTGCGTGTTCTCGACCAGCGGGTAGCAGGCCGTCGCCCCGTCGCGGCCGCGCACCGCCAGCACCGAGAGCTCGCGCGTGAAGGGCACGAACCCCTCCAGGATCAGCCCCTGCCCGCCGAGCATCTGCCACGCGGATCGGAGCTCCTCGGGCGCGCGCACCACCGCCTGCCCCTTGCCGTCGTACCCCATGCGGCGCGTCTTGAGCACCGCTGGCAGGCCGATCTCGGCGACGGCTCGCTCGAGGTCCTCGTACGAGTCCACGGCCGCGAAGGAGGGCGTGGGGATGCCGAGGCGCTGGAAGAAGGTCTTCTCCACCAGCCGGTCCTGGGCGGCCGCGAGCGCTGCCGGCGGTGGGTAGACCGGCACGAGCGCCTCGAGAAAGCGCGCGGCGGCCACCGGGACATTCTCGAACTCGTAAGTCACGAGGTCGAGCCCCTCGGCGAAGCCGGTGAGCGTCGGCTCGTCGTCGTAGGGGGCGGCATACTGCTGGGCGAGCTCGCCGGCTGGCGAGTCGAGGGCGGGGTCGAGGAGACGGAAGCGCATGCCGAGCGGGTAGCCGGCGAGCGCGAGCATCCGGCCGAGCTGACCGGCGCCGAGGATGCCGATGGTGGCGGTAGGTGGCATAGCGGCCCTGAATCACAACACGAGGGCGAGCGCCTCGCCCGTACAGGCCGTGATGATACCACGCTACGCGGCCCTACGCCTCCTGCGCGGGCGCACGGTGGCGTAGATCCCCTCGCCGCGCACAGTGCGGCGGTGCTGGCGGCGGGCGTCGCTGAGGGTGCGCCAGAAGGAGAGCTGGCCACCGCTGTGGTGCGCCCGCAGGGCGGCCATGACGTGCTTGCAGTTGACGCCGCCGTGCTGCGCCCAGGGGCAGGTGCAGCGTCCGGTGAGCGCCGCGGGATCGAGGTCCACCGCGTAGAACACTCCCGGCTGCGAGGCACTCGCCACCAGGTACTGGCCGCTGACGGCGTCGCGCGCCACTACCTCGAGCCCTTTGCTGGCGCGCTGGAGGCTCTTGATCTTCACGGTGGTGCGGGGCACTCTGGTCTCGTTCTCGTCCATGGATCTCTCCTCCGCGCCGCGCCGGCCGGCGGGAGGAGGGGCGTGCCGCGCGGCGAGTTTTACATAACTATTCTGTTTATAGTATACCACAGTGTGTGACGGCGTGCCGAATCTCAGCCGCGGGGGTCGGGCGTGGCAAGCACCTTGTCGGTCTGAGCCTGTCGGTAGGCGCGTAGGGCCTCGCGAACCTGAGGGTGCTTAGCACCGAGCATGGCCCCCGCCAGAAGCGCCGCGTTCACCGCGCCGGCACGCCCGATCGCCAGGGTGCCCACCGGGATACCGGCCGGCATCTGCGCGATGCTCAGCAGCGAGTCCATGCCGTTGAGCGCCTTGGACTGCACCGGCACGCCGAGCACCGGGAGCACGGTCTTGCTGGCGGCCATGCCCGGAAGGTGGGCAGCCCCGCCCGCGCCGGCGATGATGACCTCCAGGCCGCGCGCCTCGGCCGTGCCGGCGTAATCCATCAGGAGGTCAGGCGTGCGGTGCGCCGAGACGACGCGCACCTCGTGCGGGACCCCGAGGGCCTCGAGGGTCTCGACGGCGTAGCGCATCGTCTCCCAATCCGACGTCGATCCCATGATCACGCCCACGAGGGGCGTGGGTTGTGTGTCTGCGTGCTGCACTGCTGCGATGTCTCCTCGGGCTGTCCGCCCGCGGCCGGCGAGCCGCTCACCTCCACCGAGCCGGACATGCCCTCCCCGTGAGGCCGTTGTGAAGCGTGCAGTCGTACGGGAACGGCTCGGCCTTCGTGAACGTGAAGCGAAACGTCTCCCCGGGCGCGATCACCTTGCTGTTGAACGTGCGGTCTTCCGACGTGACGGTGTGGGCGCTCGGGCCCTCGTTCTTCCGGACCAGCGCTGTGCCGACGACGACTGTCTGCTTGCCCGGGCTGAAGAAGTCGTCGCCCTCGCCGTAGTCGTGGACGGGAAGGATGTTGGAGTGCTGGAGGAGCGCCAGCAAGCGAGCTTCGGACTTGAAGCGCGCGATCTGCTCCGTGTTGTTGTTGTGCTGGAGCATCTTCACCGCCACGAAGCGGTCGAGCGATGCTTGGTGCGCCCTGTACCCCGTAGCCATAGCGCCGTGGCCGATCACCTCAACCAGGCGGTAGTGTCCCAGCGTGATGTTGAGCAATCGGTCTGTTATCGCGCTCACTTGCCTCATGTGGCTGTTGCCGCGGACGAAGACGTGCGGCTGGAGGCGTCGCAGGGTCGGTTGGCCGCGCGTGCCGTCTAGGATAACGGTGTGGAGGGCTGGATTCGCCAGTGGTCACGGTCCATTATAGCGAATATAGCGAGCCTGCGCCTGCGGACGATCCCAGCGCCGAGGCTTTAGCCGGGCTGCCGGACGGGCGACTGCTCACGCCAGCAGGAGAAGTGGCTTCTGGCGAGGATGCACGTGGAGCGCCCAGCACACGAATCAAACCGCCGGCACGTGAGTTCGTGTCGCCTCGGTCGGCCTGGCCTCGTCGAAGGTGGAACCGAACCAAAAAGCGAAGCCGCGTGTCGCAGCTCCGCTTTTCGATTCGCGAGCGGCGCTCAGCCACATCCCGAATGCTTGTCCCGGCTCGATGTATGTGACGCTGGTGCAGGCTGTGTGTCCGGCTAGCTCTGGGGCGCCTGGGCCACCTGAGGCGTGCGCCGCAGACCACCTCGCACGGCGCTGATTGCCGCTGCCGTCATGTAGAGCAAGGCACTGAGCCCGATCAGCCCCGCGCCGCCGAGCGAGGCCCACAGGCCGATCAGCTCGAGGGTCACAATGCCGCCTTGAGTGTCGGCGCGTACTGTCGGGGCGAGGTCGCCCTGGATGAACTTCAGGTCCATAAATGCTGTGGCCATCAGCACGTGAAGGCCGATCAGCGCGAGCGCCATTCCAGAGATGAGGGCGGCGTGGCCCGGGATCCAGTTCGGTCGGCTCATGGTGTTCCTCGGCGTAGCTATCGGCGTCATACCTCTTCGCTGCACGATAGCACGCCGGGGAGCGCCGGCCTAGGTGAGGAGTCCCCGCGACGATCGTGAAATCTCTCACCTCAGGATAGTGTCTCGGTGCTGAGCCGCCGCCCCTGCACTGCCGCGACGCGCGCTAGATCTCCACCCCGATCGCCTCTGCGGCGGTGAAGATATCCTTGTCGCCACGGCCCGAGAGGTTGATCAGAATGATCTGGTCCGGGCGCATGGTCGGCGCGAGCTTGACGGCGTCGGCGATCGCGTGGGCGGTCTCCAGCGCCGGGATGATCCCCTCCAGCTTCGAGAGCATCTGGAACGCCTCGAGCGCATCCTGGTCGTTCACCGAGGTGTAGAAGGCGCGCTCGCTGTCATGGAGTTGGGCGTGCTCGGGGCCGACGGCGGCGTAGTCGAGCCCGGCTGAGACGCTGTGGGTCAGGCCGATCTGGCCGTCTTCATCCTGGAGCACGTAGGTGTAAGTGCCCTGGAGCACGCCGGGGCGGCCGCCGGAGAAGCGCGCCGCGTGCTCGCCGAGCCCCTGGCCGCGCCCGCCGGCCTCCACGCCGCGCAGGTCAACCTGTTCGTCCTCCAGGAAGCCGCTGAAGATGCCGATCGCGTTCGACCCGCCGCCGACGCAGGCGATCACGGTGTCCGGCAGGCGGCCGGCGGCCTCGAGGATCTGGGAGCGGGCCTCGCGGCCGATCACGCTCTGGAAGTCGCGCACCATGCTTGGGTAGGGGTGCGGGCCGAGCGCCGACCCGAGCAGATAGTACGAGTCCGGGTTCGTCACCCAGTCGCGCATGGCTTCGTTGATCGCGTCCTTGAGCGTGCGGCTGCCGCTCTCCACTCCGCACACCTCGGCACCGAGCAGGCGCATGCGGAAGACATTCGGCCGCTGGCGGGCCATGTCGTCCACGCCCATGTACACCAGGCACTGCATGCCGAGCAGCGCGCATGCGGCGGCGGTGGCCACACCGTGCTGGCCGGCGCCGGTCTCCGCGATGATGCGGGTCTTGCCCATACGCCGCGCCAGCAGCGCCTGGCCAAGGGCGTTGTTGATCTTGTGCGCGCCGGTGTGGGCCAGGTCCTCGCGCTTGAGGTAGATCTGGGCGCCGCCGAGGTGCGTGCTGAGCCGCCGGGCGTGGGTGAGCGCGGTGGGCCGCCCGGTGAAAGTGCGGTGCAGCTCGTCGAGCTCCTGCCAGAAGGCTGGGTCGGCCTGGGCCTCGCGGTAGGCCGCGTCGAGCGCGCTCACGGCGGTGGCCAGCGTCTCGGGGATGTAGGCGCCGCCGTAGGGCCCGAAGCGGCCAGGGCGGCTCGAGTCTTGAGCCGAGAGTCGTGTGTCGTGAGTAGTCGTCATCGATACGTCCTTGCTGCTCTGTGCTATCTGCCTGGTGTTCAACGCGATGTGCTGCGAGCCGACATTGTAACCGCCATGCGCCTCAAGACTCAAGGCTCACGACTCAAGAGACTCAAGACTCACTGCCAGGTGAAGCCGCCGATATCCAGCGCCTCGTCCCCGGCGGCCTGCGGGAGCGCGGCGCCGGCCGGGTCCCGCAGGCTGACGCGCAGAGTGTAGGCGCCCGGTGCGAGGTCGGCCGGCAGGCGGTACGACACGCCCGAGAGCCACTGCCAGTGCCACTCGGCGCTCGGCGGGTCGCAGGTCGGCTCGGCCAGCCCCGCCACGCGCCCCGCGGCGTCCACCAGCTCGACGCGCGGCTCGTAGCCGGTGCCGGGGCTCTCGGGGGCCAGCGGCGTGCGCCAGTAGAGCGTCAGGGTGGCCGGCTGGCGCGGCGAGGCGGCGGCCGGCTCCAGGTCGTAGCCCACCAGCCGCACGTCTCCCGGCCATGTCGCCCCGAGGCGGTGCTGTGGCGTCACCTCGGCCAGCGAGCGCTGCGTCGGGAAGCCGGCCACCGGGCGCGCGTCGAAGGCCGCCTCGAGCTCGCGCAGCTCGAAGGCCCGCGGCTCGGTGCCCAGCGGCGCGCGGCTCCAGATCTCCATCTTCCCGACGCCGTCGGTGGTGACGATCCCCAGGAGGTGGTAGGTGTCGCGCACCTCACGCTCGTCCAGGCGCACTCGGTCGAGCGGGTGGGTGGCGAGCAGTACGTAGTCGGCGTTGATCGGGCAGCGGAAGGCGCCGCGCATGTACCAGCCGGTGATCAGCTCCTCCTCGTTGGCGATGTAGCTACCGCCGATCACCCCGCGGGCGTAGAGCTCGCCCGTCACCTTCCAGCCGGCCCGGTGCGGGAAGCCGAAGTTGGCGAAGCGCGGCACGTCGTCGCCGTACCCGGCGCGGAAGATGTCGGGGCGGTGCTCGGGGAAGGTGCGGCGGTACTCCGGCTCCTGCCGCACGAGCAGGATGTAGGCGTAGGGCGCGGCGAGCAGCAGCACCCCCACGCCGCCGGCGATCAGCAGCGGCCGCGCCGCGGCGGCCAGCCTGCCGAGGGGACCGCTATCTCGCAGCGCGCGCCAGAGCTGCGCGCAGGTTAGGCCCACGAGCAGCGCGGCCCCGGGGTGCATGACATAAAAGTGGGTATTTGGCCGCGCCACCAGGAATGCCTTGGCCACGAGGCCTGCGGCGAACCAGAGGACCGCCGCGCGCGGGCCTGGTGGCGTACGAGGGGCCAGCGCCAGCGCGGCCAGCGGCAGGCCGAACAGCAGCACGGCGACGTTCAGCTCCTCGCCGAGCTGGAGGCGCTCGGGGGCCAGGGCCGTGAGCGCAACGCCGGCGGCCAGCGGGGCGGCCAGGAGCGCGCCCAGTGGCCGGGGGCGAACGTAGGCTACCAGCCATGCGGCTAGACCGCAGGCCAGGAGCGCGCCCAGCGTCGCCATGGCGAAGGTGGTGTTGTAGAAGGTGGAGACCTGGGCGTAGTAAGGCAGGTTGTTGTAGAGCGAGATCGCCGCGTCCCCCTGGCCGGTGCGCCCAGCCAGGTAGTCGAGGGTGCGGGCGAAGCGCTCGTGCAGGGCAAACGGCACGAAGAAGCTCGCCAGCAGCCCGGCGGCCAGCAGCACGGGCGGGAGCAGCTGTGCCAGCCACGCGCCAGCCGACCAGCGGCGCCGGCGTGCGCCTGCGAGCACCAGGAACGCCAGCGCCGGAAGCGCCCATATCGCGTCGTAGTGTGCCAGGAGCCCCACGGCGGCCAGAGCGGCGGCGCAGAGCAGGGTGCGGCGCGGGTGGGGGGCACCGGCATAGAAGCGCCACGCAAGATAGATCGCGCCGCAGGTGACCAGCACCAGCACGCTCTGGTACTGCACGATGCGCGAGAACCCGATCATGAAGCCGTCGAGCGCCAGGGTCAGGGCGGTGATCAGCCCGGCGAGGGGGGCGAACGGCGCCATATCTCCCGGCCGCTCGCTCTCTGCGGCGGGAGCGGGAGCGTGTGCGATCTCGCGGCCCAGCAGGAAGGCGCCGAGCAGCGCGCCCACTCCGGCCAGCGCGAACGGCAGACGCGCGATCAGCTCGTTGATCTGCCCGGTCACCGCCAGCGGGCCGAGCGGCAGCAGCACCTCGACCGGCCCCTTCTTGTGCAGCAGCAGGACGTCGTCCGCGCCGTGGAGCGCGTCGGCGGCCATCAGGATGGCGCGACCCTCGTCACCCTGGAACTCTGCGCCGCTCAGGTACGCCAGGCGCAGCGCCGCCCCCAGCAGCAGCACAGCGGCAAGGGCGACCCCCGCCCGAGGGCTAAGGACCGAAGACCAACGTCGTTCGTCGGCGGTCGTTCGTCGGCGGTCGGTGGTCCGCGGCCCGTGCGCCCCGAGCAGCCACAGCAGCCAGAGGCTCAGCGCGTCGGAGGCAAGCAGCGGAGCCCACCATGGGATAGGGCCGGGGAGTGCGTGGATCGGCAGCAGCACCAGCGGCGGCAGGGCCACAGCGCCGCACAGCGCCAGGAAGGCCCGCGCCAGTGGCGGCTCGTCGCGGAAGAGCAGCAGCGCCAGCAGGGCGCCGGGCAGCATCAGTGCCAGATGGGCGGCCAGGCCGCGCAGCTCCATCGGCGCCTGGGGCGCGAGCGCCAGGTGGGCCAGCAGCAGAGCTACGGCTGGGAGCAGGGGCGGGCGCACAGCGCCGGCGCGCACGGTGCGGGCGTTCGAGAGCGATGTCATGCGCCTTTTTGCTGGCTCCTGAAGCTACGCCGCGCGCCCGACGACCGCGTTCTCGACGGATGCGGGGTTCTCGACACGCCGCGAGGACCGAGTGCACTGCTCGTTATTATAGCCGATGATGCCGTGCCGCCGCCCCAACGTGGGGCGGCGGCGCGGGGTGTATCATAAAGGTGTATCAAAAAATGGTCTCCCAGAACCGCACGCACGACGCCCAGGGACGGGGCGCGGGCCGTACGCAGCAGCGCACCGAGGTGCGGCAGTTGGCCTTCCAGCTCGGCTGGGACGCGCTGACGCTCCTGGCCGAGACACGCAGGCGCGGTCTGCCGGCGCGTGACTACTCCGGCGCGTCTGGTGGTGCGGCAGTCCTGTTGAGTCTTGAGTCTTGAATGCCGCTCATGGCTCACGACTCAAGACTCCGTATAACCCCCGCGGGACCTGCCGCCGCCTCGAGCGCCAGCATCTGCTCGAGGAAGGGCCGGTAGGGATGGTTCGAGGCCAGCAGTTGCGCGGCGGCCTTGGTGCATCCCAGGTACAGCAGGTGGCGGTAGGCCACCCACTCGGCGAACCCCTCACGGCGCGCCTCGTCCATCTCGAGCGAGCAGTTTTCCCCCTGCCACGCGTGGCCGTACTCGTGCGCCACCACAGTGCGGAACAGCAGGCGCGGCAGGCCGTGCAACATGTAGATCGCGCTTGCGCGCCCGTCCCACTGGTAGAGCCCCAGCGTCGTCTCCTCGGGTGGGTGGGTGCCGCCGCCGCTTGCTCGCACCCGCGCGATCGTCGGCGCGTCCACCAGGCGGAACACCACGCCCTCGCGCAGGCCCAGCCCCAGCTGCGCCACAATCGCCCCGACCGTCTGCTCGAACAGCCGCCGCGCCTCCTGCGGATCGTAGACGGCTGTAGCGTGGCAGCGCTCACAGTGTATCCGCCCGTCATGCAGCCGCCAGTGGCGCTCGCCCACTGGCGCCCTGCACGAGTCGCATCTCGGCCGCTCATCCCAGCAGCGGCGGCAGTAGCGCTCCGGACGCCCCCTGATGTAGTAGTATCCGGCCGACAACAGTGCGCCGCACGCTGCGCAGTGGACGCGGCTCGTGGGCGATGCGGGCGGCTGTGGTGCGGTGGTCATAGGTCGCTGGGCTCTGCGCGGATCTCGTGCTGGCAGCATACCACGCCGTCGGGGCGGGGCGCAAGGCAGGCGCCGGCTCCGCTCCTTGCGCTCCCGCCGCACCTGAGCTATCATCGTCACGTCGCTCACCTGTGTCGTACGGAGATAGCGCGTGGCCACCACGCAAATCTACATCGGGGGGATCCCTGCGTCTGCGGGGGATCGCTGGGTGCTGCGCGAGCGTGCGCTCGACATCTACGCCCACCTCCGCCAGGCCAACCAGCCGGCGCCCACCGTCGCGCTGCTGAACGTCGCGGCCGGCCCCTCCTCCGCGGGTGTGGACCTGCTCCTGCTGCGCCCGCGCGCGCTGCTCGCCGGGACGCTCCGCACCTTCGACGGCCCGATCGAGGCGCTCCCCGGTCGGCCGTGGCGCGGCCTCGGCGGCGCTACCCCCCCGCTCCCTGGACCCTCGCCGCTCGACGTGGCGCGCGCCGCCCGCGACGCCGTGGCCCTACGCCTGCGCGACCCCCTCGACCGCTGGGGGGTGCCCCGTGCTCCGCGCATCCTTGGCGCCGTTGTCCTCTTCCCTGCCATTCATCCTGACTCGCGCATCTCGCTCGACATCGACGACCACCGCCAGGGGCTCAAGGTGCTCGGGCTGGACGAGCTGGCCGGCGTGGCCGCCATGGTCTCGAGCGGCGTCGAGCTGACCGAGGAGCAGATGCGCGCCGTTGCAGAGCACGTCTTCGGCGGCCGGCTGTGGGTCGATGGCGGACGCATGCTGTTCGACCTCGCGCCGGCGCGCTTCGCCCTGCGCCTGCTGGACGGCGAGCGCGCCGGCGAGGCGGTGCCCCTCCCCGAGGGCGAGACTGTGGTGGGGCGCCGCCGCACCGCGCGGCGCTATGAGCGCCGGGTAGCCATCGGCGGCGACGACCTGATCTCGAGCGACCACGCGCTGCTCCTGTGTGGCGATGACGAGGCCGTGCGCCTGCGCGACACCAGCAAGAACGGCACCTGGATTGTCCGCTCCGATGGGCAGGAGCAGCACCTGCGCGGCGCCGAGCAGGTGCTCGCGCCGGGCGCCGTGCTGCGGATGGGAGTGACGCGCATGCGGCTGGAAAGACTGAACGACTGATATGACGAACTTCTACCTCCTCAAGACCGAGCCGGACGACTACTCCTTCGCCGATCTCGAGCGTGACGGGCGGGCGGTGTGGGACGGCGTAGCCAACAACGCCGCGCTAAAGCACATGCGCGCCATGCAGCCCGGTGACCTGGCGCTGATCTACCACACCGGCGACGAGCGCCGTGCCGTGGGGTTGGCTGAGGTGCTCACTGCCGTCTACCCCGACCCGCGCGGCGACGACCCCAAGCTCCTGGTGGTGGATGTGCGCCCGCTGCGCTCGCTGCCCCGCCCCGTGACCCTTGCCGACGTCAAGGCCGACCCGATCTTCGCGGACTTCGCGCTCGTGCGGCAGGGCCGCCTCTCGGTGGTGCCGGTCACTCCGGAGCAGTGGGCGCGCCTGCTCGCAATGGCCGGCGAGCCGATGTAGGCCCAGTATTCTCTTAGTAATCTCAACTTCGCTGCCGTACAGAACATGTGAGCGCTCTGAGACGAGCAACAGCAAGCGGCTTGGGCACGGCACGCGGGAGCGGGTGGCGGTGGCGCAGACAGTAGGCGAGCAAGCGCAGCCCAAGCGAGAATAGGCTGAGATCACAGCGGCCCGGCCGATGGATCGGCTTGCGTCGCGCATCACGTCGCCCAATCACACCCAAGTAGACCACCCACAGATATGCGAGCGCGGTGGCGAGCAGCAATCGAGTAAGCCGCCCCGGGTTGCTCAGGTGAGTACGATGGCGTCTTTCATATCACTGGCCGACGTTCATTCTTTCTCGGACACACCTCGACGCGACCATGTTTCCTTTCAACAAGGAGGTGCTCCAATGGCCATCGACGTTACTCGTACCGACGACGGTGATCGCTCCATCCTTCGTATCGCAGGGGCGCTCGATGTCAACGACACGCCCAAGCTCAGCCAATCCATCGACAAGCTGCTCCAAGAACGACGCACGCATGTGGTAGTCGATCTCAGTGGGCTCAACCAGATTGACAGTTCCGGTGTCGGTGCACTGGTCTTGCTCCACAGGAGCGTGCGCGCGAGTGGTGGCCAGGTCCAGATTATCAACGCGCGAGACCAGCCGCTGGCGCTCTTCAAGCAGCTCCGCATGGATAAATTCTTCTCGCTCTGATGTGGCGGAACTATAGTGGACCCAAGTATTGAGACACGCAGGCGAGCTGGGTTCGGTAGAATAGTCGTATGAAAACGTCTTACAGCTCCGCCGTCGGGACACGTTCACGGATGCGGAGGCGGCCTACCAGAAGCAGCTCAAGGAGCTGTACGCCAAAATGGGCCGCCTCACGACGCAGGTCAATATTCTGTAAAAGTTGCTGGCCTGAGGCACGGGGAGCGGTTGGCGCTGGTCGACCGTGCCGCGACCGACGTGCCGCTGCGCACCCAAGCGGCGCTCTTGCACCTGCGTCGGGCAAGCTTGTATTCACGCCGGTGCCGCCACCGCCGGGGGAAGTGGTGATCAAGCACCGCATCAACTGAAAACCGCTCACATCTGTGCCTTGACAGAGGGGCCCACCATGCGTTCCTGACTGACGACGCCGCGCCGTTCGCCGCGCATCGTGAGCCAGCATATGCTGCCGTACGCGCTGACGCCGATCACCATGCTGGGACGGCCAGGAGCCGAGGTTGTATAATGCGAGGACTCAGCAGGATCTCGTGAACAGGGGGGACCTATGACCCTTTCTGCCTTTCGTAACGAGCCTTTCACTGATTTCGGCGACCCGGCGAACGCGGCGGCGATGGAGCAGGCGCTGGCCGATGTCCGCGCGCAGCTCGGGCGCACCTACCCGCTGATCGTGGCCGGCGAGCGCATCACCACCGAGAAGACAATCGCCTCGGTGAACCCCGCCAGGCCCGACGAGGTGGTGGGCTACGCCGCGAGCGCCACCGTGGAGCACGCCCAGCGCGCCGTCGCCGCGGCCCACGAGCGCTTCCAGACCTGGCGCACGGTCCCGGCCGCCGAGCGCGCGGAGGTGCTGTTCGGCGCCGCCGAAGAGATGCGGCGCCGCAAGCTCGAGCTGTGCGCCTGGATCATCTACGAGGTCAGCAAGAGCTGGGCGGAGGCCGACTCCGACGTGGCCGAGGCGATTGATTTCTGCGAGTACTACGCCCGCGAGATGCTGCGGCTGGATGCGCCGCCGGAGCTGCCCGTGCAGATGCCGGGCGAGCGCGGCGCGCTACGCTACGTGCCGCTCGGCGCGGGCGTGGCCATCCCGCCGTGGAACTTCCCGCTGGCGATCATGGTGGGCCTGACGGTGGCGCCGGTGGTGGCCGGCAACACGATCGTGCTCAAGCCGGCCTCGACCTCGCCGATTATCGCGGCCAAGTTTATGGAGGTGCTCGAGGCCGCCGGCCTGCCCGCGGGCGTGGTGAGCTACCTCCCCGGCCCGGGCGGCAGCGTCGGCGACGCGCTGGTGGACCACCCGCTGACACGCTTCATCGCCTTCACCGGCTCGAAGGAGGTGGGGCTGCGCATCTACGAGCGCGCCGCCAAGGTCCACCCCGGCCAGCTCTGGCTCAAGCGCACGGTGCTCGAGATGGGCGGCAAAGACACGATCGTGGTGGACGAGACGGCCGACCTGGGCGCGGCCAGCGAGGGGATCGTGGCCTCGGCCTTCGGCTTCCAGGGCCAGAAGTGCTCGGCATGCTCGCGCGTGGTGGCGGTGGGCCAGGTGTACGATGAGCTGCTCGACCGCGTGGTGGAGCGCGCCGGGGGCCTGACTGTGGGCGACCCCTCCGAGCGCGGGACGTTCATGGGCGCGGTGATCGACGGCCGCTCGCGCGATAAGATCCGCGAGTACATTGACATCGGGCGACAGGAGGGGCGCGTGGTGCTGGGCGGCGACGCGCCGCAGGGGACGGGCTACTTCGTGCCGCCCACGATCGTGGCGGATGTGGCGCCGGACTCACGGCTCTCGCAGGAGGAGATCTTCGGCCCCGTGCTGGCCTTCATCAAGGCGAAGGACTTCGACGAGGCGCTGGCGATCGCCAACAACACCGAGTACGGCCTGACGGGCGGCGTTTACTCGCAGGTGTCGGAGCGCCTGGCGCGCGCGCGCGAGGAGTTCCACGTTGGTAACCTGTACCTGAACCGCAAGATCACCGGCGCGATGGTGGGGGCGCACCCGTTCGGTGGATTCAACATGTCGGGCACGGACTCGAAGGCGGGCGGGCCGGACTACGTGATGCTGTTCCTTCAGGGGAAGAGCATCGCTGAGCGGGGGTAGCTCTCCTCGGCCCTGGTGCGGGGGCTGCGCCCCTCGGCCCTGGTGCGAGGGCTGCGCCCCTAGGCCCTGGTGTGAGGGCTGCGCCCCTCGGCCCTGGTGTGGGGGCTGCGCCCCGTGCCCCGCCCAGAGGGACCGGCCGCGGCCCCTCTGAACTCCCCCGGCGGGGGCTGCGCCCCTCGACCCCAAACGGTGCAGCAGCGTATCGGATATGCCGAAGATGCCGGAACGAGCACCGGCCCGCCCAGCAGATCAACCCGGTCGGCGACAACGCATCTGGCACGTGATCACCCATGCCCTGGCTCCTCCGGCAACTTCGGGACGTCGGTCTGGTAGGGCACACATTGCGGGGG
>JBDLTZ010000313.1:0-7092 GCA_039805565.1 Chloroflexota bacterium | reverse complement strand
CCTCAACCCTTAGTCAAGGTAGCCGCGCAGCTTCTTACCGAGGTGCGGGTGGCGGAGCTTACGCAGGGCCACCGCCTCGATCTGGCGGATACGCTCGCGGGTAATGCCGAACTCGACGCCGACCTCCTCGAGTGTCCGGTAGCGGCCATCCTTCAGGCCGTAGCGCAGCTGGATGATCTTGCGCTCGCGCTCGGGCAGCTTCTGGAGCACCTCCTCGAGCTGCTCGCGCAGCATCGAGGTTGCGGCGGCCTCCGCAGGAGTGGAGATGCGGTCATCCTCGATGAAGTCGCCCATGCGCCCCTCACCCTCCTGCCCGACAGGCATCTCGAGCGAGAGCGGGTGCATCGAGGCCTCGAGCGTACGGCGCACCTTGGTCGAGCTAATCCCCATCGCGTCAGCGATCTCCTCGGGCGTCGGCTCGCGCTGCATCGTCTGCTGGAGTTTATGCGAGGTGCGCTTCACCTGGCTGATCGCCTCGCCCATGTGCACAGGGAGCCGGATAGTGCGGCTCTGGTCTGCGATAGCGCGGGTGATCGCCTGCCGGATCCACCACGTGGCGTAGGTGGAGAACTTGTGGCCCTTGGTGTAGTCGAACTTCTCGACCGCGCGCATCAGGCCGATGTTGCCCTCCTGCACCAAGTCCATCATTGTCAGGCCGTACGAGGTGTACTTCTTGGCAATGCTTACCACGAGCCGCAGGTTCGCCTGGATGAGGTGCTGCCGGGCGTCGATTCCTCGGGCGACCTGCTGCTCACAGTGCAGCCGCTCCTGCCAGCCGGTGTACTCCTCGCGCTCAAGCACGCAGCGGGCGCGGTGGCCGGCCTCCATCTGCTTGGCGAGCACAACCTCCTGCTCGGCAGACAGCAGCGGCACCTGCCCGATCTCCTGCAGGTACATGCGCACGGGGTCATCTAGGGCGACATCGGTGAGGTCCGGGAGCTCTGAGAGCAGCTCCTCTTCGACAGTAGGGGGGGGCTCGGCTATCTCGGCCGGTGACTCAACGACGCGAATGCCCTCAGCTTGGAGGGCTGCGTAAAGCTGGTCGACATCGGCGACATGGTGCTCCGGCTGGGGAAGTGCTTCGAGGATATCGCTGTAGGTGAGGTAGCCCTGCGCTCGGGCCATCTCGAGCAATTGCTCAAGCATCTGCGCCCACTCCTGTAGCGCGGTCGCTCCTATCGTGGTGGTCATTGATCCTGGCTTTCTTGATGACATAATACACGACCTGTCAAGGCGGCGAGGCGGCAGGTCGGCTTACGTGATCGGTGCACTGGAGATGTGCCTTTTTTAGGCAACAAGATGGGGCTGAGAGCCAGCAGCTACTCTAAGCCCCAGAGGTGCTCTCGTAAGAGGGACGCGTGCTTGGCACCCCAGTTATACCCCGCGTTACTATATCATTAGTAAGTCGTTAAAGTCAATCCCTTTGTCCACGGATTTTATCCGCAGCTTTTCAACTTATCCACATTCCACTTCGCATTCCAACGCGGAAGAACACCTGTTCTCCACACGCCGATGTGGAGAACTCTCAATAAGTAAATGATTCTATCACGCGCTCAGACACTTTGCAAAACCGATTTATGATAGATGGCCGACCACCTTGACAACCAGCCACGCTCCCACGTAGGATTCTCTTGAAGGAGGACGCACTCTATGAGTTTCGCCGCCGCGCTGAACACAGCGAGCCTGAAGCATCACAGCCTGCTCTGCATCGGGCTTGACCCACTTCCCGACCGCATCCCTACCCACCTGCGCGCCACACCCGACCCGGTCTTCGCGTTCTGCGCCGCAATCATCGAGGCCACCGCGGACGTGGCATGCGCCTTCAAACCGAACATTGCGTTTTTCGAGGCGCTTGGCGCACCCGGTATTGAGACGCTTCAGCGCCTCTTCGCGTTACCGCGCCCCGCGCCGATGATCCTGGATGCCAAGCGCGGCGACATCGGCACAACTGCCGAAGCCTACGCACGCCTGGCCTTCGACGTCCTCGGCGCGGATGCCGTGACCCTCAACCCGTACCTCGGCGGGGACGCGCTCGAGCCCTTCCTGCGCTACGAGGACCGCGGCTGCTTTGTGCTCTGCAAGACATCGAACCCCGGCAGCGGCGATGTCCAGGACATTGAGATCGCCGGCGGCGGGCCGCTGTACCTTGAGGTCGCCCGGCGCGCACGTGACCGCTGGAACACGAGCGGCAACGTGGGGCTAGTGGTGGGTGCCACACACCCGAGCGCGATCAGCTCCGTCCGCTCTATCTGCCCCACACTGCCCCTGCTCGTGCCGGGCGTAGGCGCGCAGGGCGGCGAGCTCGAGGCGGCCGTGCGCGCCGCCGTCGACTCCTCGGGTGAGCGGGCGCTGATCAACGCTTCCCGCAGCGTGCTGTACGCGAGCCCGGGCCAGGACTTCGCAGAGGCAGCGCGCGCGGAAGCCCTTCGTCTGCGCGAGGCAATCAACACCGCGCGTGGACACGCCACCTGATTCGGTCGCTCAGTACGCAGCACGGCACGCTCAAGACTCAACACATGCGGTTCGACCTCCTGATCAAGCAGCTGAACAGCAGCATCGCGAGCGAGCACATCCTGCTGCGCCGGGTGGCTCGCTACGTGCTGCCGCTGCTACTGCTACCGCTTGGACCGGCTGTGGCCCAGATCCCCACAGGCTGGCTCGGCCTGTTCGCCGGCGGGCTAGTGGCCATGCTGATGCTCGCCCAGGCCGAACTGTTCATCCGCCCGAGCCTCGAGCGCGCCCGCGTCATTGACCGCGATATCACCTACTACCTCGGCCTGGAGCAGCTCACGCCCTCCCTGACCTCCATGTCTGCCCTGCACCTGCTCATCCCCTCCGCCGCCGCACTCCTCGCCGGCGCCGTGCTCTTCATACCGGCGATGATGGACGCCGCCGACCCCTGGCAGCGATTCGCCGCGCTCCTGCTCGTCGGCCTGTCGCTCTGGACGGTGTGGCAGCGGCTGGCGGAGGCGGCCGGCCTGCTCGAACGTGTCGAGCTGCGGCTCGAGCGCGCCGGCGCAGCCTTCGCGCCGGCACCACATGAGCCGATCGCACCCCAGGGCGCAGAGCCTCGCGTCCCCAGCAGCCCGCCCGCCCTCGTCGTGCGTCTGCCGCCCGATGGCCTGCTCGAACCCGAGCTTGCGCGGCGCGCCGTGGGGCTCCCGCTGCCCGTGCTCAAGCTCTCGCCCGCCGGGGTCGCCCTGCTGCGCACCGAGGCCTACCTCACGATGCGCGACTTCCCCGACACCGACGACCACACGCTGATCGAGTCGCTGGCCGAGCTCGGCCGGGAGATGTACGCGAGCGAGCTGCGCCACGCGCGGATGCCGCCGGTCGGAGGCAAGATCTACCTGCCCGTGTCGGCCGGGGGCACTGTGGCCGCTATGCTCGGGCTCACGGCGCGCCGCCTCGGGATGGACGGCGCCTACTCAGGCTCTCTGCGCACCTGGCTTGTCCGTCTGCCTCCCTCACGCTCGTACGCCGTAGCCGGCCGGCTGATCGACGCCGTCGTCGCGCTGCGCATCCTCCCGCCGGGGAGCGTCGCACCGCACCACCTCACCATCCAGGGCGACTTGGGCCAGGAGGCGCGCATCCTCAGCATCCTACACCTCGCCGCCACACCGCTTGTGTTCGAGGAGCGGCCCGGCGCCGGCGGCGACGAGCGGCCGTTCATCATGCGGGGCGGCGGCGTCCTCGACGACCTCGGCGGACGGGGACGTGGCGCCGGCGAGCGCACCGACTTCATCGACGGCTTCCTCTTCATTGATGTGCCCGGGCTAGACGCCGCCGAGCACCGCACCGGACACACGCTAAACCTGCGCCTGAAGCAGGTGCTGGCCTACGCGCTGCTGGCCCACTCCACCCCCTCGTACCGGCGCACCCCGGTCGAAGAACGCGCTGCTGCAGCTTTCGCTGACCTCCGTGACCAGCTGCACGCCCTCCTGGCGCGCCACGGACTCGAGCGCGCCCTGGAGCTCGACTGGATCGACGGGCAGTGGAGCGAGATCTGGCCCTTCGTCCAGCGCATGGGTCGCGCCAAGGAGCAGGACCCCGAGTTCCTCGAGCAGGCTCAGCAGCTGCGCGACACGATCCTGGATCGCGTCGAGACACTCGCGGCCGGCACCGCACCCACTGCGCGCTAAGCACGCCGCGTGCTATAATACCTGCCTTATCCGCACTGGTACGCACAGGGAAGCATCATGGCAGGCGCGAATGTTCATGCCGAGAGGACCGTGGCCGACAACCGTAAGGCGCGCCACGACTACTTCATCGAGGAGACCTACGAGGCTGGCATCGTGCTGACCGGCAGCGAGATCAAGTCCGTGCGTGCTGGTCGTGTCAATCTGCGGGGGAGCTATGCGCGCGTCTACGCTGGCGAGGTCTACCTCTACGACGCGCATATCTCGGCCTACGAGCAATCCGGCAAGTACTTCAACCACGAACCCACACGGCCGCGGAAGCTCCTGCTGCACCGCAAGGAGATCAGTCGGATCACCGGCCAGATCGAGCGGATGGGGTACACCCTTGTGCCGGTGCGCGTCTACTTCAAGGGGCGCAATGCCAAGATCGAGCTTGGCCTGGCGAAGGGCAAGAAGACGTACGACAAGCGTGACGACATCGCCAAGCGCGAGGCCAAGCGCGATATCGAGCGCACGATGAAGTCTCGTGGGCGGGAGTAGGGCGGCGCAGGCCTGGAAGCGTGGCTAAGCCTGCGTGCTGCAGTGGTCGCCCTAGGCATCCCCGCGCGCGTGGGAGCGAGGCTCACTGCCGGGATCCCGAAAGCAGTACCCAATCCCACGGACCGTGCGGATCAGCATCGGGTTAGCAGGGTCGGGCTCGATCTTCTCCCGCAGCCAGCGCACATGGACATCGATCGTGCGGTTCGAGCCGAGGAACTCGCTCCCCCACACCTGCTCGAGCAGCAGATCGCGCGAGAGCGCTACACCAACGTTGTGCATCAGGCAGGCCAGCAGGTCGAACTCGCGGTGCGAAAGCTCGATCTCACGCCCCGAGAACCACACTCGCCGGCTGCCGCGGTCCAGCTGAACGGGCCCGGCGCGAAGAATGTCTGGCCCTGGGTTCTGACGCTGACGCTCGCTCCATCGCAGGATCGCCCGCACCCGCGCCAGCAACACCCCCATGCTGAAGGGCTTCGTCACGTAGTCGATCGCGCCGAGCTCGAGTCCGGCGATGCGGTGGGACTCATCGCGCAAGGCGGTCAGCAGCACGATCGGAATAAGCGTCTCCTTGGCAAGCGTGCGGCACACAGTGAAGCCGTCGAGGCCGGGGAGCATCACGTCCAGGATGATCAACGTAGGCTGGAGGCGGCGGGCCATATCTAAACCCGTCACACCATCGCTGGCCGTCTCAACCGTGAAGCCGGCGTGCTCGAGGTTGAACTTGAGAGTCTCGAGCAGCACAGCGTCGTCTTCTATCAACAGGATCGTTGCCATAAGCGCCTAGGTCCAGACTACCGGAGAGCTCGGGCCGCACGCCCCGTCCGACGCGCGTGCTTGGCACTCCACCCTGGCTCACCGCAAGAGCCTTTCACAGTACGCGATGAAGTACGGCTGCGAACGTACAGCAAACAGATTAACATCATGTTATCCACCCGTTAAAATAGGTTACCTGACCTGCACCGCAACAGTGTCGTACACAATCCGGCTCACTTCGCGTCTTGCGCGCTGATTCTTGCATGCCTATAATCTCCTATGAGCGCCCTTGCTCTTGCCTTCGCCGGACAGGTAGGGCAGCGCCCCCCACTTTCATCGCACCCGAGTACAGGCGCCACTGCAACATACTTACTAGTGAGAGTTGACATGGAACACATTCCCACCGGCATGACTCGGGCCGTTCGTGGCACAGCGAACCCTCTGGACGAGGTCGAAGAGAAGCTGCGCCATACTATCTTCGGGCAAGAGCGTGCAATCGAGGCACTTGTCCGGCTGCTGAACCGCGCTCGCTTCGGCTTCTCGGCCGGAAACCCACGGCGCCCGCGCGCCACGCTGCTCTTCCTCGGCCCCACAGGTGTAGGCAAGACGGCCACGGCCCGTCGGCTGGCGCAGCTCCTGCGGCCCGACGGCGAAGCGTTCCTCAAAGTCGACTGCTCCCTCTTCAGCCAGGGCCACGAGGTCTCCGCACTCGTCGGCGCGCCCCCGTCGTACGTCGGCCGTGACCAGAAGCCGCTACTCAACCCCGACATCATCGAGCAAGAGAACAGCGTCGTGCTGTTCGACGAGATCGAGAAGGGCCAGCCGGAGCTCTGGAACCTGCTGCTCCAAATCATGGAGGATGGCGAGATCTTGCTCCTGAACGGTGGCCGCCGGGTCTCGTTCCATACCAGCATCGTAATCCTCACCACCAACGTCGGCGCCAAGGAGATGGTGGACTATCTGGACCGACGCACGATCGGCTTCCGCACCTCCCACTCGGATGTGGAGGCCACCGGGCAGCAGATCTACCAGATCGGCTTCGAGGCGCTCCAGCGCGTCTTCCAGCCGGAATGGATCAACCGCCTAGACGAGATTATTGCCTTCCGGCCGCTCTCAAGTGACATTCTGCGCATGGTGTTCGAGCGCATGCTGGATGAGGCGAACCAGACCTATCTGCGCCAGGGGATCAGCGTCGAGGTGACGGACCAGGCCAAGGAGTACGTCCTGCACAAGGGCTTCGAGCCGCGGTTCGGCGCCCGCCCACTTCGGCAGCAGCTGCTCAAGCTCATCGAGGCTCCGCTAGCCGACCTTCTTGCGTCCGGCGGCATCCCCCAAGGGGCGCGTGTGCTGGTGACGGCTACAGGCGTGGACAAGCACGGCGAGGCGCTCGAGTTTCTCTACGAGCCGGCCCCCGAGCTGCTCCTCCAGGCACAGGAGCTGCGCGCCTCCGAGGTAGGCCGCGATAAGAAGGAGGAGGGGCCGCAGCAGCCAAGCGTAGGTCTCTCGGCAGACAAGGGCAACACGCTGGAGAACAGTGCCGGCCCAATCGGCGCTCGTGGGCCGCGACTCACGCCCCGCCGGGACAACGATCGGCGATAGCGCCTGGGTGAAGGACGAGACCGGGAACGACAGAAGCGTGCTCGTGGCGAAACCAAGCCAC
>JBDLTZ010000312.1:0-15151 GCA_039805565.1 Chloroflexota bacterium | reverse complement strand
TCCACATGTACTCAACCACGTGCTCTTCTGGGCCAACATTTTGTCGCGCCGTAGCCCAACTATTGAGCTCAAGCTTGGAACACGCCCAGTGATGACGATCGAAAAACAGCCGGTCTCAGGCCTAGCTAATTTTGCTATCACGATGGATCCGGCCACGTATGAAGAGGAGGAAGACAGCGGGCAGGCGGATTTTTGGAGCCTGCTCTCCACCGAAGCAGATGATGAAGGACCCGAGGAGGCTGAGGATGAGTTTGAGAATTGAGTACCTCGAAGAACCGAAGCTGGAGTTTGGGCACGGTTTCGAGCACGAGGACACAAAGACAGGCCTCGCTGAATACGGCCCCTTCGGGAAGACTGTCGCAGGTTTACATCCATCAGAGATCAAGATCGGCTTTATCGGCACACGAGAGACCATTGCATCGGCGAAGGAGTGGATCACGCACTGCGGGAGTCCAATAGAGAGTGAAAACATCAAGCGATCGCACTCAGTCGTTGTAGAGACGGGTCTCACGTTGTTTGGCGAACCATTGGGAATAAATAGCAGCGTCACACGCCTCGCTAAAATCCTCAACCGCGACTTCATCGGCTTTAGTCGCGAGAGCCCGTTTGGTTGCTGCTTTCAAACAAACCCCCGCTGGGAGCGCCCCATCAACCCACGAGACCTTGATTCCGTCCTTGAGATCGATAACAAGGTGGATCGCATCTGGCGCCTTGTTGACCTCTTCGATACTGAGATCGCAAGCCTTGCGCACACAGGGCCGACGCCGGACATCATCGTTTTGGCGCTCACACCGGCGATTCTAGGAAAGGCCCACGCGGTCAAGCTCTCGGGCAACTTCTACCTGAACTTCCGCCGTGCAATCAAAGCGCGCGCGATGCAATGGGGAATCCCGATCCAACTGCTCCGTTACGGAACAGCAACCGGGCAGGGAAGTGGGCTCCAGGAGCCGGCGACACGAGCCTGGAACTTCTGCACCGCCCAGTACTACAAAACCGATGGCATCCCCTGGCGACCAACAACGCTTGAGGCAAATACCTGCTATGTGGGGATAAGCTTCTTTGTCGCGCAGGACCTGGCCGACCGCCTTACGATGCGCTCAAGCGTTGCCCAGGCGTTTGACTATCTCGGTCAGGGACTGGTGCTCCGTGGTGATCCGTTTGAGTGGGACGAGACGAAACTCGGGCGCACACCTCACCTGACGAAGGATGCGGCGCGCAAGCTGATCAAAGAGATCCTGGATGAGTACGTCCGGATTAACCGAATGCCACCGTCACGTGTGGTCATCCACAAGACATCGGAGTTTTGGGGGGCGAAACGCGGGATCTATAACGAGCTAGACGGCCTCTATGAAGGCATCGCCGACGTTTTTCCACGCTGCCAGACGGACTTTGTTGCCCTGCGTCAAACAGGCCTCTATCTCTTCCGAGAAGGTAAGTTTCCGCCGCTGCGGGGAACCTACTTTTGCGTCGAGGAGCAGGCGCATTTCCTCTACACAATGGGCTACATTCCCTATTTGGAAACATACCCTGGCGCTTACGTGCCTGAGCCCTGGCAGATCATTGAACACCACGGAGGCAGCTCTCCCAAAGAGCTTTTCCGTGAGATTCTGTCTCTGACCAAGATGAATGTCAACAACTGTGCTTTTGCCGACGGGTCGCCGATTACACTCTCTTTTGCTCGCATGGTCGGCGAGATAATGAAGCACGTGTCGAAGGATGGCAAGGTTCAGCCCCAATATAAGTTCTACATGTGATGACTTCCGTTACCCCAAGGCTGCTACCGCGTAGCAACCTCGTGCTCAAGCTGATGCTACCGCTCGTGCTTCAAGTACTCCTCGTTCGCCCAGCCCCTTTACCCCTGCGCCTGTAGGTGCACCCAGGAAATCGCCCGCTCGCCGGCAGCGAAGCGCTCCGTGGACGTCTGCGTCGCGCAGAGCAACATTGCCACCGCTCCCTGCCCTATCCTTTCGGGCAGCACCGAGGTGCCCAAGCGCAGTACGCTGCAAATCATAGATGTCGCATTCTGGGAAGGATTGCAGCATTTCCACCTCTCAATTGGCACCAATTCGCATCATTGATATTGATGTTCCGTCGCAAAAAAGCTGGTATTGTCATGCTGTCCGTCACACGTTAGAGCAGCCACGCCTTGGCTGATCGCCTCGGCTCGATTGTGTGCGTATCAGGTCAGTGACGTGGTAAACGGCTTCGCCCGCCGTTTGATGTAGCCATCAAAGACAGCATCACGGACTGCGCCGAAGCAGAACATCATCACAGATTCAGAGGAACTCCATGTCCCATCACGATTCGCAGGAGGGCGGAACCCTGGACACGCGGGAGAAGTTGTTCGAATACTGCGTCCGGCAGCTGCCTGCACTCAAACGCGCCCGACGACGGACAAACGACCCGACCCTTGGGAAGTTGATCAAGGCCATTGAAACGGTGAACCAACAGCTAGGCAAAGGGACGACTGATTCCGCTGATCTTCATAACCCCGACGACAACTGACCTGTGAGCGCGGTTGAGTCCCGGTGCGTCTACTACCAAGACTGACGTTCAAAGCAGGTCTGGGGAGTTGGTGGCAGCGTCTTTGGATAGCGGTCTCGCTCTCATCTTCTTGTATCCGAGCACGTGACTCTATTGCGGGGAGGTACAAGCGCCTCGGTTGCTGAGCTTGCATAGCGACTGGGTTGCAGGCCAAACACCATCCAGGTTCGTCTGCGGCGTGAGAGCGTAGGCCGGCGTGGCTTCGATGCATTGCAGGCTCAATTGCGCAGTTGCGCCAGGTGGGCCCGACCCAGATGCGTGCTAAGCGTGTATACCAGCAGTCACTGTTATCAGTGACAGGCGTCGTGATCGAGCTGCGCCATGTGTTGGGCCGCGATGTCGCTCGCGAGCCGCACCGTCTCCTCGCGGCCCAGTCGGCGGCCCCCCGCCCACGCGGCGGCAAAGGCCGACTCCGTTAGGTGCGCCTGGACCGCGGCGAGGTCGCGGTCGTACTCCGCCCGGTCCACCGGCCGGATAGGGTCGTCCACCACTTCCCTCACCGCGGCAGCCGCACTGAAGAGCTGCACGGCGTCTGCGTCTTGCCCGCTGGCGGCCGCCATACCTGCCAGCAACTCCTGACAGATCGCGATTTCGATCGCACCGATCCCGATCTCCCGCAGCGTGGTTATGGCCTCCACACAGTGTCGCGCCACGCCGGCGTTGTCGCCGGCGGCACGCTCGATCCGCGCGAGCTGCACCTGTACCTTGCCGGCTAGCGTTGGGTACCCCTCCTGCCAGGCGAGTGCGAGGCTCGCCTCGGCGTACGCCCGCGCCTGGGGGAGGTCACCTGCGAGACACATGACCCGCCCGAGGTTCATGAGCGAGGCCCCGACGCCGACGTGGTAGCCGAGCTGGCGGGAGAGGGCCAAGCTCTCCTGGAGGTACTCGGCTGCCACACTCAGCTGGCCCTGGTCCGTCGCGATGTCTCCAAAGGTCAGGAGGACGTCGGCCACGAAGTAGGTTGGGTCGTGCGCACCCAGGTACTCCAGCGCCTCCTGGTTGAGCGCCGCGGCGCGAGCGTAGTCAGTCTGCTCACGCGCTACCCGCGCGAGCTCGTGGCGCAGTCGTGCGGCGTTGAGCGGGTCGTCGAGCGCCACGTACGCGGCCAAGCTTTCCGCGAACCGCTGCACGGCCAGGCGGTGGTCGCAGCGCATCATCGCGTGCTTCCCAGACCAGTAGCGCGCCCGAGCCGCGTCCTCGGTCGACGCGTCCGCCAGGATCGGGTGCTCCAGGAACTGCGCCAGCCAGCGGTGCGACTCGTCATCGTGCCCGCGGCGGAACCACCACTGCCCAAGGTGCGCTGCCAGGCGTAACCCAAGCTCAGGCTGCCCCACTGGGCGTAGGCTCCAGGCCAGTGCGGCGCGCAGGTTGTCGCGCTCGGCGTCGAGCGCGCGCAGCCCCTCACGCGACATGTCGACCTGGTCGGTGTAGGCGGCGGTGGCAAGGTCGACGCAGGAGCACAGATGGCGCTGGCGCAGGGTATCCTCCTCGCCGCTCGTGGCCAGCAGCTCGCGCGCGTACTCCCGCACCGTCTCCAGCATCGTGAACCGCACCACGCCGTCCGCGTCGGTTGCCCGGACCACCAGGCTGGAGGCGATCAGCACTGCCAGCCGGTCTGCCACGTTGTGCCGCGCTGACGTCCCCGGTCCTTCGCGATCGCCGCAGACCTGCTCTGCTGCAGCCAGCGTCCAGCCGCCGGTGAAGACGGCAAGGTGACAGAAGAGCCGCCGATCATCCGGCTCGAGCAGGTCATAGCTCCAGGCCAGTGTCGCGCGGAGAGTCTGGTGGCGCGCAGCTGCGTCGCGACGGCCGACGCCGAGGGCTCTCAGTGCCCCATCCTGGGCGAGTCGGTCGCGCAGCATCTCAGGCGTCAGGAGCGCGGCGCGGGCGGCCGCGAGCTCAATCGCGAGCGGGAGGCCGTCGAGCTGCGCGCAGACCGCGGCCAGGCTCGCGGCGTTCGCCTCTGTCACCACCACTGGCGTGGCGGCCGCTGCCGCGCGCGCCAGGAACAGGGCCACAGCGGGGCACTGCGCCAGCGTGACAAGGCCAGGAAGGTGTGCGAGGTCGGGGACCGCCAGCGGGGGAACCACGAACCGGTGCTCGCCGTCGAGGCGCAGCGCCACGCGGCTCGTCACCAGGATCACCAGGTTGGGCGCACGGCGGAGGAGCGCGGTAATGAGCGGTGCGGCGTCCAGGAGGTGCTCGAAGTTGTCGAGCACGAGTAGCGCGTGCCGGCCCGCCAGCGCGTGTGCCAGCTGGTCTACCGGCTCCCACTCTGGCCCGGGTGCGACGTCCAGCGCCTCCAGGATAGCCGATGCGACGAGCTGCGGCTCCGCGAGCGGGGCCATGTCAACGAAGCACGCGCCGTGCGGGAACGCCTCCTGCACGCGGTGCGCGACCGCCAGCGCCAGTCGGGTCTTGCCCACGCCGCCGGGGCCGGTCAGGCACACCAGGCGCGCTCCGCGCTGGATCATGCTGCACAGCTGGTCCACCTCCTGCGCACGCCCGATGAGCGTCGAGAGCGGAACAGGCAGGGCCGGCTGGCGCGGTGCTGGTTGAGGGGATGCCTGACGTGCGCTCCGAAGGACGTCGGGATACTCATCGGGCGTGGCCGCCAGAAGCTGTACCAGGCGCGCGCTGAGCTCCCGCGACGGCCGAAGCACCCCCGCCTCGATCTTGCGGAGCGTCACTGGCGCGCATGGGACCTGCAACGCGAGCTGTGCCTGGGTCATGTCCAGCGCCTTGCGGCGCTGCTTCACCCAGCTGCTGAACGCGGGCAGGTCAGGCATGCGGCACTCCTTCATCGTCGTGAGGCAGGGGTATGCGTGCGGCCCCGAGTGCGTGGCGGGCAGTATCGACGATTATATCGTTTTTCGTACTACTGTTGGCCTTTACGACGTACCGCAGATCTGCTTTGATAGGGGTGAACCAGCACGTCGTGATCGGTGAGGGAGCTTGCCGTGTCCGAGCAGTTCGATGTCCGCGCGGCCGGGGCAGCGGTGATGGAGCGGCAGGTGCAGGCGCTTGACTCTGACGCGCTGACCCCACTGGTGCAGCCCGTCCTGGACGGCGCAGACGTGGTCGTCGAGACCTGGAGCGTCGAACCCCTCCGTGCTGGCAACGGCGCCCTCGGCGTGTACCGGTTCTCCGGCGTCGCACGGGGTGCGGCCGGCCCGCGTCCCTGGGCGATGGTCCTGAAGGGCATCGGCGACGGTGCGGATGTGAGCGTGCGGGAGCGCCTGGCCTACCAGAGCGGCGCGCTCGAAGACCTGCGCGGTGTGCGTGCGCCGCGCTGCTATGGAGTCGTTCGGCAGCCTGGTGGCAGCTGGTGGCTCTGGCTCGAGGCGCTGGTCGACGTGTGGCAGCATGCCTGGACGCTGGACCACTACCACGATGCTGCGCAGCACCTGGGTCAGCTCAGTGGTGCGTCTATTGGCAATCAGGAGCAGCTGGCCCTGCCCTGGCTCAGCCGCTAGTGGTTGCGCACCACGGTGGAGGCGAACACCCCGATCATGGGCCAGCTCGCGGCGCCGCCCACGCGAACCACATCCAAGCGCTGATGGTGTGGCTGCTGGAGCTCGCGCAGGAAGCGCGTGCGCTGGCGGCCATGTGACGCAGGCATCGAGTGACGAGTCGGCTGAGATGATTACGTCAAAGGAGAGCGTCCATGCGCACACACCGCCCGTTCCGCTTCACCACGGGAATGATGCCGCAGTCGCGCGCCGAGTGGGTCGCGTTCGTGCGGAAGGTCGAGTCGCAGGGCTATGCGGCAGTCAGCACGGGTGAGCACCCCGAGAGCGGCGGGCTCGCGCCGTTTGTGCTCTTCATGGCCGCCGCCGACGCCACCGAGCGCCTCCGGTTCGTGACCCACACGCTGAACAACGCGCTGCGCCACCCGGCGCTGCTGGCACAGGAGGCCGCGACCTTTGACCTGCTCTCCGGCGGGCGGCTGGAGCTCGGGATCGGTGCCGGTTGGTCCGCGCGCGACTTCCACGCGCTCGGGCTGACGCTCCCGCCGGGCAACGTGCGGCTGGCGCGGCTCGCGGAGGCGGTGGCGCTGATCAAGCAGCTGCTGGCGGGTGGGCCGGTCACGTTCACCGGCGAGCACTACCGCGTCGAGGCGCTGGACCTGCAGATCCCGGCGGCGCAGCAGCCGCGCCTGCCGATCTTTATCGGCGGCGGTCGGCGGCGCCTCCTGCAGTACGCCGCCCGGGAGGCTGACATGGTCGGCCTGGACATGCGATCCCAGAGCGGCGGGCTCGATATGGCCTCGTTCACGGCGGCCGCGATGGACGAGCGGGTGGCGTGGGTGCGTGCGGCCGCCGGCGAGCGCTTCGACCAGCTGGAGCTGCACAGCCTGGTGCACTTCGCGATCGTCACCGAGGACTCACGCGCCGCCTTGCGGCAGATCCAGGAGCAGCTGGCGGCCTTCCGCGAGATGGGGATCGCGACGGGGGTAGAGCTGACGGACGCGGAGATCCGCGAGTCGCCTTACGTGCTGGTCGGCACGGTGAGGGAGATCGTCGAGACGCTGCGGGAGCGCCGGGAGCGCTACGGCATCTCGCACATCTCCGTCTTCGCGGGCGATACCTTTCACCCGGTGGTGGAGCAACTCGCCGGTGTTGGCATGTGAAAGAGCGCGTGGACAATTTCGGTGCGTGTCCTGCTGCCTTGTGGACACGCAATAGCTCGGGAGGTACGAGACCGTCGGAGAGGTAGGAGACACCGCACCTGGGCCACCTCATCCACAGCACCTGCTACGCGGTAGCAGCCTCCTTCGCGTGAGGTTTGCTACCGCTCGCGTTCCAAGTACTCCTCATTCGCCCAACCCGTCTGCCCCTGGGCCTGAAGGTGCACCCATGTGATCGTCCGTTCGCCGGCGGCCAGCCGCTCCACGGATGTCTGTGTCGAGCAGAGCGACAGCGCCACCGCCCCCCGCGGCATCTTCTCGGCCAGCACCATCGGCGCTGACAGCCGCGGCTCGCGTCGCAGCGGCAAGTCAGCGGTGGTGCGCACGAGGCCGCACGTCACCGCCGTGGGCCGTGGTGCAGATGGACGCGCTGCCACCGGCGCAGGGCCGAACTCGTCCTGAAACGCTACCTCGTAGACCCAGACGAACGGCCGCCAGGGGGGTATCCCTGCCCACCAGATCGCGCCAACAACAGCAGCGCCGGTCAGTACACGCAAAAGTACCTGGCCCCCGCTGTCCCCATAGTGCTTATCCCAGAGTACCTCCCACCATTTCTGCAGCACGGCGAAACAGACGCCAGCGACAATCACGAACAGCCACACGGCGGCTTGGCCGAGCCAGTACAGCCACCACCACGGTCGCACCAGCCTTCGCCGGAACTGGCTGCGACGTTCCAGGCGCTCCTGCTCCGCCCGCTCCGCTGCTTCCTGCCGCTCACGCTCTGCCCGCTCTTCTGCCTCCTGCCTCACGCGCTCCGCCGCCAGCCCCTTCTGCTGCTCCGCCTCCGCCGCAGCGCGCTTCGCCTCCTCGCGCTTCCGCTGCTCCGCCTCCGCTTCCGCCTGCTGCTTGCGCTTGCGCTCCTCGTCCTCGCGCTTCTGGACCACATACTGCGCATACGTAAGGCGAAACAAGTCCCGGTAGATCTCTGCATCGCCGTCTGGCGCCTGCGCCCACAGCCGGTCTTCCGCATCCTGACGGCGCGCCTGCGCCTGCTCCTGCCGCTGTTCCTGTACCTGCCGTGACGGGAAGCCGAGCCGATGGTTCTCGGCCGTCTCGCCGTTCCACCGGAGCCACCAGCGATTCTCCTGCAGCCCCGCGTCGGACGTCGCCAGCCAGCGCCCGTCCGGCCAGTGCTCCTGCCACCAGCCCACGATCGCCCGCGCCCGCGCTTCGGAGGGCGCGCCCCACGCCACGACTGGCTCGACGGAACCATAGCGCTCGTTCCAATACTTCCGCCAGTGCTCATTGGCCAGCACCGTTTTATACGATTTTGTCTTAGCGGCGACCACTTGGGCAGGCTCGGAATGATTGTCACCCTCAATTGCGACGCGCCAGAGCGTTTCGTCGCTCAACGCCTTGTCAAGCGACCACGGTACCAAGTTCGGGTGCTCCTGACTGAACGTCCCGCCGACCTCGAAGATCATCAGTGCATCGAGCACTGGCCGGCGCGACTTCGGGTTCGGGTTGAGCTTCACCTCGCGAAACACCTTGATGCCACACAGTCCGCTCTGCCGTGCCAGCTCAATCAGCCGCACGACCATATCGAGTACCCGGCGATCGTGCTCGAGCAACGATGTGGCGCGCTTGCGGTAGGCCTGGTATGGGTACGTCGGCAGGTGCTTGATGGTGTCGTGACCTTCTTTGGAAAGCTGCCACATGCTTGCCTGGCGGACCGTCTGCTTCTTCTTCGCTCCAGTCACTTCATCTCGGTATTCCTCAGACAGTGCCCACGTCAGCTCTTCAATCAATCCATCCTCATGCGCTCTGGTAATCCAATCCTCCGCCCTATCCAACGACTCTCCGACGAAGTGCAGGCGATGCAGGTGGTGCTTATCGGCGAAGAGCAAGTAGGCCAGCGTGAGCAGAATGTTCTCGGTCTTGGTGGACATCGGTTGTTTCCTATAGAATGGCGCGGGCTCGGCGAGAGGCGGTTTTGGGCATCAGAACGGGGCGGAAGCCTCCTGCGCTCACCAGGCGAACATCGGGCGAACATCGGGCGAACGTCAGGGCGAACATCGATGCCTGGAGATGCATGGACGGAGGCTGGCGCTTGACAGGCCCGGCCTGCTCGCATAGATTCCATCCGCACGCGTGTTCGGTGCCCAGGTGGTGCGTGCGGCACTGTAACCGAGCGCTACTGCTACCTGGTACCAGCCCGTGCGAGATACCAAAGGAGGGCGCAGCGAATGTCGATCGATGACCTGGATGCGCAGCAGCGCGGCCGACTGATGGTGCTCGCTGAGGAATACCTGGACCTGGTACGCCGGATGCAGGCGGGTGCTTACACGGATGAGCAGGAGTGGCGTATCCTGTCCGCCGAGCGCGGTCATGTGCACGACGAGCTCCTCTTGATTACGGGGAGATCGCGCGCCAACACGGACATGGTTCAGTACTGTTACGCCCTCCGGGCAGGTCAGGCAGTGCCGCCACCCACTGAGCATGGGAAAGGGCACGTGGCACATCACCACGGGCGCGGCTAGCACTGCGTCGCGTGGGACGCGGATAGCGGCCGGTCGCGCTGCCGCTACCCCGGCGAGCACGTGGGGTGCGCACGGTTGCGCGGCTGCTGCGCAGTATGCCGCCACCTCACCGTGGCTCGACAACGTGTATGAAGGGCTGATGTTCAGGCGCACGTACAGAGAACCTCTGCACACCCCGCTGGGCCATGCTACAATTTCGCCAGGAGGATGTGCGCTATGCCCGTAATCCAGGTGGAAGCCTCGCAGGATCAGCTCCTGCGGGCCGTCGAACAGCTCAAGCCAGATGAGCTGGACCGCTTTGTCGCGCAAGTGGTCGCGCTCCGGGCAGCACGGGTTGCGCCCAGCCTTCCGCACGACGAGGCAGAGCTGCTCCAAAGAATCGGGGCTGGTCTGCCGCCTGCCACCCAGCAGCGACTTGATGAGCTGGTAGAGCGCCGGCGGCAAGAGACGCTGACGCCAGCGGAACACGCCGAGCTGCTGGCCGTGACCGACCAGGTCGAGCAGTTTGACGCAGAGCGGGCGGCCGCGCTGGCACAGCTTGCCGCGCTCCGTGGCACATCGCTGAGCAACCTGCTGCTCTCGCTCGGCATCCAGCCACCGCCGCATGTCTGATGAGCGCCCAGACGCCGAGCTCCGCGCGCAGGTCAACTCGCGCGCACGCAGCTGCTGCGAGTACTGCCGAAGCCAAGCGCGCTTCGCGACGCAGTCGTTTTCGGTCGAGCACATCGTTCCACGGAACCGAGGCGGGCTGACAGTTCTGGACAACCTGGCGCTCTCCTGTCAGGGCTGCAACAACCACAAGTACAACAAGGTGACCGACCGCGACCCGTTGACCGGGGATGTCGTGCCGCTGTTTCACCCACGACAACACCGCTGGGACGATCACTTTGCTTGGAACGACGACTACAGCACCATCGTCGGATTGACCCCCAGTGGCCGGGCCACGGTCGCTGCGCTGCGCCTGAACCGTGAGGGCCTCGTGAACCTGCGTCGGGTGCTGTATGCGGTAGGCGAACATCCCCCCTCCAGGGTGCCGGCAGATAGCGAGCCTTCCGAGAGCTGACACCGTACTCCTACGCCGCCTCCGCCTGCTTGAGCCGGTTGCGCAGTGTCGACTCGGCCATCCCCACCAGCTGCGCAGCCTCGCGCGAGGGCACCCCCAGGTCGCGCAGGCGGCGCGCAATCGCCAGCACGTCGAGCTCACCCGGCTGCGCAACCTGCGCACGCTCCTCCTGCACCCGCGCCAGCTCGGCGCGGATCTGCGCAAGGAGCCCCTCCTGGCGCGCACCTTCTGCGCGAGCCAGCGCAAGCGCGTCGTCCCGCTGCGCGATGTCCTGCGCGGCCTGCGCAAGCACCGCACGAAACTGGGCCGCCTCGTCGGCGAACTGCGCACGCTCCTGCTCGCTCTGCGCAACGCGCGCCTCCTGCTGCGCAAGCTCCGCGCGCAGCTGCGCGACGTCGTGCGCATCGGTCAGGAGCCGTTGCCGGTCTGCCACCAGCGCGAGCCGATCCTCGCGCAGGCGCTCGTAGTCGTCGCGCAGCTGCTCCAGCTCGGCGCGCTCCTGGACCACAATGCTCGCCTGCTGCTGGACGCGCAGCCGGTCGTCCTCCAGCTCGCCGCGCACCAGGGCCGCGACCCCGATCAACATCGGCACGAACAGCGCGAACGCGACAGCCACGCCGATGCTCAGCCACTCCGGGAGATCCGCCGGCGCCGGCCGGTGCGCGTGGAGGTAGGCACCGTTGAGCGTCATCGAGATCGCCAGGGCCACGCCGAACAGCACCTGCACCCAGCGCGAGCGCGCCAGGCGCCGGCGCTGCGCATAGTGGTGGTACTCCGCGATGGCCCAGGTGGCCACGTCGACGAGCGCGGTCATCGCCAGCGCCGCGCCGACCTCGTACCAGCTCGGGCCGCTGAACAGCGTCAGCGCAGCGCCCATGTGGACGAACGACACGACAATCGCGAGCAGTGAGATGACGCCAAAGCGGCGCTGCTGGCGCTCGATGGCGTGAACTTCGACGTCCTGACGGGCCTGCGGGGCATTGGCCAGGGGCGTGGTGGCGGTCTGGAGAGTCATCGGCTATCTTCCGTATGTATTCAGTGCGATTGCCTGCGCGCAACCGCCGTGCTTCCTGGTGCTACCATCTGGTGCAACGTGCTTTTAAGGCTTTCCCTTGCCGTAGATCGTCATCCAAGACACCTGTAGCACCTGTAGCACAGCGAATCTGTCCTATGGCCCAGCACCCTTCGAATGCCGCGGAGGCCATGATCGGCGGCCCGCGCCGATGCTACAGGTGCAACGGGGGAAGGTATACGGCGTCCTGATGCCACAAACACGTGTAGCACCTCTCCGATCACCCGGTTGCGTGCGTAGCGCTGCTACTCGCCCCAGGTTGTAAGCTTCTCATCAGGGACCAGCAGCACGCGCACGCCACCCTGTGGGTACACGCGCTGGAAATCGGTGGACTTGCCTTCCTTACCAGGAAGGATGAGCCCGTCTTTCATCCAGGTTTGGCCATGGAGCTGCACTGCACTCGCACCCATGCGCTCGACGAATTGCGGCGTGCGCGTAAGCACCCGCCAGACGCTTTCCCCGGGCTTGCGGCACGCGATGACGCCGCCACCGCGGTCGGCCTCGATCCACTGCCACGTGGAGGGCCGGTGATAGCGATCGCCGGTCTTCGTCTCGACCCATTCCCCGTCATCGTGCCGGCGTCCCTGGGCGAGAAACGTCACCAGCGACTCCCACGCCTCGGAGGCAGGGGCGTGGTCACTGTGCCCGGCGGTGAGGATCGTCGACCAGGCGCACAGCAGCTGCCCGACCCAGCTGGCGCCACCAGGGAGCTGCGCCGTCGTGATGCCGAGATGGATGAACGTCAGCTGGATGGCGGCGGCAACTGCAGCGAGCGGCTCACGCCACGGTCCGAGGGGTTCGAACGCGGGGTCTTTCTCGAGCGCACGCACCATCGTCACGTAGCTCGGCCAGTCGGACCACATCCGCTCGGCGATGGCCTTTCCGAACAGCCCGCCGCCAACGTCCCAGGCTCGCTCCAGCACCTGCGCTCGCGTGCCGCCGAGCGGGGTACGGGCTTCCGCACCGAGTGGCAGGTGAGCGCCAGCATCGACCCACAGGACGCGCAGGTGTGAGCCAGCGTGCCTGAACTCAGGCAGAGCCTCGCCGGCGAGGAGCAGCGCGCCGTGAAGGACGTCGCCGCCGCGCGCCTTGCCGTCCACACCGCCGGTGGTGTAGCGCTGCCCGTTCGCGAAGCCGTAGCAGGCCGTTTCCAGGCGCTTTGGCTCGGGCACCGTGTGGGCCTCATCCACGAGCGCCGGCAGGCCGCCGAGCCCCTCCAGAGTCTGGAAGATGCCCGCCGGCGTCGTACGGCCCGACTCGATCCGCAGCGGGTGCCTGGTCGGGTCGCCCCAGCAGCCAGTGGCGAACTGAGCAAGCGTCGTTTTACCGCTGCCTGACGAGCCAGAGAGGTACAGCACCGGATTACGCCGCAGGCGAAGGCGGGCGATCGCCGGCGCCGCCAGGCTCAGCCCGAGTACCAGCCACGGCACCCACGAGTCCTGCCAGCCGAGCATCGCGCGAATAGCCTCAGGGTAGGCATCTGCATCGCTCCCAACCGTGACTCTGGGCCGACCGATGTAGCGCACGTCTTCGGCGAACCCCACCGCGCCGGCTGGCGTCACCAGCCCGCCGTCGACCAGTCCAAGCCGGTCGGCGTGGGCGCGGTGCGGCAAGGCATCACGGTTCTCCTGGATGAACTCGACCAGGAACTGCATCACCGACTTGAGGTTCTGTGGGCCGAGCGCGGCGCCCGCGCCTCCGACGAGCGCGCTGAAGGAGCGTGAGTCGCTCAGCGCGGTGAACGGCACGGTCAGCTCGCCGTGGAAGGCCCCTCGCCCGTTCCAGGCGATCGTCGCGGTGTGCTCACGGGACACGAGATCCACGCCGGTCTCGGTGGCGAGCAGCGCGCCAGAATAGATGCGCCGGGCATGGCCCTGATCGTCGAGCTGGACGACGGTCTTGTCGCGCACGTCGTAGCCGGCCGGGAGGAACAGCTTCGTCCCTGTGGCCGGGTGGGTCATGTAGGGGATGCGTGCGCCACTGGCGGCGGCGCCGAGCGGCACCAGGTGCGACTGCAGGTCCTGCGGCGTGTGCCCGGCCGCGAGGTAGTCATCGACGCCGAGCTTGGGGGCGCCGCGCGGCTGGGGCAGATAGCACACCAGCAGCTCGGCGACGCCGTAGCGTGCCATGAGCAGTCGGCCGAGGCGCTGGACGGCGTGGAGGACGTTGGGGTTTTCTTTGACGTCGCCGTCTGGTGCGATGACGACCTGCCGACCCTCCCACGCGATGAGTTCGAAGTCGCTGAGCGCGGTTTTGCCACCTTTGTCATTACGGGTGCGCCAGCCGTAGACGCCGTTGAGGTTGATGGGTACAATCTGCTCACCGAACGCGCTCGCCAGCGCGTCGGCCTTCTTCGCGCCCTCGGTGAGCCACAGCGGCACTGAAGGGTCACCGAGCACATCGCGGTAGGCGGGCAGGACGTCGAAGACATTCGGTACGCTGCGCGGCCACTCGTACTTGATGACTTTGCCGTCGTCAGTGTGACGCGGCAGCTCGGGCCGCAGCACCCAGGTGTAGGGCTTGGGATCCCCGAGCCGGTAGATCGGGAAGGCCAGGGCGCCGTTGTGGAGGATGCGCCGGAGCAGGTCGCGACTGAAGCCGCCGCCAGCGAGGTCGAGCACTTCCTGGGCGGCGCCAGGGGCGATCGAGCGGTAGCCGCGCGCCGCGATGAGGTTATCAGCGATTGCCGAGGCGGCCAATTGTTGGCAGTGGAGCTCAGTGAGGCGGGCTGTGGAGGTGCTCATGCTGCACCTCCAATTGTGGGAGATTCTGTGGGGGTTCGTACTCCAAACCATCCAAAAATGGCCCCACTAATGCCGGGAGCCAGATTGGCTTTTGCGCGCTGGGAAGCGGTAGAAAGCCTCCCACGGCTCTGCCTGTCCGTGTCTGAAAAACACGAGGTCACCGGATCGTGCCCGGTCCCTGGCACCACGCAGTATACTGCATTAGAAAGCCCTAGACCGTTTTGGTCTAGGGTGTTCTAATTGCCTTTTTGTGCGTTATCGCTTCGAGAGCGGAGTAAATCTGGAGCAAATACTTCTGTTACCGTGTAGCGGCGTGGGTGTCGCAGAGTGTCAGCGCGTGCTGGAACTAGTCGATGGTGCAGCCGCGCTCGTGGTACGGGTTCAAGACTCCAAGAGCCGCAGCCCGCTTTCCTGCATCGCTTGATCGCTCTATCCATTAGGCTTGAACGGAAATAAGGGTTGTGAACGGATGGTCCCTACGGTTTCATTGGGGTTAGGCAAGGTGGGTGAGACGATAGTTGCAGCGGAGGTTGTGGAGCCCGCAGGCGATCTCGAAAC
>JBDLTZ010000311.1:0-19439 GCA_039805565.1 Chloroflexota bacterium | reverse complement strand
GTGTGCAGCGGCCTCAGAAGGCAGAGCAGGTGTGCACGCAACCTTGGGGCCTCTGTGACTGGGTATCGAGCCGGCGCCTTTGCGCGCCAGCGGGTTGAAGGGAGATCACCTTGAGTGACGGGCAGGACACGGCGCTGCTAAGAACGATCGAGGAGGCTTTGGGTGGCCTCGGCTGGCCAACGGAGCTCTACGAGCGCTCGGCGCAGCTGCCGGTGACCATGCTGGTGGTCTCAGCGCCGGGCTCCGGCGAGCGGACGTGGGCGGTGACCTACGCCTGCGTGCCGGCGGACGAGGATGAGCTCCCGAACACCCGGCTGCTGCAGCTCTACGCGCCCCTTGATGCAGCGCTGCAGCCCGAGCGCCTGCACGACGTGCGCGAGCTGCTGCTGGCGATTAACCTGAGCCTACCGCTCGGCCACTTTACGCTGAAGGACGGCGTGGAGGTGGGGCTGCGGCACATGCAGGCGCTGCCAAGCGGCCGCGAGCCTGCGAGCAATGAGCTGACCGAACTTTCGGCGCTGTTCCTCTCGCTGCTGGAGCTCTACGCCGGGCATATCGAAACTGTCGCCAGCGGGACGGCCACGCTCGACACCGTGCTCGAGAGCCTCGCCGGCGGGGCGGCGATCGAGCTGCCGCAGGTGCGGGGGGCGACCGGTGAGCCGATGCTCGAGGCGGTGAAGCGCTTCCTGACCGAGCAGGAGTGGCACTATGAGCCACTTGTGAGCGGGGCGGCCCTGCGCGCGGTCGTCTACGGTGACAACGGCAGCTTCAACTGCTTCTTCCAGACGCGCGAGGAGGAGCGCCAGCTGATCTGCTACGCGACGAGCCCCACGGCGACGCCGGCCCACCGCCGCGCCCAGATGGCGGAGTTCGTCACCCGCGCCAACTACGGGCTGTTCGTGGGCAACTTCGAGATGGACTACAGCGACGGCGAGGTGCGCTTCAAGACGAGCGTGGCTATTGAGGACCAGCAGCTGACGCCCGCATTGATCCGCCAGGTGATCTCCCCGGCTGTGATCCTCCTCGACCAGTACCAGCCCGGCATCCAGGCGGTGGCCGAGGGGAGCAGCGACGCCCTCGAGGCGATCGAGATGGTCGAGGAGTAGCCGGACGGCTCCAGGAGAAATGAGCGCATGGCAAAGAAGCACTCCATCGAGCGCGACCACACCACCCCGCACACAGCGCAGTCCTCGGCCGGCGGCGCTCTCTCGGCGCAGCACCCGATCATGCGCCTCCAGCAGCAGGTGGGCAACGCGGTGGTGAGCCGCATGCTCGCGCAGCGCGCCGCGGCAGAGGCGGGCGTCATCGGGCCGCAGGGTGGGGCGGTGAGCGCAGACCTCGCCGGGCGGATCGAGGCCCAGCGGGGCGGCGGAACACCCCTGCCCGAGGCCACCCGCGGTTCAATGGAGCAGTCGCTCGGCGCCGACTTCTCGGACGTGCGCGTCCACTCGGGCATGGAGTCCGAGCAGCTCAACCGCTCGATGAGCGCCAGGGCCTTCACCACCGGCTCGGATATCTTCCTCGGCCCAGGCAGCAGCGCGAGCGATACCGGCCTGATGGCGCACGAGCTGACCCACGTGGTCCAGCAGCGCAGCAAGCCCGCCGGCGGGCCGATGACGGTGGGCCCGGCCGGAGACAGCTACGAGCAGCAGGCAGATGCGGCAGCCGCAACGGTCGCGCAGCGGCGGACCGACGGGCGTACGGGGTAGCGAGACCTCAGGGGTGGGCAGAGTGATCAGCGAGCTTGATGAGACAATCCGGCAGATCCTGGTGCGCGAGGGCGGCCTCGACTCGTCGGCGATCGACGTCAGCTTCGAGATCCCGACCCGCGAGTGGTCGGCGGGCATCGCGAAGCCCACGATCAACTGCTACCTGTTCGACATACGCCAGAACAGCGAGTACGCGCCGCCGCCGACCTCCGAGCGCCGCAGCCCAGGGGGCCAGGTGCTCAACCGGCGCCCGCCGCTGCGGGTGGACCTTACCTACATCGTCACGGCCTGGACGCGCCAGGTGGAGGACGAGCACCGCCTGCTGTGGTATGTGCTCACGACACTGATGCGCTTCCCTGTCCTACCCACCGACCAGTTGCAGGGCGCGCTGCGCGAGCACTCGTCGCAGATCACCACGAATATAGTGCGCTCGGACGGCGTTCTGAAGAGCCCGGGCGAGTTCTGGACCGCGCTCTCGAACACCATCAAGCCGTCGCTGACGTTTGGCGTGACGCTGGCGGCTGAGTACGACTCCATCCCGGCTGGGCCGCCCGTGCTCTCACGCCAGCTGGAGACAACCCGCCCCACGCCCGAGCGCGAGGCGGCTGGCCTTGGCCTCGCCGAGGACGGCAACGCCCACGTCGGCACAGCCGTCGCTGTCGGCGCGCGGCTGTCCACCTCCTCCGGCGCGCCGCTTGCCGGGGCCGAGGTGCGGATTGAGGGCCGCGCGGCCACGCTCACGACCGACGCCGAGGGGCGGTTCGTCATCGACCGCGCCCGCGACGGGGTCTACACACTGATGATAACTCCCGCCGGCGGCACGGCGCAGCCGGCTTCTATCTCTGTTCCATCTGGTTCATACGACATCGTCGTTGACCAGAGGTAATTCGTCTTCGTCGGGTTTGTCCAGCATCGAAGGAGTACGTTTCATGCCCGAGTATCTGTCGCCAGGCGTGTACATCGAGGAGGTCAACAGCGGCCCCCGCCCAATCGAGGGCGTCGGCACTGCCATGGCCGCCTTCGTCGGGTTCTCGCCCGCCGGCCCCGCCAACAAGCCGACGCTCATCACCAACTGGACCCAGTACATCGATACGTTCGGCGCGTTGGACGAGAGCGGCAAGCGCAACCCGCATATGCCGGGTGCGTTCCTCTCGCACGCCGTCTACGGCTACTTCATGAACGGCGGCACGCGCTGCTATGTCACCCGCGTCGCCCCACCCGCCCCCAAGGGCGAGAAGCCCTCCGCCCAGCTCCCGAGCAAGGCCTCCAAGGCCATCCCGGCGCTGACGATCACCGCCAAGAGCGAGCAGGCGACCGACATCCAGATCGAGGTCGCCCCGCCCGCCGGCGAAGCCCCGCCCGAGGGCTCCTTCACCCTCAAGGTGCGCCAGGGCGACGTCGAGGAGGTCTACGAGAACGTGACCCTTGGCCCCAAGAAGGGTGTCAAGGGCTCGGTTGAGACCGCCACGCAGGCCAGCAAGCTCGTGGCGGTGGCCGAGGCCCCCGGCGCGGGCGTGGGCGCCGAGCGGCTCCCCGAGGCCGGCAACTACCTGATCAAGGCCTCGCAGACAGCGCTGGCGCCCAAGGTGCTCCCGAACGACCTGGTGGGCAGCGCCCCCGAGCGCTCGGGCGTCGAGGGCCTGGAGCTGGCCGAGGACGCCACGATGGTCTGCGTGCCGGACCTGATGAGCGCCTACCTCTCGGGCGCTATCGACAGGGACGGCGTCAAGGGCGTGCAGCTGGCTATGATCGCCCACTGCGAGCGCATGGCCGACCGCATGGCGATCCTGGACCCGATCCCCGACCTCAACCCGCAGGCGGCCAAGCAGTGGCGCGAGAAGGAGACGAACTACGACTCGAAGTTCGCCGCCCTCTACTACCCCTGGATCCAGATCATGGGTCCGGACGGCAAGCCGATGTCGGTGCCGCCGTGCGGCCACATCGCCGGCATCTGGGCGCGCAACGACGGCGAGCGCGGCGTGCACAAGGCGCCGGCCAACGAGGTCATCCGCGGCGCGCTGGGCCCGGTGCTGGAGATCACGAAGGGCGAGCAGGACGTGCTGAACCCGATCGGCGTGAACTGCCTGCGGAGCTTCACCGGCCGCGGCATCCGCGTCTGGGGCGCGCGCACCCTGTCGAGCGACCCGGCGTGGCGCTACATCAACGTGCGCCGTCTGTTCAACTACGTCGAGAAGTCGATCGAGCGCGGCACCCAGTGGGTGGTGTTCGAGCCGAACGACGCGAACCTGTGGGCGCGCGTCCGGCGCGATGTCGGCGCGTTCCTGACGGGGGTCTGGCGGGACGGCGCGCTGTTCGGAGCGGCGCCGACCGAGGCCTTCTACGTGAAGTGCGACGCTGAGCTGAACCCGGCGGACGTGCGCGACCGCGGCCAGCTGGTGATTGAGGTCGGCCTGTCGCCGGTGAAGCCGGCCGAGTTCGTCATCTTCCGCTTCAGCCAGTTCTCGGGCGGCGGCGCGTAGTCTCTCGCGTCTGAATCACTCGTGTGGGAGAGGCGCCGTGCCTCTCTAGGCAATACTGCAATCACGCTCTAGCATCGAGGAGGGGCGCCTAATGGCAGCCAAAGATCCGTTTCCGTCTCCATGGTTCGCGATCGAGTTCCAGGACCAGATCACCGGGGCGTTCCGCGAGTGCAGCGGCCTCGGCAGCGAGAACGAGATCATCGAGGAGAAGGCAGCCGGCCCGGACGGCAAGCCGATCCTCAAGAAGATCCCGGGGAACCTGAAGTACAACAACATCACGCTCAAGCAGGGCATCACTGATGACCTGGACATGTGGAAGTGGCGCCAGCTCGTCGAGCAGGGCAAGATCGAGGAGGCGCGCAAGAACGGCGCGGTGGTGATGTACAGCCTGGCGGGCGAGGAGGTCGCGCGCTGGAGCTTCGTCAACGCCTGGCCGAGCAAGATCACCGGCCCGTCGGTGAACGCGACTTCGAACGAGCTCGCGATCGAGGAGCTGGAGATCACCGTCGAGGGCTACACCCGCGAGAAGTAGCGCCGGTGGGGCCAAGTTGATGGCGGCAGCAGGGGCGGCGCGCTGTAGTGCTCCGCCCCGCTCCGGATGAGGAATCTGTGGTGCAGATGGAGTTTGGGTTCAGCCTGCCGCTCGGCTACGTGGACGAGCGCGGCGTGGTCCACCGCGAGGGTGTGATGCGGCGGGCGACGGCGCTGGACGAGGTGGAGCCGCTGGGTGACCCGCGGGTGCGGGGGAATGAGGCGTACCTCGCGATCCTGCTGCTGAGCCGGGTGCTGGTGCGGCTGGGGGGCATTGGCCCGGTGCCGCCGTCGGTGGTGGGTCAGCTGTTTGCGCCGGACTTCACCTACCTGCAGCAGCTGTACGTGCAGATCAACAGTCCCGAGCCGCAGATCGTCGAGACGGCCTGCCCGTCGTGCGGCACGCACTTCGCGCTGGACGTGGGGGCGGAGGCATGAGCGACGCAGAGACGACCGGGGGCGCTGCGCGCGTGAAACTGAGCCGCGCCGAGGTGCAGAAGCTGGCGGAGAAGGTGTACCAGTTGATGCTGGCGGACGCGCGTCTGGAGCGCGCCCGCGAGGGTCGGACGCAGCGGCATAAGCAGCGATAGGGTTTGAGCGGTATGGCGTACGATGCGTTTCCGGTCAGCAGGTTCTACGTCACGGCCGGGGGGATCGGGCGAGCGGTCTTCACCGAGCTCAGCGGCTTGCAGATCGAGACCGAGGTGTTCGAGATCGTTGAGGGCGGCAACAACAGCTACGTGCATAAGCTGCCGGGCCGCACAAAGGTGAGCAACCTGACCCTCAAGTATGGGTTCACGCGCTCGGACAAGCTGTACAAGTGGTACCTGGACGTAGCTCTCGGCAAGAAGGTCAAAACGCATAACCTGTCGGTGGTGATGTACAACGTGAACGGCAAAGAGGTGTGTCGCTGGGATTTCGCGGATGCGTACCCGGTGAAATGGATCGGGCCGCAGTTTGATGCGTCGAGCAACGCGGCGGCGATCGAGACGATTGAGTTCGCCCACAGCGGCCTGCTGGATTAGTGGCGCTTGTAGAGGTAGGGATGGTCTTTCGGGAGCTCCTGCAACTTATCCGTGGTCGAAGCACGATGCTGCGCGCACTCAGCGAGCGGCACCCGCTTCTGACGCGCGCTGGGCTTGGTGCGCCCACACGTGAGCCACAGCAGGCATCGCGGCGATTCCTGTCACCCCTACCCC
This sequence comes from Chloroflexota bacterium, assembly GCA_039805565.1. Lineage (GTDB taxonomy): Bacteria > Chloroflexota > Chloroflexia > Chloroflexales > Roseiflexaceae > CALJIC01. The sequence continues at coordinate 13,520 of JBDLTZ010000311.1, read as the reverse complement.
TCGCCGAGGCACTCCCCCAAGGTGAGTGGGCGACCTACGATGCGATCCTTCCCCAGAGCCAGCAGCCGTATGATGAGGCTTTTCTCGGGATGCCGAGCGGAGATGAGTCCCCGTGGGAAGCGCAGAACCAATCGTCTGAGACCCAAGAGCTACCGCCGGCTGAGGCGCCGCTCGCGCAGCAAAACCTGGCCCGCGATGTTGCCCAGCCCGATATTGTCGCGCGTCAGTCCGACTATCTGGCTGAGGCTGTGCGGCGCATGAAGGCGGCCCGTCGCGGCGAGCCGGCAGCACAGGCCGACGCTGCCCCGGCCGCTCCGCCGGCGCGAGCCCAGGACCAGCCGACCTCGCCCCAGACGCCACAGAGCACGCCGGCGCGCGCCCTGCCGCCAGAGGACGGGCAGGATGTTATCGCCGCGCCCGATGCGGCGGTGCTTCCTTCCACGCCAGAGGTGCCCACGGGCACGCCGCTCCTCGCGCCACGCGAGGAGGATATGCCACAGAGCGCGGCTGACGCTGTCCGCAAGCTGCGTGCAGCCCGCGCCGCCCGAGAGGCCGCGGCTGCCGCGGCTGCCGCTGAGACGCCTCCGGCACCGTCGCTCCCCGCGAAGCAGCAGCCCGCTCAGCCGCGACAGCGACAGCCACTTGGGCGGCGCATCGTCGAGGTGCGTGGCCCGGACGAGGCGCTGCCGCCTGTGACGATTCCTTCCTCCCAGCCTGTGCCCGATGAGATGAGCCGCGGTGTCGATGACGCGCCGCGCGCTCACACGCCTCGGGCATCCGAGAGCGAAGATGCCCGGCCTGAGCCAGGCGCCGCGCCGCCCCCTCACACATCCGAGAGCGAAGATACCCGGTCTGAGCCAGGCGCGGTGCCGCCGCCGGCTGCGAGCGGTGCGCCCTCCGGCAGCGAGACCGCCGAGCCGCTCTCGGTCGAGCCTACGCGACGAGCGTCCTCAGCGCGTGAGTGGGCTGAGCGGCTGCGTGGAAGCGAGCAGCCAGCCGCGAGTACGCCTGAGGCAGTATCGCAGCCGACAACCCCGGCGCAGGCCGATGCCGCGCAAGCCCCAAGCGTTCTGGCCCCTGTGGACAGCGCGCCAGATGCACCCGCGCCACAGCCGACAACCCCGGCGCAGGCCGATGCCGCGTCAGCCCCAAGCGTTCTGACCCCTGTGGACAGCGCGCCAGATGCACCCGCGCCGCGGCCTGCGGCCCCCGCGCAGACGTGGGCGACGCACCTCAGCAGCGACGAGAACCGCCCCACGAATGTCGCTGATGCATCTCCTGGCGCTACGCCGCAGCCTGCAAGGCCGGAGCCGTCTGTCTCACCCCAGCCCGCCGCCTCGGGTACGGCGGTGAGAGATGCTGCTACTGAGCAGGTTGGACCCGTCTCGCGCGGCCGCATGGCAGCGCAAACAGCTGGCGAGGCTACCGGCCCAGATGCCGCGACACCTCCTGTGGCGATCACTGCTCCGGCTGAGGAGCGCACGCCGCTGCACGAGCCGACCACCGTGGGTGAGGCCGCACTAGCTCTCCCTGCCGACGCAACGCCATCACCGACCTTGGTGCGTCCAGTCCCCGATGTCCCGCCGAGAGGCGCACCACCATCAGCCACACACAGCGCAGCTCCTGCCGCGCCAGCGTCGATACCCGCGTCAGAACCGGAGCGCTCAGCGGGTGCTACTACAGCGACGGCTGGAGCGCCGGTTGCGGTCGTACAACCGAGCCGCTCCCCCGAGGCGTGGTCAGCGCGTCTGCGCCGGCACGAGGAGGGCGCGGACGATGCGGTGGCCGCGCAGGCTGTGGCCGCCTCCACCTCCGCCCCACTGAGCCGCGCGCCGGAGCAGGCTTCGGGCGACTTCTTCCCGCGGAGTGCAGCTCCTGACCAGGTTGCTGCGCCACAGCCCGCCGCTCCCCCGAGCAACGGTGAGGGAAATATCGCACAGGCTTCTGCAGTTGCACCAGCAGCTGCGCCCGTCATGACTGCGCGCGATGTCCCCACGACTGCTGCATCGGCGGCGCATGCTCCTACCGCTTCGTCTACTGAGCTCGATGTCTTGCGCAGCGCACAGTCGGACGATTCCCCAGGTGCGAACGCTCCCCGGACGATGATGGCGCTGGATGGCTCTGAAAGCAGCGCCTCACAGCCGTCGGATGGCACGGCCCAGGCTTGGGCGCGGCGCCTGAACCGCCACGAGCGTGTGGCGAGCGAACCGGCGAGCGCGTCAGCGGCTGGCGAGGTGGTGCCACCGCTGGATACTACCGATCAGGTGATGCCTCCTCAGCAGACATTCCAGCAGCCTGAGACGAGTGCTCCAGCACGAGCAGCGGACCAGGTGCAGCCGCCCGCCACGGCCCGCGCGCCACGTTTCGTCCCCCCGCGCTCGCCTCGTGAGGCGCGCCCGGTCGCAGCGGCTCCAGACGCGCCCGCGGCCCGCAATGCGCCGGCGCCGACGGCCGCTCCAGACACACCCTCACCTCGTGAGGCGCCGGCGCCGACAGCCGCTCCAAACGCACCCGCGGCCCGCAGTGCGCCAGCGCCGACAGCCGCCACGTCGAACGTGCGCCCAGATGCGTCAGCTTCCAGCGCGTCGGCCCCCAGCGCCTCAGCTCTCGCGAGTGCGCCAGCTCCCAGCGCGCCAGCTCCCAGCATATCGGCTCCCAGCGCCTCAGCTACGAGCCAGCCGGCACCGGCGCAGGAGTTCGACGGCACGGCCCAGGCCTGGGCGCGGCGCCTCACTCGCCACGAGCGTGTGGCGAGCGAGCCGGCCAGCCCGTCAGCGGCCGGCGAGGGGGTGTCACCGCCGGGTACCACGGCTCAGGTGATCGCTCCTCAGCAGACATTCCGCCAGCCCGAGACGAGTGCTCCAGCGCGAGCAGCGGACCAGGTGCAGCCACCCGCCACGGCCCGCGCGCCACGTTTCGTCCCCCCGCGCTCGCCTCGTGAGGCGCGCCCGGTCGCAGCCGCTCCCTCGGCCCGCAATGCGCCGGCGCCGACAGCCGCTCCAGACGCACCCTCGCCTCGTGAGGCGCGCCCGGTCGCAGCCGCTCCAGACGCACCCTCGGCCCGCAATGCGCCGGCGACGACAGCCGCCACGTCGAACGTGCGCCCAGATGCGCCAGCTTCCAGCGCGTCGGCCCCCAGCGCGCCAGCTCCCAGCGCCTCAGCTCCCAGCGCGCCAGCTCCCAGCGCATCGGCTCCCAGCGCCTCAGCGACGAGCCAGCCGGCGCCGGTGCAGGAGTTCGACGGCACGGCCCAGGCCTGGGCGCGGCGCCTCACTCGCCACGAGCGTGTGGTGAGCGAGCCGGCGAGCGCATCAGCGGCCGGCGTGGTGGTATCACCGCAGGGTACTACCGATCAGGTGATCGCTCCTCAGCAGACATTCCGCCAGCCCGAGACGAGTGCTCCAGCGCGAGCAGCGGACCAGGTGCAGCCGCCCGCCACGGCCCGCTCGCCACGTTTCGTCGCCCCGCGCTCGCCTCGTGAGGCGCGCCCGGTCACAGCCGCTTCAGACGCACCCTCGGCCCGCAGTGCGCTGGCGCTGACAGCCGCTTCAGACGCACCCTCGGCCCGCAGTGCGCTGGCGCCGACAGCCGCTCCAGACGCACCCTCGGCCCGCAGTGCGCTGGCGCCGACAGCCGCTCCAGACGCACCCTCGCCTCGTGAGGCGCGCCCGGCCGCAGCCGCTCCAGACGCACTCTCGGCCCGCAGTGCGCTGGCGCCGACAGCCGCCACGTCGAACGTGCGCCCAGATGCGTCAGCTTCCAGCGCGTCGGCCCCCAGCGCCTCAGCTCTCGCGAGTGCGCCAGCTCCCAGCGCGTCAGTTCTCGCGAGTGCGTCGGCTCCCAGCTCGTCGGCTACGAGCCAGCCGGCGCCGGTGCAGGAGTTCGACGGCACGGCCCAGGCCTGGGCGCGCCGTCTGAACCGCCACGAGCGCGTTATGAGCGAGCCGGCCAGCCCGACCTCACCGCGTCAGGTGCCCCAGGGCGCCAGCTCCACAGCTGCTCCTCGCGCGACCGTACCGCCCCCCGCACTGCAGCAGCCGCGCCGGCCCGCCAGCCCTGCTCTCGCCCTCCCCCCGCCCGACCGCAGCGCGGCCACGCCCCTGCCCCAGCGCGCCCGCCGCTTCCTGCAGCCGCTCCTCGGCATCGACCCCGCGCAGGTCCGCGTCTACCAGGGACCCCAGGCCGACCGCATCGCCGGCGCTGAGCGTGCCGATGCCGTCGCCATCGGCGAGGAGGTCTTCCTCTCCGCCGCTCACCCCATCGCTGCGCCGCAGACCCTCGGCCTGCTGGCCCACGAGCTCACCCACGCCGCCCGCGCCCGCAATCCCCTCCACCTGCCCCCCGCCGCCCCGACCCCGCGCCCCGACGTTGGCGGCGAGGAGCGTCTCGCCGAGACCGTGGAGGCGCTGGCCAGCCAGCGTGTAGCTTACGCCCCCGACGCCGACCTGCCCCCGGGCACCTTCACCACGGCCCCCGTCTGGCCCCTCCCTCCGCGCCGCCCCGACCCCGACGACGACGACGATACGACGCCGTTCGTCGCCGAGGATTCCTTCGAGGCCGTGCCCTGGGGTGGTCTCCCTGCCCCCTGGGAGCCCCTCCCCGACTGGAGCACCCCCGATGCCCAGCGCCGCTCCCCCGACAGCCGGGCGGTGCCCCGCGTCCCCGCCCCGTCCTTCGACCCTGCCCGCTCGCCGGCGCTCTCGCCCGCACCGTCCGCAGCAGCGGTCGCGCCTTCGCCTGCTTCCGCCGCCCCCAGCGCGGCACCGCCTCCTGTCCAGCGCGCCCAGAGCGGCCGCGGCGTGGCTGCGGCTCCTGCCCCGCCCCCGCCGATGCCACAGCAGGAGCTCGCCCAGCCCGAGCCCGACCTCGACGCCCTCGCCCGCCAGGTCTACGATGTCCTCAAGCGCCGGCTCGCCGCCGAGCGCCGCCGCCTTGGGTCCTAGCGTCGTGCTACACTCTGCCGTCTGCCCGCCCGGAGCATCACTATGTCCACGCTCTCCAAAGCCGTCATCATCAACCTCGACAAGAGTGGCAAGCGCGTCGAGTGCATGTTCAACCCCAGCGAGTACACCTTTACCAAGAGCAACTCCTGGGAGAGCGGCAATACCTTCGGCGCCGATATCCCCCTCATCGACTTCAAGGGCGGCCAGCCGGCCACCCTTTCTATGGACCTGTTCTTCGACACCTCCATTGACCGCAAGGATGTCCGCAAGTACACCGACAAGCTCTGGGAGCTGATGATGGTCGACAAGAGCCTCGAGGACCCCAAGACCAAGAAGGCGCGCCCCCCCATGGTTCGCTTCCAGTGGGGCAAGAGCTGGACCTTCGACGCCGTCATCACAAGCATCTCCCAGAACTTCACCCTGTTCCTCAGCGACGGCACCCCCGTCCGCGCCAAGCTCGGCGTCACCTTCCAGCAGATCAAGGACAGCAAGAAGCTCAAGCCCCAGAACCCCACCTCCGGTGGCACCGGCGGCGAGCGCACCTGGACCGTCGACCGGGGCGACTCCCTGGCCTGGATCGCCTACAAGGCCTACGGCGACTCCACCCAGTGGCGCCGCATCGCCGACGCCAACCGCCTGATGAACGTCCGCCGGCTCGCCCCCGGCACCGTGCTGGTGATCCCCAATGCCGAATGACCAGAGCCAGCTCTACCTCAAGCTCGCCGGCGCCGATGCCCCGGCTGACCTCTACGACGCGCTCGAGCTCATCAGCGTCGAGAGCAGCCTGCACCTGCCCGACGTCGCCACCCTCGTGCTCGTCGACCAGAAGCTCAGGTGGGTTGACCACGCCTCGCTCGACCCCGGTGGCGCGCTGGTGGTGGAGGGCAAGGCCGACAAGAAGAGCGCCAAGCTCTTCGACGGCGAGATCGTCGAGGTCGAGCTCGACCTCAGCGACGGCATGTACCGCGTGGTTGTGCGCGCCTTCGACCGCTTGCACCGCCTCGCCCGCGGCACCAAGGCGCGCACCTTCCTCAACATGACCGACGGCGACATCATCAAGAAGCTCGCCCAGGAGGCCGGCCTCTCCGCCAAGGTCGGCCCCACCAGCCAGGTCCACGAGTATATGCTCCAGCACAACGAGACCAACCTGGCCTTCATCCAGCGTCGCGCCGCCGCCCTCGGCTTCCTGGTCTACGCCGACGGCAAGACCCTGCACTGCGAGGCCGCCGCGGGCAACGACGCCCCCGTCGAGCTCCTCCCCGGCGAGAAGCTGCTCGAGTTCCGCCCCTGCGTCACCACCATCGGCCAGGTGACCGGCGTCAAGGTGCGTGGCTGGGACCCCAAGAAGAAGGCCGAGGTGGTGGGCGCCGCCACCTCCAGCCAGGTCGCCCCCAAGGTCGGCGGCAAGGGCAAGGGCGCCGAGCTCGCCAAGACCTTCGCCAGCAGCGCCGAGCACCTGGTGGCCGGCCAGGTCATCCGCGACCAGGATGCGGCCAAGAAGCTGGCGCAGTCGGTGGCCGACCACACCGTCAGCCGCTCGTGCGAGGCCGAGGGGGTGTGTGTCGGCGACCCCAAGCTGCTGGCGGGCGAGAAGGTCACGGTCAAGAACGTCGGCACGCGCTTCAGCGGCGAGTACTTCGTCACCAGCGCCACCCACTCCTACCGCCCCGACGAGGGCTACCGCACGCAGTTCATCGTCTCCGGCCTGAACCCCAACACGCTCCTGAGCGTGCTGCTGCCCGAGGCCGAGCGCGCGCCCGGGACCGGGCTGGTGACCGGCGTGGTCACCAACAACGACGACCCGGACAAGCAGGGGCGGGTGAAGCTGAAGTTCCCCTGGCTGGCGGCCGACCAGGAGAGCAACTGGGCGCGCATCGTCAGCGTCGGTGCGGGGGCGTCGCGCGGTCTCGAGGTCATCCCCGAGGTCAACGACGAGGTGCTGGTGGGCTTCGAGCACGGCGACATGAACTACCCCTATGTGCTCGGCGGGCTGTGGAACGGCAAGGACACGGCGCCGCTGCCGACTGACAAGGTGGTCAAGAGCAGCAAGGTGCAGCAGTGGGTGCTGCGGACACGCACCGGGCACGAGCTGGTCTTCGACGAGGGCGAGCAGGCCAACAAGGGCCAGATCGAGCTCAAGACGGCCGGCGGGGCGAGCGTGACGCTGAACGACAAGGACAAGGCGCTCGAGATCAAGACCGGCAAGCACACGGTGAAGCTCGACGACCAGGGGAACGTGGTGTCGCTGACCTCGGGCGGAGACCTGAAGATCGAGGCCAAGGGCGCACTGTCGATCAAGACCAGCGGGAAGCTCGAGCTCGACGGCCAGGGCGGCATGGATCTGAAATCGAGCGCGGCCATGTCGCTCCAGTCCAGCGCCAACCTGGACATCAAGTCCAATGCGGCGGCGACCATCCAGGCCAACGCCAAGCTCGACATCAAGTCCAACGCGGCTGCGGCCATCCAGGCCAACGCAATGCTGGACATCAAGTCAAGCGCCATCCTGAACATCCAGGGCACCCTGGTCAAGATCAACTAGCGAGGTACACCATGCCCCCAGCCGCGCGCGTCGGCGACCTGCATACCTGCCCGATGACCACCGGCCCCGTGCCGCACGTCGGCGGGCCAATCATGCCCCCCGGCTGCCCCACCGTGCTGATCGGCGGCATGCCCGCCGCAGTGGTGGGCGGCATGGCCACCTGCGTCGGCCCGCCCGACTCGCTCGTCAAGGGGAGTGCGACGGTGCTGATCGGCGGCATGCCCGCGGTGCGCATGGGTGATACGACCGCGCACGGTGGCGTGGTGGCGCTTGGCCTCCCCACCGTGATGATCGGCGGCTGAAGGAGGCTGTGATGTCAGACTTTCGTGGCTCGGGGTGGGCCATGCGCGTGGGGGTGGATACCCGCGGCCGCATCGCGCTCGTCCAGGGTGAGCGCGATATCGAGGAGTCGATCATGATTATCCTCCTCACCCCCAAGGGCCAGCGCAAGATGCGGCCCGAGTTCGGCTGCGCCATCCACGAGCTGATCTTCGCGCCGAATGACTCGACCACCGCCGGCCTGGCGGCCTACTACGTCGAGGACGCGCTGGCGATGTGGGAGCCGCGCATCGAGGTCGAGAGCGTCGACGTCAGCCCGGACCCGGAGAGCCCGGAGCGCCTGCTGATCGACATCCAGTACCAGGTCAAGACGACGCACGACCGGCGCTCGCTGGTCTTCCCGTTCTACCGCATTCCCGAGGAGTAGCAGGACGCCCTATGCCACTGCCGACCCCCAACCTTGACGACCGGCGCTTCCAGGACCTGGTGGACCAGGCCAAGCGCATGATCCCACAGTTCTGTCCGGAGTGGACCGACCACAACGTGAGCGACCCGGGCGTGACGCTGATCGAGCTGTTCGCCTGGATGACCGATATGCTGCTGTACCGAGTGAACCAGGTGCCGGACAAGATGTACGTGACCTTCCTGGAGATGCTGGGTGTGCAGCTCGAGCCGCCGCGCTCCTCGCGGGTGCCGGTGACGCTGTATCTGTCGGCGCCGCAGCCGGTGGAGGTGACGATCCCGGCCGAGACGGAGGTCTCGACGATCCGGACCGAGACGAGCGACTCGATCATCTTCACGACCGAGAGCGACCTGACGATCCGGCCGCCGCTGCTGGCGGGGGCCTTCACGCGGGCGGCGCGCGGCGAGAGCTGGACGACGCACAAGCTGGAGCAGCTGGGCCTGCCGGGGCGCACGGTGGCGCTGTTCCCGGAGGAGCCGGCGCCGGGGGACGCGTTCTACCTGGCCTTCGCGCGCGACCACAGCCACCACGTGCTGGCGCTGGTGCTGGCGTGCGAGGAGGCGGGCGGGGCGGGGATCGACCCGACCGACCCGCCGCTGGAGTGGCAGGTGTGGCAGGGGGGCATCGCGCGCTGGGTGAGCTGCGAGATGGAGTACGAGGGGACCGGGGGGTTCAACCAGTCGGGGGAGGTGATCCTGCACCTGCCGGCGATGGAGCGCGAGGAGCTGAACGGGGTGAGCGCGTACTGGCTGCGCTGCCGGCTGACAGCGGCGCAGGGGGGGCCGGTGTCGTACAAGGCATCACCGCGCCTGGAGGGTCTGATGGTGGAGGCGCGCGGCGGGACGGCGAACGCGCGCCACGCGGTGACGGTGTTCGACGAGGTGCTGGGGCGGAGCGAGGGGACGCCCGGGCAGACGTTCGCGCTGCTGAACCAGCCGGTGCTGGCGCGGGACGCGGTGCGCGACGTGCTGGTGGTGGAGACGCCGGAGGGGGAGGCGCAGCGCTGGCAGGAGGTGGCGGACTTCGCGGACTCGCACGGGGAGGACCGGCACTACACACTGGACAGCCTGACGGGGAGCATCGCGTTCGGGCCGGCGCTGCTGCAGCCGGACGGGATGATGCACACGTTCGGGGCGGTGCCGCCGCGGGGGAGCACGCTGCGCTTCAGCCGGTACCAGTACGGGGGGGGAGTGGTGGGGAACGTGACACCGGGGGCGATCTCGGTGCTGAAGACGTCGATCCCGTACGTGGCCCGGGTGGTGAACCGCGCGGGGGCGGTGGGGGGACGGGACGCGCAGACGCTAGAGGACGCGCGGCTGCGGGTGCCGAGCGTGCTCCGGACGCGGACGCTGGCGGTGACGGCGCAGGACTACGAGTACCTGGCGCGGCAGGTGCCGGGGGTGGCACGGGCGAGCTGCATCGCGCCGGGGGCGCAGACAGGGCAGGCAGGGGAGGTGCGGCCGGGGCAGGTGGCGGTGGTGGTGCTGCCGGAGGTGGAGCAGCGCGCGGGGCGGCTGGCGCCGGAGCAGCTGGTGCTGTCGGCGGAGCTGCGGGGGTCGGTGCAGTCGTACCTGCGCGAGCGGTCGCTGGTGGGGCTGCAGCTCGAGGTGCGGGCGCCGCAGTACGTGTGGGTCACGGTGCAGGCGCGGCTGAAGCTGGCGGAGGGGAGCGACCCGGTGGCGCAGGGGCAGGCGGAGCGACGGGCGGAGGCGGCGCTGGAGCGGTACCTGAACCCGTACACGGGGGGTCCGACGGGCGAGGGGTGGGGGTTCGGGCGGGAGCTGAGCGTGGCGGAGCTGTACAGCCTGCTGCAGCGCGTGCCGGGGGTGGAGTACGTGGAGGAGGTGGTGGTGGGGGTAAGCGAACCGGGGAGCAACGCGCCAGCGACGCCGGCGCCGCCGCGACTGCGGCTCGAGCCGTACGCGGTGGTGTGCTCGGGGGCGCACCGAGTGATGGTGAGCTAGCGTATGGCGAACGAAGCACGGCAGATCATCGTGCGGCTGAACGGGGAGGAGGTGCAGCGCCTGCTGCTGACGGCCCCGGTGGTGACCATCGGGCGGACGCCGGACAACACGCTGGCGCTGGCGAACCTGCTGGTGTCGCGGCGGCACGCGGAGCTGCGGCTGACGCCAGCGGGCATAGTGCTGACAGACGTGGGGAGCCGAAGTGGGACGGTAGTGAACGGGGTGGCGCTGCTGGCGAATCAGCCGGCGCTGCTGACACCCGGGGCGATGGTGCAGATCGGCCCCTTCACCCTGCTCTACCAGACGGTGGTCAGCGCGCAGAGCGACGAGATACCTGCGGCTGTCGCGACCCCGGCATCGGCGCCACCGCTGGGGGTGCCGCCAGTGGCGGTGGCGCGCCCGCGGAGAGCGCAGCCGCCGCTGCGGCCAGAGGGAGACATCAGCAGATACGTGTACGAGCTGCCGGTGATCTACCACGACAACCTGTTCCTCGGGAAGTTCCTGCAGATCTTCGAGTCGATCTGGGAGCCGCTGGAGCAGCGCCAGGACGCGATCCACATGTACTTCAACCCGCGGACGTGTCCGGCGCCGCTCCTGGGCTGGCTCGCCGGCTGGCTCGAGATGCCGCTGAACGAGCACTGGCCGGAGGAGCGCAAGCGGGCGCTGCTGGCGGAGGCCATGGACCTGGCGCGGTGGCGCGGGACGCGCTACGGCCTGACCCGCATGCTCGAGATCTGCACCGGCGCGGCGGTCGAGGTCACCGACGAGCCAGGGCAGCCGTTCGTCATCCGCGTGCGCGTGGGCGCGCCCCCAGAAGAGGCCGAGAGGCAGGGGACGTTCGCAGCGCTTGTCGAGCAGCTCGTGCGCACCCACAAGCCTGCCCACGTCGGGTACATCCTGGAGATCCTCCAGCCGCAGCGTGCTGAACCAATCGTGTCAATCACTTCTTAACATTCCCAGGAATTGATGATGAGCCAGCCCTCTCTCTCCACCACTCCATCTACTAACGAGGGTACAACCCTGCTCTCGCCGCAGGACCTGCCGGCGGCGCCGTCGCTGCACATTATCAGCGCGCAGGGTCTCGTGCTCCGCGCGGTTGCGCTTGTGGACGACTTGCTGACGCTCGGGGCCGCCGCAACGAACGACATCGTGCTGGAGGGCGAGGGGGTCGCGCGGAACCACCTGCGGATCACGTGGGACGGCTCACAGGCGCATCTTGTTGACCTGGGAACACGCAGCGGGACCTTCTTGGACGGTGGGGCGCTACCGCCACATAAGCCGCGTGGCTGGCACTGGAACCAGATGGTGCGCGTCGGCGACTACTGGCTGCGGCTCGACCCGCCGGCGGTGCAGGGCATCCCCGCGCCCGTACGCCGTAACCCGCGCCGCGTGAGAGTCTCCAATGCGAACCAGTCGGCAATCCAGCTCAGCCCCCAGCGCATCGTGGTGACGCCAGAGCCCGGCCGCGAGATCATCGATGTCATGCCCGGGGTTAACCAAACCTTCACACTTACGCTGACGAACCGCGGCATCGTGCCGGACGTCCTTAGACTCTCCCTGGAGGGTATTCCTGAGGAGTGGGTGCAGGGAAAGGAGCTCCCTGTACCAATCGGCCCTGGCGCAGACGCCACCGTCGCTCTGGTGATCGATGTGCCACGCGCCCCAGAGAGCCTCGCTCACAATTACGTCTTCACTGTGCGAGCGACCTCGACAAGCAACCCGGACGACTCCGGCACCTGCCAGATGACGTTTCGTGTGCTGCCCTACGACGCGGCGCGGGTGGATCTGCGCCCGAAGCGCGCAAGCAATGCCCGCAAGACTACCTATACGCTGCTGGTGAGCAACGGCGGCAACACGCAGGTCAAGTACGCCCTCAGCGCCTCGTCTGACGAGGAGAACCCGCTCGACCTGAGCTTCGACGAGGGGCGGGTCACCGTCGAGCCGGGCAAGGTGGCGCGCGTGAAGCTCACCGCGCATGCCTCCTCGACCAACATGTTCGGCAAGGCAAAGACCACGCCCGTGCGGGTCACTGCTAGCCCCGCCACCGGTGAGCCATCCATCGTCTCCGCACAGTTCGTCCAGCAGCCGCTCGTACCGACCTGGATGATCGCCGTCATCGTCCTGCTGCTGATCGGCGCGGTGGTCTACCTTCTGGGCGTGATCAAGCTGCCCCTCTCGGTGAGCAAGAACCTGCCCTACTACGGCGTGCTGGATGTGGCGCGCCCCTCGCAGCTACGAATCATCAGCCAGCCAGAGAACGTGCTCGCCAACGCGCCGTTCAGCATTGACCCGGTACTCGAGATTCGTAATACCGCCGGCGAGCTCATCAAGGAGTTCGACGACGAGCTCACGATCGAGATCAAGCCCGGCACCGGCACGGAGGGCGCAAAGCTCCTCGGCACAACAACTGTGGCCGCGGCCGAGGGTGTGGTGAGTTTTCCCGGCCTGTCGATCGACCTCAAGGGCGAGGGCTACGTCTTCACCGTGCGCTGGGGAATGGTAGCCATTGACACCGCCCCGTTCGATGTCACGAGCAGGACGATTGAGTTTGTGAAAGCTCCTGAGATCGTCGCTGCTGGCGTGCCATTCGATACGGCGCTGCGGGTGATCGATATCGACACCGATACGGTTGTTAAGTACAACGAGGCGATCACCCTCACGATCCAGACCCAGAGCGTGACGGAGACGGCGCTCCTCTCCAACACGCTCATCCTGACGGGGACGACGACGCTGAAGGCGACGGACGGGGCGGCATCGTACGGCGGGCTGATCTTCACGCGGGCGGGGACCGGCTACGTGCTGGTGGCCAACGCGCGCGGCCTGGCGACGGCCCAGAGCGATCCGTTCGACGTGGCTGCTGGTCCGGCGGTGAGCTTGGCGCTCGCCAGGCCGGTTGGACCGGTGGCGCCGGGCACGCCGTTCTTGTTGGAAGTGCTGGCACGTGACCAGTACGGCAACGTAGACACGAACTATGGCGAGCCGCTGCTGGTGGAGGTGATCGGCCCTTCAGGCGCGGTGCTCCGCGGCACCGAGGAGACTGAGGCGTTCACCGAGGGCGTGGCGCGCTTCACCGAGCTGATCCTGCCGCAGCAGGGCGACAACTACCAGCTGGTCGTCTCGAGCGGCGCGCTGAAGCTGATGTCGGAGCCCTTCAGCGTATCGGCCGAGGCTGCGGCCGCCGCCGCAGCGGCGACGGCACAGGCTGCGGGTGTAGAGGGCGCTGACGGTGTGGCGGGTGGCGCCGCGGGTGGCGCCGCGGGTGGCGCCGCGGGTGGTGCCGCGGGTGGTGCCGCGGGTGGTGCCGCGGGTGGCGCCGCGGGTGGCGCCGCGGG
>JBDLTZ010000310.1:0-43407 GCA_039805565.1 Chloroflexota bacterium | reverse complement strand
ACACGCCCGCCTCAGGCGCCACCAGAGCACCGCTCCGAGCGCCAGCGTCTCCACGGCCGATGAGACCGCGAAGCCGAGCGGGATGGCGATGATCCCCAGCGGCCCGATCAGCGCCCAGATGATCAACACCCGCAGCGCAAGCTGGCCGCAGTTCGTGACAAGCGGCGTCCGCGTGTCGCGCATAGCGATCAGCCCACGGCTCAGCACCTCGGTCATGGCGTAGGCCGGCAGTCCGGCAGCGATGATCAGCAGCAGCGTGTAGGTAAGCGACCCCGCCGCAGCGTCGAACCGCCCACGCTCGAACAGCACCCGGATCACCTCGCGCCCCAGCAGCCACAGCCCCACGAACGCTCCGGCCGACAGACCGGCCACCGTCAGCAGCGACCCAAGCAGGGTGCGCCGCATACGCGGCCAGTCCCCGCCCGCCACATCGGCCGCCAGCCGTGGGAAGGCCGCCTGGGCCAGCGCCACCCCGATCAGGCGCACCGGCAGCCCGGCCAGCACCGAGGCATTGTAGAGCGCCGGCAGGCCAGCCGGGTTCGCCACCGTCGAGGCGAAGGCCGTGTCCACGATCAGCCCGCCGTAGTTCACGCCCGCAGAGAGGCCGTTCGGCACCAGCAGACGCACCACCTCGCGCAGCCGCCGGTCGGCAAGGTCCCACGCCGGACGCAGCCGCACGCCGATCGCCTTCAGCCCCGGCCAGAGGATGAAGAGCTGCAATAGGGCGTCGCTCACCGCGCCGAGTGCCGGCCCGTACACCCCGAGCGGCGGGTAGGCCCGCGCCGCCAGCACGCCGAGGATCAGGGTCAGGTTGTGGGCCACGATCGAGAGGCCGCTGAGGACAAACAGGTTACGGCTGTTGAGCACCGCCAGCGCTACGCTGCTCGCCACCACCAGCAGAGTCTGGAGCAGCATCACGCGCGTCAGCCCCACCGTGAGCGCGGCCGTCTCCGCGTCGAACCCCGGCGCGAGCACGCCCCCCACGAAGGCCGGTGCGAAGATGATCCCGAGAACGACGGCGGCCGAGACCACAGCGCTGAGCGCGGTGAGGGTCAGGCTGGCCAGGCGCTCCTCGGCGGGCCTGCCGCCGGCCCGCGTCGCACCGAGCAGCACCGGGATGAGCGCGTTCGAGAGCGTGCCGCCGGCGATCAGCGTCGCCAGCGTCTCAGGCAGGCGCACGGCGGCGTAGTAGGCGCTTGCCTCCATCCCGGCGCCGAACTCGGCGTTGAAGAGCACCTGGCGCACCACGCCGAGCATCGCGGAGAGCAGGAAGGCGGTGGTGAAGATCAGCGAGCCCTCGGCGATCGTGCACTCGCGCAGCAGCAGGTCGCGCAGGCTGCGGGGCGCCGGCCGGTATGTTGGCAGGGTGTCGGTGTCAAGCTGCATGGGAACATCTTAGCACGCCAACCTTACAGGTCAATGAAATCGCCGGTGGTCGCAGGGATGCCGCCTACCAACAGAGCGGCGCGCGGGTTTCGCCCCGCGCGCCGTGTCCAGGTGCATGCGTGCTACCGGCCGCCGAACTCTCTGGCCAGCACGGTCCGCAGGTAGCTGATCAGCGCCCGGATCTCGTCGTCGGTCATGCCGGCGAAGGACTCACACGGCATATAGGGGGTGATCTGCCGCCTGCCCGGGTCGCGCCCCTCGCGGATCAGGCAGAACCAGTCCCGTCGCTCCAGGCCTTCGTCTGCCCGACGGGGCTGATGTTGGATGAAACGGGGAAGTCCGCCGGCGCGCCGGGGATCGGCCCGTCGGAGAGGTTCTCGCCGTGACAGCCGATGCAGCTCGCCCGCGCCAGGTAGCGGCTCATCTAAGGTCGGCCTGAGGTCGGTGTGGGTCGCCTGTTCTTTACAAAGGTGGGGGGCTCATGTACAATCGCGGGCACACGGAGGTTTGGGGAGGCGAGGCCCCCCGAGAAGGCGTATGAAGCTGATTGTCCAGATACCGGCCCTGAACGAGGCCGACTCGATCGCCCAGGTGGTCACCGATATCCCGCGCCAGATCCCGGGCGTGAACAGCGTCGAGGTGCTGATCGTCGACGACGGCTGCACCGACGACACGGTGGCAGTGGCGCTCGCACACGGCGCGGACCACGTGGTGCGTCACAAGAGCCGCAAGGGGCTCGCGGCGGCATACCAGACCGGCATTGACACGGCACTACGCCTCGGCGCAGACATCATCGTCAACACCGACGGGGACAACCAGTACCCGGGCTCGCAGATCACGCGCCTGGTGGAGCCGATCGTCATGGGGCACGCCGATATGGTGATCGGCGACCGCCAGGTGGCCGATAGCCCGCACTTCTCCGCCTTTAAGAAGACGCTCCAGGCCGTGGGCAGCGGGGTCGTGCGCTGGGCCTCCGACACCGATGTGCCTGACACAGTGAGCGGCTTCCGCGCCCTCTCGCGCGAGTACGCGCTGCGCACCTTCGTCACCACGGACTTCTCGTACACCGTGGAGAGCCTGATCCAGGCCGGCAAGCGCCGCCTGACGATCGCCACGGTGCCGATCGAAACCAACCACGTGCACCGCGCCTCGCGCCTGCACCAGGGCAACTGGAACTTCATCAAGCGCCAGTCGGCCACGATCGTCCGCACCTACGCAACCTACGAGCCGCTCAAGACCTTCTCCTACATCGCGGCGCCGTTCATCGTGATGGGCCTGCTGCTCCTGGCCCGCGCGATGTACGTCTACACCATGCGCCAGCTGGTAGACAACTACCCCCAGGATAACTTCCAGTCGCTGGTGGGCGGCGTGGGCGCGCTGACGCTCGGCTTCATCACCTTCCTGATCGGGCTGGTGGCAGACCGCATCGGGGGGGTGCGGCGTCTGCAGGAGGAGATCCTGTACCGCGTTCGCTCGCGCGAGGTGGCCGACGAGCTGTGGCGGCGCGAGCAGGGCGCGCGGCTGCAGCGCATCGAGCAGGCGCTCGGACAGGACGCACTGCAAACGATGAACGATGAACGATGAACGATAAACGCTGAACGAAGCCCCCGGTCGGCAAATGCCGGCACGGGGGCTCTCGATTCTCTCAGCCTTCAGCGTTTTTGCTCCAGCAGCGCCTGCACCCGCGCGCGAACGAGCTCGCACAGCCGCTGCACCGTGGCCGGGTGGTCGGCGGCCGACGCACCAAACCCGACGGTGGCGATCGGCGCGTCGAAGGCGATCGTCCACTGGGTGGGCAGTGGGACCAGCCCGAGCGGGCCGAGCCACGGGAAGAGCGGCGTCAGCGGGAAGAACGGGAAGCCGAGCAGCTTGGCCACCGGGCGCGCGTCGGCCAGCACCGGGTAGGACTCCTCGCCGCCGATCACCGCCACCGGCACGATCGGCGCCCCTGTCCGCAGCGCCGCCTGCACGTACCTCTCAGCCGTGAACGGCGCAAGCTTGTGGCGGTTCCAGAACAGCTTCGCCGCACCCTGCGCACCCTCCGGGTAGACACACACCAGCTGACCCTCGTCCAGCAGCCGCGCCGCGTTCTCCGGTAGCGCCGGAACCTGCCCGAAGGCAGCGAGCGCGGGGGCCATCACCGGCACGCTCGAGAGCCAGCTCGCGTGCAGGCTCCGCACCAGGCGCGGCTGCGGGTGGTCCTCGAGCACCGCCGTGGCGATCATGGCGCTGTCCCAGGGCAGGATGCCCGAGCGGTTGGACACCAGCAGCGCCGCGCCGTCGTCGGGGACGTGCTCCAGCCCCTCGACGCTCACGCGCCAGTAGGTGCGGTACAGGAACCCGGCGAACGGCCGCACGATCTCGACCAGCTCCTGGTCCATGCCGTAGGCATCGAGCGCGTACTCCCCCTTGAGCCGCCGCTGCACAAGGGCCGACGTCTCCTCGGCCTGGTACTGGAGCACCATGCCGATCCCACGCCAGAAGTCCGGGTCGAGGTAGTCGCTGTTGAGCAGGTTCTCGCGCACCATCCGCGAGACCTGCTGCACGGCCTGCGGGCTGAGCCGCTCGAGGTTCTCGCGCACCAGCCGCAGCGCGTCCGCAGCCACGGTGCGCGCCTCGGCCTGGTCCTCGCCGTGGTTGCGGATCTCGACCTCGAGCTCCTCCACCGCAGCCACCGTCTCCGCCCGCAGCGCCTCCACGGGCACCGCGCCATTGGCCGAAGCACCGCCGATCGCCACCTCGAGCTCCTCGGACGCCTTCTCTGTGGCCGCGCGAGTCACGCCGGCCACCCCGGCGGCGGCCTCCTGCGCTGTCACCCCGACGTCCGCCGACGCCTGGGTCGCCGTCTCCACCACATCCGCGGCGGCCTTCCCCGCGGCCTGCGTCACGCCCTCCACAGCCGCCTGGGCCGCCTCGATCACACCCGCCGCGGCCTCGACGATCTCATCAAGGTCTGGCTGAGCGGCCTCCGGCTGCGTCCCCTGGGCCTTGGGCATCTCCTCCGGCGCGGCGTCCGAGGGTGACGTTGCGGGCTGGCCCTCGCCGGACCCCTTCCGCGACCACCGTGTATGATCGTTCGTCATTGGTTCTTCTCCGGGTTGCAGGGCGGCCCGTGAGCCGCCCCAAGGCGGGGACTCCCACCAGCGCCTTCAGCCTTCGGCCTTCAGCGTCGGCGCGATCTCACGTAGCGCCTGCTCGGCCGTGTACTGCGGCTCCCACCCGAGCAGGTCGCGCGCGCGGCACGTATCTACCACGCATCCATAGCGCAGATACGCGGTGTCGAAGGGCAGATCACCCAGCGTACGCACTGCGGGCGCCACCGCCGCGGCGAGGAGCGCGCCGACGCCCGGCGGCGCCTCGCGGGAGAACTCGAACGCGGCGAACGCTGCGCCGGGGAGCGGCACCGGGCGCCCGCCGGCGAGCACCACCATGTGGCCGAGCGGGAGCGGCGGCGCCGCGGCGATATTGACCGGGCCGGTGAGGCCGTCCGCCAGCGCGGCCAGCGCCAGGGCCACAGCCGCGTCGTGGGCGTGCAGCACCTGTACCCGCGGGTCGTACCCGAGCATCGTGGGCGGCTGGCGGCGGGCAAGGTAGCGGCTCAGCGGCGAGGAGACCCCCCCGCCGACGATCCCGGCGAGGCGCAGTGGGCACACCTGGAGGGAGGGGTGCCGCGCGGCGAACTCGGCCGCCACCCGCTCGGCCTCGGCGTAGCCCTGCACCAGGCCGGTGTGGGCGCTCTGGAAGACAGGCGCGGACTCGGGGATGAACGCCGGCGCGTCCGGCCGCGCGCCGTACACGAGCGTACTGCTACGGAGCACAACGCGCGAGACCTGGGCGGCGGCGCAGGCGCCCAGGAGCTCGATCGTGCGGAAGACATTGCCGCGCCCGCCACCGTCGCGGGAGGCGGCGGGCTGCTCCTCGTCGGGGAAGTCCAGGTGGATGACCGTATCGGCGCCAGTGGCGCGCAGCAGGTCGAGGAGCGTATCGCCGCGCATATCGCAGAGCTGGGCGCGGACGCCGTCGGGCGGGTCTTGGGGGAGCTCCTGACCGACGCCGATCACGCGGGTGCGCGGCTGGGTGGCCAGGGCGCCTGCGACGAGCGACGCGAGTCGGCCGCTCATCCCTGTGATGATTACTGTACGCATGGGCGTGCCGCTAGCTAGTGGGGCCCGCCAGATTCTGCCGCAGCCAGGCCTCGAGCCCCTCGCGGTCTAAGTCGGCCTGGTTGACCGATCGAACAAGCCAGAGCAGCTCGGCGTCGCTCACGTTGGGGTCCAGCGCGGCGCCGTTGATCGCCAGGAGGCGCAGAAGCGCCAGCAGCGCGGTGGTCTCGTTGGCGGCCAGGAACGGGCGGCTCTTGATCAGCAGGAAGACCATCGCCGCGGCTTTGCCGGGCAGGTCGGGGTAGAGCTCGGAGCCGAACATCACCTGCAGCGGCGCGTCCGCCACGCGCGCGACCCCGTCCTGGCTGGCGATGCCGAGCCGGCCACCGTAGCGCTCGACAGCGTAGGCGTGCAGGTCGAGCAGATCCTGCTTCGTCAGGTAGTTCACAGCCCGGCGAGCTCGCGAAAAACCTTATCGTAGCGGTCGCCTACCCCCCTAGCCCACTCCCGCAGCTGCGGGCTCACCGGGCGGCGCAGGAGCACCTCGCCCTCAGTGAAGATCAGCTCCACCACCTCCGCGTCAGCGAGGTTCACGGCCTTCAGCCACCCCTGGACGACCTCGGGCAGATTCTCGCGCTCGACGGTGAATGATCGTGGCATGGTTCCTCCAGTGCTGAGTGCTGAGTGCTGAGTGCTGAGTGCTGAGTGCTGAGCTATCATTGCATCCTCAGCACTCAGCACTCAGTGCTCAGTACTCACTCCCTCTGGCGCAGGTGTGGGAACAGGATCACCTCGCGGATGGTAGGCTGGTTGGAGAAGAGCATGGCCACGCGGTCCACGCCGATGCCGAGGCCGCCGGTGGGCGGCATGCCATACATCAGCGCGTTGAGGTAGTCCGTATCCATCTGCTGCGCCTCGTCGTCGCCGGCGTCGTAGGCGCGGCCCTGCTCCAGGAAGCGCTGCTCCTGGTCAAACGGGTCGTTCAGCTCGGTAAAGGCGTTGCCCATCTCCATCCCGGCGATGATCGGCTCGAAGCGCTCGGTGAGGAGCTGCTGGTCGGGCCGCTTCTTCGCCAGGGGGGACAGCGCCACCGGGTGGTCCATGATAAAGGTGGGCTGGATGAGCTGCGGCTGGACGTACTCGCTGAACAGCTCGTCCACCTGCTTGCCCCAGCTCGGCTTCGCGTCCACCCTGAGGCCCGCGGCGCGGATCGCCTCCTGGAGCGGGCGAAGCTCGGTGATCTGCAGGATGTCGATGCCAGTCTTCTCGACGATCGCCTCGGGGATGGAGACGCGCTGCCAGGTCGGCCCGAAGTCGATCGTCTGGCCCTGGAACTCAATCTGCGTGCCGCCGGTCAGCTCGCGTGCGAGAGTGCGGAACATATCCTCCACCAGCGCCATGATATCGTTGTAGTCCGCGTAGGCCTGGTAGCACTCCAGCATCGTGAACTCAGGGTTGTGGGTGCGGTCCACGCCCTCGTTGCGGAACACCTTGCTGATCTCGTAGACGCGCTCGAACCCGCCGACGATCAGGCGCTTGAGGTACAGCTCCACCGCGATCCGCAGATAGAGGTCCTGCTTGAGCTGGTTGTGGTGCGTGATGAACGGCCGAGCCGAGGCGCCGCCGTAGATCGGCTGGAGCGTCGGGGTCTCCACCTCCACGTACGCGCGCTCGTCCAGGAAGCGGCGCATAGTGCTGATGATCTTGGCGCGGGTGCGGAAGACCTCGCGCACCTCCTGGTTGACGATCAGGTCGAGGTAGCGCATGCGGTGGCGCTGCTCGACGTCCTGCAGGCCCTCCCACTTCTCGGGGGGCGGGTTGATCGACTTGGACAGCAGCGTGAGGCCGGTGACGAACAGCGAGGGCTCGCCGGTCTTCGTGCGGCGCAGGGTGCCGGTGGCCTGGATGACATCGAAGGTGTCGAGGTCGTCGCGGAAGCGCGCGAACCACTCATCACCCAGGTCGGCCTTGCTGAGCCAGAGCTGGAGGTGGCCGCTCTCGTCGGCGATGTGGGCGAAGGCGAGCTTGCCCATGATGCGCCGCGCCCCGACGATCCGACCTACGGCGGTGACGGTGTCACCCCGCTCGGCGAGCGCATCGAAGCCTTGGAGGAGGGCGGAGATCGTGTGGGTGCGCTCGGACCGGGGCGGGTACGGGTCGATGCCGGCCGCGCGGAGCCGATCGAGCTTTGCGGCGCGCTGCTGCTGGAGATCGTTGAGTTCCATGGCGCTAATAATACCACACTGCGAGCGGCGCTCGCGCTAAAAATAACAATCGGGGGCCGCGCGGCCCCCGACACCTCACGACCGGCTGCGCCTGCCTACTGGATCTTGACGACGGTCATCTTCATCATGCCGTCGGGGGTCTGAACGGTGACCTTCTGGCGGGGGCGCTTGCCGAGGAGCGCCGAGCCGATCGGCGACTCGTTCGAGATCTTGCCCTCGCGGGGCTTGGCCTCGGTGCTGCCGACGATCGTCCAGGTCTCGTCCTCATCCTCGCCCTCGATGCGTACGGTCACCTTGGACCCGACCCGCACCTCGTGGCCCTGGCCGTTCTCCTCGTCAATGATCTGGGCGCGTGAGAGAATGCTCTTGATCTCGCGGATACGGCCTTCGAGATGAGCTTGCTGGTTCTTCGCATCCTCATACTCGCCGCTCTCGGAGATATCGCCCAGCTCCTTGGCTGCGTTGATACGCTCGGCGATGTCCTTGCGGCCTCTGGTGGTCAGATCTTCGAGCTCAGCTTCGAGCCGTGCACGACCGTCGCGAGTGAGGTATGCTGGTTTGTCGCTCATCGTCCTTCGCCTTTTCCAACTGCGTGGCCGCAGGATGCCGCAAATAAACAGCGCGGCGCGGCATATGGCTGATACCCGCGGCTCGGCGGAAATGAAAGAACTGAGAGGCCATCTCTCAGTCCCAGCCCGGTAAAACCTGAGCGCCAGCGGTATACCTGCCGCTGGCATGTATCATTATATCGTAGCGGTGAGCGTTTGTAAAGATGTTCGGGACGCGCTCGGCCGGCACCTATAGTACAATAGCCGCCCAGCCCTGAGCTACGCAAGACGAGGAGGAGCGATGCGATCCCGCCGCTTCGAGATCCTTGACCAGCGCGACATCAACCGCGAGACGTTCGTCGACCCGTGGCCCGAGGCCGGGCTGACGGTGACCGACAGCCCGTTCGACCCGCAGCCAAGCCTGGAGATCGCCGACGGGCGTGTTGTCGAGCTCGACGGCAGGCGGCGCGCTGACTTCGACGCGCTCGACACCTTCATCGCCGACCACGCGCTGGACCTGGCCGCCGCGCCGGAGGCGATGGCGACGCCGGCGCTCGAGATCGCGCGCATGCTGGCCGACATCAACGTGCCGCGCGAGCGAGTGCTGCGCCTGGCGGCCGGCTGTACGCCCGCCAAGCTGTGCGAGGTCGTGCGCCACATGAGCGTGCTGGAGATGATGATGGGGCTGGCGAAGATGCGCGTGCGGCGCACCCCCGCCAACCAGGCCCACGTCACCAACCGGCGCGAGCACCCGGCGCTGCTGGCGGCCGACGCGGCCGAGGCCGCCCTGCGCGGCTTCGCCGAGGTGGAGACGACGGTGGGCGTGGCGCGCTTCGCCCCGCTCAACGCCCTGGCGATCCTGATCGGCACCCAGAGCGGGCGCGGCGGCGTGCTGACCCAGTGCTCGGTGGAGGAGTCGCTCGGGCTGCGCCTGGCGATGAAGGGGCTCACCACCTACGCCGAGACCCTCTCGGTCTACGGCACCGAGCGCGCCTTCACCGACGGCGACGACACGCCGTGGTCCAAGGCGTTCCTGGCCTCGGCCTACGCCTCGCGCGGCGTCAAGGTGCGCTTCACCTCGGGCACCGGCTCCGAGGCGCTGATGGGGCACGCCGAGGGGTGCTCGATGCTGTACCTGGAGGCGCGCTGCCTGCTCGTGACGCGCGGCGGCGGGAGCCAGGGGGTACAGAACGGCTCGATCTCCTGCATCGCGCTGCCCGAGTCGCTCCCCGGCGGCGTGCGCGCGGTGCTGGCCGAGAACCTGATGGCCTCGATGCTCGGGCTGGAGGTGGCCTCGGGCAACGACGCGCTCGCCTCGCACTCGGCTATCCGCAAGGCGGCCAAGCTGATGCTGCAGTTTATCCCCGGCACGGACCTGATCTTCTCCGGCTACAGCGCAGTGCCCAGGCGCGACAACCTGTTCGGCGGGGGGAACTTCGACGCCGAGGACTTCGACGACTACAGCGTGCTGCAGCGCGACATGCAGGTGGACGGCGGCACGCGCCCGGTGCGCGAGGAGCAGGCGCTGGCCGCGCGCCGCGAGGCCGCCCGCGCCATCCAGGCGGTGTACGACGAGCTCGGCTTCCCGCCGATC
Source organism: Chloroflexota bacterium (assembly GCA_039805565.1). Taxonomy (GTDB): domain Bacteria; phylum Chloroflexota; class Chloroflexia; order Chloroflexales; family Roseiflexaceae; genus CALJIC01. The sequence goes on along the minus strand of JBDLTZ010000310.1, from coordinate 33,551 downwards.
AGCGACGAGGAGATCGAGGCGGCGGTAGTGGCCCACGCCAGCGAGGACATGCCGGCGCGCGATGTGGTGGCCGACCTTGCCGCGGCCGACCGCTTCCTGGAGAGCGACCAGACGGTGCTGGCGGTGGTGGCGGCCCTGCGGCGGCGCGGCTTCGAGCGGGCGGCGGCCAACATCCTGGAGATGGGGCGGCAGCGCGTGGCGGGCGACTACCTGCAGCCATCGGCGATCTTCGACCGCGCGTTCCGCGTGCAGAGCGGGATCAACGACCCGAACGACTACCGCGGGCCCGGCACTGGGCACCGGCTGGAGGGCGAACGCTGGCACGAGGTGCAGCAACTGCGCCAGTCGCGCGCGCCGCACGACTTCATCGCCGACCGGATCGGCACGCCCTCCACACTGCTGGCCGAGCTGGGGCCGGCGCGTCAGGGCACGCGCACCGAGGTGGTGGTGGCGGTGGGGCCGGCGTTCGGGCGCGCGCTCACCAGGACGATCGGCGGGCTGGAGCACGACGACGTGCTGGCGGCGATCCTGACCGGCGTGGCCGAGGAGGGGCTGACGGGGCGCATCGTGCGGGTCAAGCACAGCTCGGACTGCGCCGAGATCGGCCTGGCCGGGGCGCAGCTGAGCGGCTCGGGCATCGCCGTGGGCATCCAGTCGCGCGGCACCACCATCATCCATAAGCGTGGGCTGGCGCGCCTGAGCAACCTGGAGCTGTTCCCGCAGTCGCCTAGCCTGACGCTGGAGACCTACCGGGCAATCGGGCGGAACGCCGCGCGCTACGCGAAGGGCCTGGCGCCGGTGCCCGCGCCGGTGCAGGTGGATAACTGGGCGCGGCTGCGGCTGATCGTCAAGACCGCGCTGCTCCACCGCCGTGAGACCGAGGAGATCCGCGACGAGCCGCCCGCCGACCTGGCGTTCGACTGGGAGCCGGATGTGTGAGTGCTGAGTGCTGAGTGCTGAGTGCTGAGTGCTGAGTGCAAAGCGGGGGGGGTGGGGGCGCAGCCCCCGAAAGAAAACGTTCCACACCATTCTTGCCCGGCAGAGCAACAACAGGAGCACATATGAACCAGCCGGAGGCACACTACCCCCTGATGGACCACGCCGCCGACACGCTGCGGGCGGCGAGTGGGCGGCCGCTGGGCGAGGTCACGCTGGACGCGGCGGCGGGCGGGGACCTGGCGATCACCGATGTGCAGGTGAGCGCCGAGACGCTGCGGGCGCAGGCCGAGGTGGCGCGGCGCGCGGGATACCCGCAGCTAGCCGAGAACCTGGCGCGCGCCGCCGAGCTGACTGCCGTGCCGAACGCCGAGGTGCTGGGGATGTACGACGCGCTGCGCCCCGGCCGAGCGTCCTTCGACGAGCTCGCGGCGCTGGCGGCGAAGCTCGAGCGCGAGTATCGGGCGCCGACCTGCGCCGCGCTGGTGCGCGAGGCTGCCGACGTCTACAAGCGGCGCGGGCTGCTGCGGCGGTAGGCGGGCCGCAAACTGCTGTGCTACAATGCGCTATGGAACATAACGATCACGGAGCCGATGCGTGAGCTCGCCCTTCCGCAGCCTGCCCGCTGTAGACACGCTGGTGCGCGAGGTGGAGCGCCGCCTGAACGGCGACGCCCTGCCGCGCGATCTGCTGGTGGGGGCCGCCCGCGCCGCACTAGAGCAGGCCCGGCGACAGATCACCGCAGGAGACGCCGCCCCCACAGCCGACGCGCTGGCCAAGGAGGTCGCCGCGCAGGCCCGAGCCGCCGCGCGCCCCTCGCTGCGCCCGGTGATCAACGCCTCGGGCGTGATCCTGCAGACCAACCTCGGGCGCGCGCCGCTCTCCGACGCCGCGCTGCGGGCTATGCGCGCGGTGGGCGAGGGGTACAGCAACCTCGAGTACGACCTCACGGCCGGCGCGCGCGGCTCACGCTCGACGCACCTGGCCGCGCTGTTACGGCGGCTCACGGGCGCCGAGGACGCGCTGGCGGTGAACAACAATGCCGCCGCGATCTACCTGGCGCTGATCGCGCTCGCGGCAGGCCGCGAGGTGGTGGTCTCGCGCGGGCAGGCGGTGGAGATCGGCGGCGGCTTCCGCATCCCAGACGTGCTGCGGCAGAGCGGCGCGGCGCTGGTGGAGGTGGGCACCACCAACCGCACCTACGCCCGCGACTACGCGGAGGCGATCTCGGAGCGCACCGCCCTGCTGCTGCGCGTCCACACCAGCAACTTCCGCCTCGAGGGGTTCGTGCACGAGACGCCGCTGCACGATCTGGCGACGGTGGGCCGCGAGCGCGGCGTGCCGGTGCTCGACGACCTGGGGAGCGGCACGCTCCTGCCCACGGCGCCCTACGGCCTGGCGCCCGAGCCGACGGTGCAGGAGAGCGTGGCGGCCGGCGCCGACCTGGTGACGTTCAGCGGGGACAAGCTGCTGGGCGGGCCGCAGGCCGGGCTGATCGTGGGGCGGGGAGACCTGGTGGAGCGGCTGCGGCGCCACCCGCTGGCGCGCGCCCTGCGACTGGACAAGACGACGATCGCGGGGCTGGAGGCGACGCTGCTGGCCTACCTGCGTGGGACGGCCACGGCCGAGGTGCCGGTGTGGCGCATGATCACCGCGCCGCTGGAGGCGCTCCGGGCGCGCGCCGAGCAGATCGCGGCAGCGGCGGGGGGCAGCGTGGCGCCGTGCGAGAGCGCGGTGGGTGGCGGGTCGCTGCCGGGCCAGACGCTGCCAAGCTTCGCGGTGGCCTTGGACACGGTGCGGCCGGACGAGCTGGCACGCGCCCTGCGGCTGGGCGAGCCGCCAGTGGTGGCGCGGGTCGCAGAGGGGCGGCTGCTGCTGGACGTGCGGACCGTGCTCGAGGAGCAGGATGAGGAGCTGGTGGGGGCCATACGGCGGGCCGCATCGGGGCGGCCGTGATGCGGACGCAGCCCTGCCGCGTGCGCAGAGCCGGGGTTCGCCGGGGCGGGCGGGTCTGGTCCGCGAGGCACACCGCGTGGCGGCAGCCCGCGCAGTGGGCATGACAACGGGCGGGCGGGGCACGACGCGGCCTTTTCCCCCTGTCTTCGGTCAGGAGAGACGCAATGAGCAATGACATACCGCGCTGGCTGTACGAGGGCGCGCTGGCGGTGGTGGAAGGGCGGCGGGCCGAGGGCCGCGAGCTGCTGCTGCGGGTGATCGAGCAGGACGAGCAGAACGAGCAGGCCTGGCTGTGGCTGAGCGGCGCGGTGGATGACCCCGAGGACCAGACGGTGGCGCTGGAGAACGTGCTGGCGCTCAACCCGGCGAACCGCGCGGCCCAGGAGGGGCTGGAGTACCTGCGCCGGGCCGCCCAGGTGCCCCCGGCGGTCACCACAGTGCCAGGCGGGCCGTGGGTGGAGCCGCCGCCCTGGGACGACAACGAGGTGATGGACCTGAGCTGCTGGCAGTGCGGGGCCGCGATCTACAGTGTGGCGCCGTTCTGCTGGCAGTGCAACGCGCCGGTGCGCGCCTGCAACAACTGCGCCTTCCGGCTGGACCAGCGCTGCAAGCCGCTCCAAGGGCTGGCAAACGCCGTGCTCCAGGCGGCGAAAAACGAGTGCCCCTGGTGGCGGCCTGGGCAGTAGAGGCGTAGACCGTGAGGGCCAGGGCGCGACGGCCGCTCTGCTCCATCCAAAAAGACCCCGGCCGAGTGGCGGCACTCATCCTCGGTGCCGTAGTCGTGGTCGGTAGAGGCAACAGCGCCGAGCTTCCAGTAGCCCCGCGTGACGATCGCCGCGGGGGCGAGGCCGCGCTCCACCAGCAGATGCCCTGGGTCGCCGTCTTCGTGCCGCTGGCGCTGCTGCTGGCGCGCGACCTCAACGCCCTGGCGCTAGGCGAGGTGGTACCCGACCCGCCGAGCGGCGTGCCGCTCTGCATCGCTTACGGCCTGGCCACCAAGGGGACGCTCGCGTGCTGACGAGACGAGGCTGGGGCACAGTCCTTGCCGGTTACCACAGCGAGCAGTCAGTCTGCGCCACTGAGCACACAGAGGTCACGGAGCGTGACCTTCGGTCTCAGTACGCTCGGTGGCCTCTGTGGCGCAACTGATATCGTCGCTATAGGTAGGTCACGGCTCAGGCCTCGCTCCGCCGCACCTCAACCAGATTGCTGTGGAATGTGCTCTGGCCGGCGAGGTCGCCCACCGCGTCAGGTGTGACCCAGTTGATGTTGCGGCCGCCGGGCGAGATGCGCGACCACTGGCCCTTGGGCGCCACCGCTACCCCCGGCGGCACGTCGTCCGTGACCACCGCGCGCAGCCGGCACCACCCCCGCGCGTTCTCCACCACGACATCGTCGCCGTCGATGATGCCGCGCTCGGCCGCATCGGCCGGGTTGATCTCCACGAACGGCGTACCCTCCTTCGCCAGCAGGCTCGGCTGGTTCGCCATGCTGCTCGAGACGAAGTGGTGCGAGGCGCCGGAGATCAGGACGAGCCGCGAGTCGTGGGCTGTGCGCCGCGCGGCTGGCTCACCGCCGCGGCCCTCAAACTCCGCCGGCGGCACGAAGTCCGGCAGCGGGTCCACGCCGCGCGCCGCCATCGCCTCGCAGCGCAGCTCCGCCTTACCCGAGGGCGTGGGGAAGTGGCCGTCCGCGAACGGCACGCGCGTCTCCTCGGTGAAGTGCAGCGGCACCGTCCCCTCGGCCTGGAGCCGCTCCAGCGTGACCCCCTCGAAGAACGGGTTTGTCGCCCGGGTGGCGTCGACCACGCCGCGGATAGCCTCCTCGGCGCTCTCGCGCAGCCACTGCTCCTCGTAGCCCATCGCCGCCGCCAGCAGCCGCATCATATCCCAGTTGCTCTTGCTCTCGCCGAGCGGCGGGATGGCCGGGGCGTTGTACTGCAGGTAGCGGTGGCCGTACCCCTTGTGCAGGTCCACCTGCTCGAGCTGTGTCGTGGCCGGCAGCACGATATCGGCGTACTGCGCGGTGTCGGTCATGAACTGCTCGTGGACGACCGTGAAGAGATCCTCACGCAGCAGCCCCTGGACGATCAGGCCGGCGTTGGGCGAGGAGGTGGCCGGGTTCGCGCCGAAGACGAACAGCGACTTCACCGGCGGGTCCTGCGCCTCGCCCGTCAGCGCCGCCCCGAGCCGGTTCATGTTGATCACGCGCGGGGTGGGCGGGCACTCCGCTGCGTGGCCGAGCGCCGCGCCGTTCCAGCGCGTGTAGCCGCTCGTGCTGTAGAAGAAGCCGCCGCCGCGCACCCCGTACTGTCCCGTCACCGCCGGCAGGCAGCAGAGCGCGCGCATCGTCTGGCCGCCGTTGCCGTGGCGCTGCACGCCGTCGGCGGTCTTGAGCAGGGCAGGCTTGGTAGTGGCATAGCGCCGCGCCAGGGAGACGATCGTCTCGGCCGTGACGCCGGTGATCTCAGCCACGCGCTCGGGCGGGTACTCCGAGGCGCGCTGCCGCAGCTCGCGCCACCCGAGGCTGTGCGCCTCGAGCCAGGGCTCATCGTGCAGGCCCTCGGCGAAGATCACGTGGATCAGCCCGAGCGCCAGCGCGCCGTCGGTGGCTGGGCGGGGGCGGATGTGCTCATCGGCCGAGCGGGCGGTGAGGGTGCGGCGCGGGTCGATCACAATCACGTGCGCGCCCTGCTTCTGCGCCTGGCGCAGGAACGGCATGAAGTGCGGCCCGGTGGAGGCGGGGTTGTGGCCCCAGATCAGCACCAGCCGGCTGTGCAGCACGTCGGCCATGTCGGGCGCCCAGCGCGCGCCGAGGGTGGCCTCGACCGCCATCTCGGCCGCGGCGCCGCAGATCGAGCGCTCGAGGCCGCTGGCGCCCATGCGGTTCCAGAGCCGCGCGCTCGCCACGCCCATCTGGAGCATGCCGAGGGTGCCGCTGTAGGAGTACGGCAGGATCGCCGCCGCGCCGTGCTCGGCGATGATCGCCTTCCAGCGCGACGCGATCTCGGCCACCGCCTCATCCCACGTGATACGCTCCCAGCCGCCCGCGCCCTTGGCCCCCACCCGGCGCATCGGGTAGGTCAGCCGGTCGGGCGCATAGACCCGCTCCAGGTACGGGCGCACCTTGGCGCACAGCCAGCCCTGCGTGAGGGGGTGCTCGCGGTTGGCGTAGAACGCCACGGCGCGGCCGTCGCGCACCTCGGTGAGCGTGGCGCAGGCGTCGGGGCAGTCGTGCGGGCAGGCGCCGCGAATGAGGGTGGGGGTGACCTGAGCGGTCATAGGGGCTCCTCCAGTGATCAGTCGTGGGACGCGCGCCGCGCGCGGTGGGCCCGATTGTACCATCGGGCCCGGGCGGGCGCAACGACGGCAAACGGCGGTGCGAGACTTGCATAGCGGCGGGTAGTGGACAACTTTGTTTGTGTGAGGAGACAAGGTTATGACAATCGTCCGCACGCCGCACAGCCCCTCGCTGCTCGCGCAGGCGCTGGTCTTTCTCTCGCCCGGGCTGCTGCTGCTGGCCGCCGCCGCGGGGCTGTTCGTGCTCTGGCTCATCCTCGGGCTCACGGTCGCCGCCTCATCGCTACCGTTCGCGTCCATGAGCGACGCGCAGCGCAGCCTCGCCGTGGCGCGCGACATGGCGCTCTACACGGCGCTCGCGGGCGTGGCCGCCGCCATCCTCGGGCTGCTCTCCTACGCGCTGGCCGCGCTCGTGGGCCGCATGTTCGCCCAACGCGACCGGCCGGCCGCACGGCCCCCGCAGGCGACACAGCCGGCCGAGCAGCCGCGCGAGCACGAGGTCGGCGGGCGGCGCTAGCTCTGATGCGCGGCCGAGATCCTGTAGTACACTGAGGAGCAGCACGGCTGAAGCCGCACCCGGCTCAAGACTCACAGCTCAAGACTCAGGACTCACGATGCAGATCCGCACCATCACCGCCGGAGCGCGCGAGGAGGATGTCCCCCGCGTGGCGCGCGCCGCCCAGGAGGCCCGCCGCCGCCTCGAGGACGCCGGCTACACCGTCCAGACGCTGCGCCTGGCCCTCGCGGCCGTGGGCTCGAACCGCTGCGCCGACTTCCCGACGATCGCGCGCGGCGCCGAGGATCTGGCGCTCGAGGCCGGCTTCGACTACGTCTCGATCGGACGGGTGGACCGCGACCGCCTGCCACACCTGCCCGAGGCCCTGGCAGCCACCCAGGCGCTGTTCGCCTCGGCGCAGATCGCCGGGCCCGACGGCGCAGCGGACCTCGAGGCGCTGCGCCTGGCCGCCGAGGTGATCGTCGCGCTCGGCGCCGGCACGGAGCTGGGCCTCGGCAACCTGCGCTTCGCCGCGCTGGCCTGCGTCCCCCCCGGCTCGCCGTTCCTCCCGGCGGCGTACCACGACGGCGGCGCGCCCTGGGTGGCGGTGGGGCCGGAGGGGGCGACGCTGGCGGTGGAGGCGACCCAGGCGAAGGCTGAAGAACCAACGCTGAAGGCTGAACAGCACCATCCTTCAGCCTTCTGCCTTCAGCCTTCAACGTTAGCCCGCCTCACGGCTCTGATCGAGCACCACGACGCCCGCATCGCGCGGGCCCTCGCCGGGCTCGACGCGTCCGGCGGCGTGCGCTTCGCGGGGTGCGACTGGTCGCTCACGCCGCACCCAGACCCGGCGCGGAGCATCGGGGCCGCCGCGGAGGCGATCAGCGGGGTGCCGTTCGGCGCCTGGGGTACGCTCGCAGCGATCCGGTCGCTCACCGGGGCCGTGCGGGCGGCGAAGGTGACGCAGCTCGGCTTCAGCGGCGTGATGTTGCCCGTGCTCGAGGACGCGGTGCTGGCGCGGCGCAACGCTGAGGGGCGCTACACTGTGCGCGACCTGCTGGCGTTCAGCTCGGTCTGCGGCACGGGGCTGGACTGCGTGCCGCTGCCGGGCGACACGATGGCGGCCGAGGTGTCCGGGGTGCTGGCAGAGGTGGCCGCCCTGGCCGGGGCGCTGCGCAAGCCGCTCACCGCGCGGCTCATGCCGCTGCCGGGCCTCGCGGCGGGCGACACCACCGCCTTCGCCTGGGAGTACTTCGTCAACACGCGGGTGATGCGGCTGGGGTAAGTGCTATAATGCCCTCGCGACGGAGGGCATACCGATGAGCGAGATTCTGCACGGCGCCTGGCTGCCGCAGCGCGGCCTCTTCGTGTGGGGCGAGACCGACGAGCCGCCGCCCCGCCGTGGCCGGCGCCCGAAGGTCCCCGCCCACCCTTTCCACCTGCCCGCCGCCGCCCTGCGGGCGCTGCTCAACCTGCCCGAGGCCGAGGATACGGCGGTGGCGCTCTGGCTCCCCTCATCGGACGACGCGCCGCACCCCTCGCCCGAGCTCGTCGCCGCGGGGGTGGAGGCCCCCGCCACGCAGCCGAAGCGCCTCGCCGCCTGGCAGGTCTCCGGGCTCCTGCTCTCGCCCGCCCCCGCGTTGGACCTGCTGCTGGGAGATGGCCTTTCGGCTGCGCCCAGCGCCGATATGCGCGCCTGGCGCGTGGCGGCGCTCCTGGCGATGGAGCTGCTCGCCCGCCAGCAGATGATGCCCGGCCTGCGCCGCGACGGCTTCCGGCTCCTTGCCGCCTGGCTCCCCCGCCCGGCCCCCGAGCTCAGCGCCAGGCTCACCGCTCTGGCCGAGGCCATGCCGCCGCTCTGCCGCGCCGCCGCCCCAGACCCCGCCCGCGCCCTGCCGCCGCGCGCCCTGCTCGACGACTTCCTCGGCGCCGTGGTGGACGCGGCCGTTCGCCAGATGGGCGATGAGGAAAGAGACCAAAGACCAAAGACCAAAGGCCAAGGACCAAAGACCAAGGACCAAGGGCCAAATGCCACTGATACGACTGACCTCACCATCACCAGGGGCCGCCCTCGCCGCACTCAGTCCTCAGCACTCAGCGCTCAAGACTCGGCACTCACGACTCACGACTCGGCACTCAGCGCACGGCGCTCCCCCGCCGCCGCCTGGCTGGCCGCGCTCACCGGGCCGGACCCCGAGCTCACGATCGGCGGCCCGGAGGCCGACGCGCTCTTCAAGGCCTGGCAGGCGTGGGCCGGACAGTCGCAGGTGGCCGGCGACGACGCCTTCCGCATCACCTTCCGCCTCGAGCCGCCGCTGCGCCAGGACGGGCCGTGGCACCTGGCCTTCCTGCTGCGCGCCACCGACGACCCCAGCCTGATCGTGCCCGCCGAGCGGATCTGGCGCGAGCGCGGCGGCGCCCTGAGCTACCTCCACCGGCGCTTCGAGCACCCGCAGGAGCGCCTGCTCGCCGGCCTGGGGTACGCCGCGCGGATCTTCCCGCCGATCGAGGCCGCGCTCCGCACCAAGGCCCCCGACGCCGCCGTGCTCACCGCCCGGCAGGCCTTCGACTTCCTCAGCGACGCCGCCCCGCTGCTGGAGCAGAGCGGCTTCGGCATCGTGGTGCCGGCCTGGTGGCGCGGCGGCAGCGCCCGCATCCGCGCCCGCGCGAAGGCCAGCACCAAGTCCCCCGGCTCCAGCGGCAAGAGCCTGCTCAGCTTCGACAGCCTCGTCAGCTTCGACTGGCAGCTCACCCTGGCCGGCGAGCCGATCGACCGCGCAGAGTTCGAGCGCCTCGCCGCCCTCAAGCAGCCGCTGGTGCAGGTGCGCGGCCAGTGGGTAGTGCTCGACCCCGCGCAGATCCAGCAGGCGCTCCGGCTGTTCGAGCGCGGCCCGGCCGCCGAGATGACTCTGCTCGACGCGTTGCGACTCGGCGTTGGCGGCGAGGGCACGGCCGCCCTGCCGGGCGTCGAGGTCGAGGGGGTGCAGGCCGAGGGGTGGCTGCGCGACCTGCTCGACCGCCTGAATGACGGCGCCCGGCTTGACATCCTGCGCCCGCCGAAGGGGCTCGACGCCGAGCTGCGCCCCTACCAGCAGCGCGGCTACTCCTGGCTCGCCTTCCTGCGCGGCTTCCGCCTTGGCGCCTGCCTGGCCGACGACATGGGCCTCGGCAAAACGCTTATGTCTATCACGTACCTCCTGCACGAGCGCGAGCGGCTCGGCGCCACCGCCCCGGCGCTCGTGGTCTGCCCCACATCGGTCGTCGGCAACTGGCAGCGCGAGCTGCAGCGCTTCGCCCCGAAGCTGCGCGTGCTGGCCCACCGCGGCGCCGACCGCCTCTCAGGGCCGGGCTTCATCCGCGCCGCCAAGCGCCACGACGTAGTGCTCACCAGCTACCCGCTGCTGGCGCGCGACCGCGAGACGGTCACAGGGCTGCGCTGGAGCACGGTGGTGCTGGACGAGGCCCAGAATATCAAGAACCCCGCCACCCGCCAGGCCCAGGCCGCGCGAGCGCTCCAGTCCGAGGGGCGCGTGGCGCTCACCGGCACGCCGGTGGAGAACCGCCTGAGCGAGCTGTGGAGCATCATGGCCTTCCTCAACCCCGGCTACCTCGGCAGCGAGGAGGCTTTCCGCCGCCAGTTCGCCCGCCCGATCGAGCGCGCCGCCGACAAGGAGGCTGCCGAGCGGCTGCGGCGGCTGACCGCGCCCTTCGTGCTGCGGCGCGTTAAGACCGACAAGAGCATCATCTCCGACCTGCCGGACAAGCTGGAGATGAAGGTCTTCTGCCCGCTCACGCCGGAGCAGGCCACGCTCTACGAGGCCGCGGTGCGCGACGCGCTGGCGCAGATCGAGAGCGCCGAGGGCGACCCGATGGCGCGGCGGGGGCAGGTGCTGGCGATGCTCATGCAGCTCAAGCAGGTCTGCAACCACCCGGCGCAGTTCCTGAAGGACAACAGCGCGCTCCCCGGCCGCTCGGGCAAGCTCGCGCGCCTCACCGAGATGCTCGAGGAGGTCTACGCCGCCGGCGACCGGGCGCTGGTCTTCACGCAGTTCGCCGAGATGGGCGCCATGCTCCAGCGCCACCTGCGCGAGACGTTCTACGAGGAGGCCCTCTTCCTGCACGGCGGTACCCCGCCCAAAGACCGCGACGGCATGGTGCGCCGCTTCCAGGCCCCGAGCGGCCCGCGCGTGTTCATCCTCTCGCTCAAAGCAGGCGGCGTGGGCCTGAACCTTACCGCGGCCAGCCACGTCTTCCACTTCGACCGCTGGTGGAACCCGGCGGTGGAGAACCAGGCCACCGACCGCGCCTTCCGCATCGGCCAGAATCGCAACGTGCAGGTGCACAAGTTCGTCTGTCAGGGGACGCTGGAGGAGAAGATCGACGCGCTGATCGAGAGCAAGCGCGCGCTGGCCGAGAGCGTGCTGGGCACCGGCGAGGGGTGGCTCACCGAGCTGGACACCGCCGAGCTGCGCGAGCTGGTGGCCCTGCGCCGCGATGAGGCGGTCGAGGTGTGACACGCACGCCGCCGGGGGCTACCTTCCGCTGGCGCGAATGCGCGCCGTGCCGGCCCCGGTCGCTTGCCGCTCAACCTCTGTCCGTAGTCGCCGGAGCGCCGGCCGTCCCGGCCCTCACGATCCGGGCGCCCTAGCGCGCACGTGGGGAGCGCCGCAGGGGGAGCGAGCCGGCTCCCGGCGCAAAGGAGCACACCATGTCCGACGACGACGACATCGAGGAGTACGACGAGGAGTATGACTCCTGGCGCTACCCGCCGTCCCGCCCGATCCGCACCGAGCGCGGCATCAAGGCCAAAACACAGCGCGGCGCGTTCGGCGAAAGCTGGTGGGCCAAGCGCTGGATCGGGGCCCTCGAGCGACTCGGCTACGGCAGCCGTCTCACCCGCGGCCGCTCCTACGCGCGTCAGGGCCAGGTGCTGAGCATCGAGGTGGCGCCGGGGCAGGTGCGCGCCAAAGTGCAGGGCTCGCGCCCGCGCCCCTACGACGTGACGATCGCGCTGCGCCCGCTCAACGACGTGCAGTGGGAGCGCGTCGCCGACGCCCTGGCCGAGCAGGCGATCTTCGCCGCCAAGCTGCTGGCGGGCGAGATGCCGCAGGATATCGAGCAGGCCTTCGGCGCCGCCGGGGCGCCGCTCTTCCCGCAGGCCGCGCGCGACATCACGGCCTCCTGCTCATGCCCGGACGCCGCCAACCCCTGCAAGCACATCGCCGCCGTCCACTACCTGCTCGGCGAGCGCTTCGACGAGGATCCGTTCCTGATCTTCGCGCTGCGCGGCCGCACCCAGGAGCAGGTGGTCGAGGCGCTGCGCGCCCGCCGCGCCGGCCCCACCGACCCCGGCCCCGCGCAGGAGCACCCCACACCGCCACAGGAGGAGCCGCTCGACGCACTGCTGGGGGCCTTCTACCAGGCCGGGCCGGGCCTGGACGCGATCGAGGTCCGCATCGCGGCGCCCGAGATCGAGACACCTCTGCTGCGGCGCCTTGGCCCAGCGCCCGCCGGAGCCGACGACGCGCTGCGCGAGGTCTATCGCCGGGCGACACAGCGCGCTCTGGCGCACGTGCTGGGCGACGAGGGATGACACGCCCGGGCACTCATATCACAGGGGGCACAGAGCTCGCGCAGATCTGCTGCGTGGTCTCTGTGCCCCCTATTATAGCCGGTAGCCGTTCGGCGTGGGCTACGCCTCTTTGACTGCGTCCTTGAGCGTGCTGCTGGCACTGAACCCCGGCGTCTTGGTGGCCGGGATGTTGATCTTCGAGCGCGTCTGCGGGTTCACACCCTCGCGCGCCTGCCGCTGCCGCACCTCGAAGGTGCCGAAGCCCGTGAGCGTGACCTTCTCGCCGCGCTTCAGCGCGTCCTCGATCACCTTCAACGCCGCGTCGATGACCTGCTTCGTCTCCTTCTGGGAGATGCCGGTCTGCTCGGCAACGGCCTTGATGAAATCGGTCTTCTGCATGGGCCCTGATTCCTCCTCAGTACATGAGTTCGAGTACTCGAATTTCCCTTCAAGATGCAGTATACCGCACTTGTCAAGGGTCTTTGCTGATTAGGAAGCCAAGAAACCCCTCCGAACCTTTTCAACTCGTTTTTTTGGCTTTCTGAAGCCATGTCTGATCGGTCTTGAATCGGCTTGACCGCGCCCTGACGCTGCGGTAGAGTCCTCATACCGCGACCTGAGTGCAGGCCGTAGGAAGCAGGAGCCGATTCGAGCACCTTCCGCTCGGCTCACCGAGGCCGCAGTCCATGGCATCAACACCCCTCCCGCCGGCAGTCGAGGCGCTGGCGCAGACACCCCACCTCCGCTCTCAGGCCGGCCGCTCGCTAGCGCTGCAGGCGGGCCGCATTGCCGAGCGCGCCGCATCGTTCATCCCGCGCCCGGAGCTGCTGGGCGCGCTGGACTCGTGCCTCGGCGCGGGCGGCCTCATCGCCGTCGAGGGGCCGCGCGGCAGCGGCGCGACAGCCCTGCTGTGCCACCTGGCCGCGGCTCGCCCGTACGTCTTCTGGCTCCCCGAGGAGGACGCGGGCGGCGGGCTGATGGCGCTGTGCGCACAGGTGGCCGCCCTCGAGCAACTCCCGCTCGCGCTCGTGCCCCCGGCCGCGGGCCAAGATATCACGGCGCTCGAGCGCCTGCTCGCCGAGGCAGGCGCCGCGCGCCGGCCAGGCGACCCACTCGTGCTCCTGGTAGGGCGTCCCGCAGACACCGACGTGCGCGCGCGGCCCGACCTCTTCCCGACCGCTGTTCCGGCAGGCGTCGCGATCGTGCTCGCGCACGAGTACGGCACCCCCCAGATCGCCGACCTGACCCCCACCGCACGCTTGACCCTCCCCTCAAGCGGGCACGCCTCAGCAGGGCAGCTCGCCGGGTACGCTGCGGCCCTTGGCGCGCCGGCGCAGCTCGCCGCCGCCCTCGCCGCGCGCGCCCGCGGGTCGTTCTTGTACGTCCGGCTGGCGGTGGGGCTGCTGGCGGCCGGGGTCCTCCGCCGCCGAGCCCTCCCCGTAGGGCTCCAGGCCCTCCACCAGGAGTGGTGGGATGCGCTCGATCCCGCCGACCACCGGCTTCTCACAGCGCTGGTCGCCGCTGCCGAGCCGGTGGATCTGGCGCTGGCCGCGACGGTGGCCGGGCTCTCGCCGGAGGACGCCCGCGCCCGCGCGGCGCGGTGGCACGCGCTGCTGGAGCAGGACGGCCGGCGCGCCCGGGTGTACCACCCCGCCACCGCCGGCTTCATCGCCGCCCAGGACGCACCCGCGCTGGAGCGCGCCCACGGGGCCTTCGCCGCGGTGGCCCTGGCCTACGGCGCGGTGCCCGGACGGGCGGAGGAGAGTGGGCGTGGCCCGGCACACCGCGGCTACTTCTCGCGGCAACTTGCGCGCCACATCGCTCTCAGCGGCCGCGCCACGCGCGGCGATCTGGCCACTGAAGTGGCACAGCGACCCTGGGTGCTGGCGCAGCAGCGTGCGACCGGAGACCACCATACGGCCGCCGCCGATATGGCCTGGGAGCTGCGCGCCGCGGCAAGCGACGGGTCGCCGCTGCGTCTGGTGCGAAGCGCTGCCGTCGCCGGCACCCTGAGCCTGCTCTCCCGCAGCCTCCCGCTCGACGCGCCCGCCGAAGCCCTCGGCGAGGCTCTGAAGCGTGACCAGGCGCGCGAGCCGACCCTCAGGAGGGTGCGGGCGATGGTGGACCAGCTGCCGGACGGCCGGGACAAGGCCCAGATCCTGCGACGGCTCGGCGAGGTCTGCTTCGCGCTCCGCATGCGCGCCTCGGCGATGCGCATGCTCTCCGAGGCCCTCGACCTCGAGACCCCCGGCCTGCCGCGCGCCTGGCGCGACGAGCGCGAGGAGGCCCTGGTGGCCCTCGCGCGCGCCGCCATCACGACCGGAGCGCCCGACATCGCCCTCGGCATCACCACCCGCATCGTGCACCCCGAGCGGCGCGGCATGATCGAGACCGAGGTCGTCCGCTGGCTCTTGGCGCGCGACCACCGCACCCGCGCCGAGGAGGTGGCCTACGCGATCGGCCACGCCGGCAACCACGAGTGGGCCATGGCCGAGGTGGCGGTGGGGCACGCCCGCGCCGGCGACTACGAGCGCGCCGGCGTGGTGCTGAGCACGCTGCGGACCGAGACGGCTGTGGCCTGGGTGAGCACCGAGATCGCCTGCGACGCCGCGCGCCGGAGCAACCCGCGGGCGGTAGACCGGGTGGCGATGCTGCCTGGGCGCTCACTCCGCGACCGGGCGCTCACGCAGGTAGCTCTGGCGATGGTCGACGGGGGCATGGCGGACCAGGCGCTGGACGTGGCGCGCATGGTGCTGGACGACGAGGTGCGCGCGCGAGGCCTGGTCGAGCTGGCGCTGGCGCACCCGCCCCTGGCGCCCGAGGCGCTCGACGAGGCATCGCAGGCAGTCGCCGGGATCTCAGGCGAGGAGCAGGCTCCAGTGGTGGCAGCGCTCGCGGCGGCCCAGGCGGCGATCGGCAGGCCCGAGGACGCCCTCCGGACCGCCGGCGTCCTCCCCGAGGGCGAGGGCCGCGACCGCGCCCAGTCGCGCATCGCGGTGGCCCTCGCACGCGCCGCAGACTTCGTGGCCGCGGGCGCGGTCGCCGGTGGCATCCAGGACGACGACGAGCGCGACTGGGCGCTGGACGAGCTCGCACGGCTGGTAGGGGCCGCGGGTGACTGGCGCGCGGGGTTCGAGCTGGCCGGGGGTATCACGGCGGAGGAGCAGCGGGCGCGGACCGAGGCGGACCTCGCGATCGGCTGGGCGCGGGCCGGCGAGCCAGCGGTCGCCCAGGCTCGCGCCCGTCGGATTCCGCACACCGCCGAGCGCCTCCGCGCAGAGACGGCGATCGCTGCGCCACTGGCGGCTGCCGGCGCGCGCGTGGCAGCCTTCGAGGCTATCGCCGCCCTCCATGAGCCGGGCGCGCGCAGCCGCTACCAGGCCGCGGCTGTGCAAGCGCTGGCCTCGAACGGCGCCCTCGACGACGCGCTGGCCATCGCGGGGCGTATCGCGCGGCCGGTGGAACGGGCGCGGGCACTCGTAACCGCGACGCGAGCCTCGGCCCTCGCCGGGGATTACGGCCTGGCGCACGCCACCCTCAGCGAGGCGCTGCGCGAGGTCGCCGCGATCGGCCGCCGCGAAACCTTTCTCTGCCTGGGGTGGGCAGCAGACGCCCTGGCCGAGCTCGGCGGGGGAGAGCTGCTGCTGGCGGCGGCCGGCGCGCTGGACGAGGTAGACAGTTGGTGGGCCTAGGAGATGCTCGAAGGGAGCTTTCGACTGAGGACCGCTGCCAGCATCTCTCCGAGCACATCCAGACCGACCGGCTTGCTCACGTACTGGTCCGCGCCCGCATCGAGACAGCGATCCCGGTCCCCGGGCATCACCAGCGCCGTCAGCGCGATGATATACGTGTCGGCTATGCCAGCGCTGGCGCGGATACGACGTATCGCCTCCAGCCCGCTGACCTCGGGCATCTGGATATCCATCAGGATGATATCAGGCCGCATCTCCTCGGCACGCGCCACGGCCTCATCCGCCGTCCGCGCCAACACAACGTGCCACCCCTCGTGGCTCAGGTAGTCGCCCAGGAGCTGCAGCGTTAGCTCGACGTCATCTACCACCAGCACCGTCGCCCGTCGCCCGCCAGAGGGCAGCCGGCTGCCGTGCGCCCTCCGCGTAGGGTCCACCTCGCTCGCCTGCGGCAGAAGCTCCACCTGCTCGTCGAGCTGCCACGGCAGGCGAACAGTGAAGCGGCTTCCCTGGCCAACAGTACTGGTTACCTCGACGCTGCCACCCAGGAGCTCGACCAGGCGCGCAACGAGAGCGAGGCCCAGCCCAGCTCCGCCATACTCCCGCGTGAGGCTGCCGTCCACCTGAACAAACGGCTGGAACAACCGCTCGAAGTTCTCCGCGTGAATACCGATCCCGGTGTCCCACACACTTATCTCCACCAGGCCGGCGTCGGCGTGACCCACTAGCTCGATCCCGATTGTGCCACCCTCAGAAGTGAATTTCACCGCGTTTGAGAGCAGGTTCACCAGGATCTGCGTGAGCCGCCGCTCGTCGGTGACCAGTATATCCACCCCATTGTCGAAGGTGCTCGTCACACGCAGGCGCTTCTCACGCGCCGAGGGAGCCACCATATCCAGGCTATGCCGACAGACCACCACCGGAGAGACAGCCGCCCAGCGCAGCGCCATGGCGCCGGCTTCGATCCTGGAGAGGTCGAGAATATCGTTGATCAGCGCGAGCAGGTGGCGTCCACTCTTCTCAACCCAGCCCAGCACGGTGCGCTGAGCCTCGGTGATCTGCCCGTAGGACTCCAGTTTCAGCGCGTCGATGAACCCGAGGATCACGGTGAGCGGTGTGCGTAGCTCGTGGCTCATGCTCGCCAGGAACTCGTCGCGAACAGTCAGGGCTCGGGCGAGCTGCGCGTTGGCCGTGCTCAGCTCCGCGGTACGCTCGTTGACCCGGCGCACGAGCGAAGCCTGCTCGTAGCGCAGCTGCTCCTCGCTTGCCCGCAGCGCGTCCTCCGTCTCCCAGCGCCGGATCACCTGCCCGATGTACTCTGCGGCGGTACGCAGCAGCATGACCTCCTGCTCATCGTAGGGCTCACGATACCTGCTATCTGCGTACCCCACGATGCCCCACCACTGACCCTGGATATGGATTGGGAACCGCTGGATGAATCGCACCTCCGCGTACTGCATCAGCAGGTCCCGCACGACAGGCACGTCGTTGTAGACCTCGGCCACAACGCCTCCGAACGGCTCGCCCTGCTCAAGCACCCGGAGCTCGTGCTCGGGCGCGAACGACCACGGCAGCCGCCGCGCAAACGCCGCGGTAAGCGCGCTGTTGACGCCCGGGCCGCACGCCTCAGCCACGAGCGTCGCGGTCAACCCAAGCTCTGGATCGTGGTAGTTGCGAAACACGTGCACATGCCCGACCTCCGCAACCTCGCGCAGGTGTTGTAGCGCGATGCTCAGGATGGGCCAGCGCATCTCCAGCCCGTCGTACGGGCTCATCAGCGCGTGCGAGAAGCGCGCGAGCGCCGACTGGTAGCGCATCTGTCGCTCCAGTCGGCGCTCGGTCAGCTTCTGCTCGGTGATGTCTACGCTCGAGCCGATCATCTTCACCGGCCTGCCGTCGGCGTCTCGCAGCACGGTGCCGCGCGCCAGAAATGAGCGGACCTTACCGCTTCTGGTGATGAAGCGCTGCTCGACCTGGTACTCTCGGGTGGGCCCGTTCAGACAGGCGTCCGCCGCGGCCAGGATCCCCGCGATGTCCTCCGGGACGGTGTGGCTGAGGACGGCCGAGTGGGTGCTGAGCTCAGCCGACGAGTAGCCGAGCATCTCCTCAATATTGTCCGAGTGGTAGTAGGCGCCGCTGATCAGGTCGTACTCCCAGATCACCACGCCGCCCGCGCGTAGAGCGCGACTGTATCGCAGCTCATCCTCTGACGCCGCACTGTCGATCAGATCCTCTGAGACCCCCACAAGGCACGATGAATCACCGGAAGGCTTGAGAGTATTGCTGGCCACGACGACTCCTCGGTGACAGCAGCTCGGAGCTGCGTTGGAGATGTAGATGGAAGAGTAGATGAGAAGTATATCATAACTGCTCTACGGGCTTCGCCGCCTCATCTCTGCGCGCGGCGCGGCCCACGAGCCGGTCCATCAGCCACAGCCCCGCCGCCGCCGCCAGCCCCACCGCGCAGAACACGAGCCAGGGCAGCGCGGGCGCTCCGGCGTCGCGCCCCAGGCCATAGAGCACCCCCCCGCTGAAGTTGCCGATCCCACCGCCGAACGCCAGCGCCAGCGCATTCACGCCGAAGTACGACCCGAGCGCCGCCGGGTTCGCCAGCTCGGCCGCCACTGTCTGCTGGCTCGGCGCGGCGAGCAGCGCCCCGAGCGAGAACAGCGCGACGCAGAGCAGCAGCACCGGCACGCTGCCCACCACGGCCACCCCGCCCAATCCCAGGGCCATCAGCGCCGTGCCGAGCACCAGGATCGGCAGCGGGCGAAGCCAGCGCTCGGCCAGGCTCATCAGCGGCACCTGCAGCACCAGGCTCATCACCGCGTTCAGCGCGTACACCCAGCTCACCGCGTCGGGCGTCCCGCTGACCTCGCGCGCCTCGAGCGGCAGCGAGATCGTGAGCTGCACCCACATGAACCAGTAGCCCATCAGCAGCAGGTTGAACAGCATGAAGCGCCGGTCCGCCAGCGCCATGCGGATACCCTCGGTCAAGCCGCGCCGCTCGGTGGCCACCTGCACCGGCGGCATGAACGGCAGCGTCACAAAGAAGGCCAGCAGGAAGGCAGCGCCGGCCACCAGCGCAACCAGCGAGAAGTCGAAGCGCAGCAGCAGCGCCCCGGCCAGCGGCCCGAGCGTCATCCCCAGGCCACGCGCCACCCCCAGCAGCGAGAAGTAGCGGGCGCGGTCATCGGCGCGGGTCAGCGCGGCGATCGCCGCCGACGAGGGAGAATCGAACAGCGCGCCCCCCAGCGCTGCGAGGAACGCCGCCAGCATCAGCAGCGGGTAGGTGCCGGCGTAGGCCATCCCGAAGAAGCTGAGCGCCCGCACCAGCAGCCCTACGGCGATCAGGCTGGTGGCACCCATACGGTCGGCCAGAGCGCCGCCAAACAGTGTGAGCCCCTGCTGCGTCACCTGCCGCACCGCCAGCACCAGGCCGATCCCGGCCGCCGCCCAGCCGAGCGTGTCCACGTAGTACACCGAGATCAGCGGGATAACCATGAAGAAGCCGCCCCACATGAGGAAGGTGACGGCCAGCATAACGAGGAGGCCCCGGCGGCGCTCGCTCTCTGTCAGTTCAGTGTGTGCCATGTCCCAATAACCCAGAATCAGCTATCTGCCCTGCGTGGATCGGCCCCTCGCAGATAATGGCCGCCGGCCTCCCGCGCACCTGCGTCAGTACAACCACCAGCGGCCGCGGCCCGCCCCCCGAGAGTGCCCGCGCGAGGGCGTCGGTGTCCAGCGGCGACCCGCGCTTCTTCACGGTCACAGGGCCCGTGCCCAGCTCCCGCAGCCGCGCCCGCAGCCGCTTCAGGCTGAACGGCAGCCACTCGAGCACCCGCCAGCAGCGCGCGAACGGCGTGGCCACCGCGTGGTCCGCGGTGAGGTAGGCGATCTCTGCATCGACCTGCGCCGCGCCCAGCCCGTGCGCCAGCAGCGCCACCAGGTGCGCGCGGATCACGGCCGGGTCCGGCTCGTACAGGAACGCCAGCGGCGCGGAGAGTGGGGCCCGGGCGAGCGCCGCCGGCGCCGCGGACCATAGGCTCACGGCCGAGGGCGAGTCGCCCGCCGCAGGCCCTGCCTCGCGGGCGCTGATCAGAGTGGCCCGCCGCCCTCCCCCCGCGAGCGCCCCAAACCAGAGTACGGCCTCCTTGAGCTCGCCGTCCAGCGAGATGAACTCCGCCTCGGGCACGGCCAGCGCCGCCAGCTCCTCGTCGGTCACGCCGGGGGCCACCTTGACGCCCACGGCCGGCGTACGATCGCGCCACCGGTGCACCAGCGCCACGGGCGGGGCGTAGTCCGCTAGCGCGAACACCCGCCGCCCGCCGCTGCGCCGGGCCGGGTCAAAGAAGATCGCGTCGGCGGCGGGGGGGGCGTCGGCCTCCAGGTCGAGCTGCGCGAAGGCCAGCCGATCGCCGAGGCCCAGCGCGAGGGCGTTGGCCCGCGCCATCGCCAGACGCAGCGGGTCGCGGTCCACCGCCGTCACCCGCAGCCCCGCGGCCGCGAGCGCCAGCGCGTCCCCGCCCACACCGCAGCAGAGGTCGGCGACGTGCGCGCCGGTGCCGAGCAGCTCCAGGTAGCGGCGGGCGCGGTGCGAGGCCACGGGCCAGCCCGTGGCCTGCTCGAGCGCCTCGCGCGTGAAGTACATCTGGCTCGCGCGGGGGAACTTGGACGCAGCGCGCCGGCGCAGCAGGGCAGTCTCGTAGGCGGCCGCGGCACGCTCGGGGGGCGCCGCGCGCCGCAGTCGGCCGAGGGTTGCCAGGCGGGCGGCGTCGCCCAGGTCAAGCCGCTCGGCCTCCGCCAGGAGCTCCTGGCCGGCGGGCGCGAGCAACCACGTGAAGGTTTCGAGATCCATCACAATGCTACATGGTCCATCCACCACATAACGTGTCATGCTGAGCGCAGCGAAGCATCTCTGGTAGAGGCTCCTCGCTGCGCTCAGAGTGACACGATTCTGACTGGATGAACCACTCAACGCCGAACACCGAACGCCGACGCACCGTTTGCGCCCACCTCTCGGGAGCGGAGCTCATTCTGAATGGTTCGTAGCGCGCTACCACAGCCATCAGGGCTCGCGTCTCAGAGAGCTTGCTTCAGTGTTCAGCTTTCGTCCTTCAGCCTTCGGCCGCACCACACCGTTAGCCACCAGGATGCCCACGATCACCAGCGCCAGTCCGCCGACAGCGCCCGGGCCAATCTGCTCCCCCAGGAACAGCGCGCCGAACACCAGCCCGAATGGCGCGATCAGGTAGGTGACCATCGAGGTGCGTGTGGCCCCGATCGCGTCCATGACCCAGTAGAACAGGATGTACGCCACGGCCGTGGGCAGCACCGCCAGCGCCAGCAGCGCCATGGCGGGCCCGGCCGAGGGGAGCGCCTGCGGGTAGCCACCCAGCAGCGGCGTCGCCAGCAACATCACCAGCGCCCCGGCGGTGATCTGCCCGGTGGCGGGCACCATCGCCGGCATGCCCTGGAAGGCGCGTCGGCCGTAGATCCCGGTGATGGCATAGCAGACCGACGCGCCCAGCACCGCCAGCTCGCCCTGCGTTGCGGCGCTCTCCAGGCTCAGGCTGTCCCACCCTACGGCCAGCACCACCCCCACAAAGCCCAGGCCGAGCCCCGCGAGCTTGATGCCCGCCAGGCGCTCCTCGCGCGTCCAGATATAGCTGAGCAGCACCGAGAAGAGCGGCACCGACGCGTTGATGATCGCCGTGAGGCTGCTCGGGATGAACTGCTGGCCCCAGCCGATCAGCATGAACGGCACCGCCACCCCGAGCGTGCCCACCACCATGAAGTCGCGCCAGACCCGGCCGCTGGTCGGCAGACGCATGCCGCGCGCGTAGAGCACGGCGATGAGAATGAGCGCAGCGATCACCAGCCGCACCGCCACCAGCGGCGCGGGCGGGATCTCGGCCACGGCAATCTTGATCAGCATGAATGCGGCGCCCCAGATGGCGCCAAGAACGAATAATCCGCCGAGGTAGCGTGCCTGCATGGGTGTGGGCATCCCTTCCGCTCTATGACCCACCCATTATACCTGATGGCCATATGAGGCCTCGAGTCACGCTGCCTGACAGGCAATTCTGTGCATAGTGCGTGTAAAACCGCGCACATCCGCGCTGAGGTCGGCGGGCCGCCGGGATCGGACAACATCTCCCAGACGCCCCAGTTGCCGTTCGGCAGCCGCCCCCAGGAAAAGAGCACAGGGTTGATGGTGACGAGGATGCCGACGACGCAGAAGTGGAACAGGAACAGCAGCGTGCCGAAGATGTTGACCAGCGCTTTGCGCCGCGGGCTCTAGCCGGCGTAGAGCAGGTCCACCCGCACGTTCAGGTTGTGGCGCAGGATAGGCGTAGCCGAAGAAGAAGATCGCCGCGAACATGTACCACCGCAGGGCGCGGGCTACCATGGGGGAGAAGCTCATGAGATACAGACGCTGTACGACCGATTATTCCACGAGTCAGTTTCAGCGACCGCTCACACGAGCGCGAGCACCAGGGTGAGGGTGACAATGCTGGCGACGGTGGAGAAGAGCACCGCGGTGATCACGAACAAGGGGAGCAGGTCGTTCTCCACAGCAATGATCGAGGCCAGCACAGCAGTAGGCATGGCGGCCTGGAGGATGCCGACACTGCGAGCGATCCCGTCCAGCCCGAAAGCGGCGGCGAGGGCGATCGCCAGCACCGGCGCGACGATGAGGCGCACCGCGCTTGCGGCCACCATATCGGCGTCGATGCGCGGGATGCGGGCGCCTGACAGCTGCACGCCCAGGGCGATCAGCATAACGGGGATCATGCCGCCGGCCAGCAGCTCGATCGGGCGAACGACGATCGGCGGCAGCGCCAGGTCGAGCGAGTTCACCAGCAGCGCCGGGGGCACGGCGATCAGCGCGGGGGTCTTGAGCACCGCGAGTGCGGCTCGCAGCGCGCTACCGCGGTGCCAGTTGGCGGCGGCCACGCTGACGACGAACGAGATGCTGGAGATGGCAATGAAGTACACCGTGCCGGCCACCACCGCCTGCTCATCGCCGGGGAAGCGGAACTGGATGATCGGGACGCCGAAGTTGCCGACGTTGCCGAAGATGGCGATCAGCATGTAGGCGGCCACCATCTGCGGCGGGCGCCGCAGCGCCCGCGCCACAAGGTAGCCCACGGCGGCGCAGGCCAGGTGCACCACCACGGCGTAGCCGACCATGCGCCCGGCCAGCGCGGCGCCAATGCGGGCGGTGCTGAGCACGTCGAAGACGTAGGCCGGGATCAGGATGTAGTAGGCGAGGCGCGTGAGGGTGCGCGCCTCGAGCCGGAGGCGCGGGCCGGCGCCGTAGCCGATCCCCACGAGCAGGAATACCGGGACGAGGACGTTGAGGAAGATCGGTACGAGCTGGCCCATCTGGAGGTCATCTTCTTTCTGGCCCGCCCTAACGTGCTAGCGCGGGGTCGCTTGTCACAGAGCGCACAGAGGCCACAGAGGATGCTCCAGCAGCACCACCCTCTATGGCCTCTGTGCCTACGATCTCGCGGTGCGCTAGCTGCCGGAGGCCGCCCGCGCGCGCAGGTAGTCCAGCAGAGCCTGGAGCGCTGCGCGATCCTGCTCGGTCACCTGGCCGCCCTGCTCGGCGCGCTCGAGCAGCGCCTGGGCTTCGCCGGCCGCGCGCTCGTACTGCATCATGTCGCTCAGCACCAGCGTGTAGTTCTGGCGCGCCTCCAGGTTCTCAGGCTGTACCTGCACCACCCGCCCGAACGCGTCGGCGGCGCCGGCCAGATCCCCGGCGCGATCGGAGAGCAGCCCGACGATCGAGAGCAGCGCGGGGTCATCGGGCCGGGCGGCGAGCGCCTTCTCGTACTGCGCGCGGAGCCGCAGGATCTGTTCCGGGTGGCCGCGCAGGGCGGCGGAGATGCCGGCGATCTGCCCATCGAGCGCGCGCGGGTTCCGCTCAAGCGCGGCGAGGTACTGGTCGGTGGCCTCGGCGGGGCGCCCCTGGAGCCGCAGTAGCTCGCCGAGGCGCAGCGCCGTGTCTGGGTAACGCGGGTCGAGCTCGCGCGACTTCTCGAGCAGCCGCTCGGCCTCTGGGTAGTCGCCGAGCCGGGCGACGGCGCTGGCGTACTCGTTAAGGATCGTCACGTCCTGCGGCGCGATCTCGTGGCCCTGGCGGTACCAACCCACCGCCGTGCGCAGCAGCTCGGGGTCCTGGCCGCCGCCGAGAGTCTGGTACCAGAAGTTGTACATGCGCCCCAGGTTGGCGTAGTGGTCCTTGTTGAGCGGGTTGAGCTCGCGGGCGCGCTTGAGCACCGCCTCCGCATAGCTCATGAGCTCGGCGGGGGAGCGCTGGAGCACGAAGTCCTGCAGCGCCAGGGCATCCGGCAGGCGCGTCAGCGTCTCAACGCGCGCGCCGGAGTCAGGCTGACCGAGGGGCTGGCCCTGCGCCTGAAGCTCCTCGGCGCGCAGCGCGACGATCGTCATCAGGCTGCGCCCGAGGCTCAGGTAGTAGAAGTCCTGCCGCGGCTCCTGGCCGATAGCGTCGAGGTAGTAGCTGGCACCCACGAGCTGCGCCTCGATCCCGGCGCTGCGGCTCTCGGTGTAGCCCATGCCCTGCTGGAAGCGCATGTCGGCGTAGACGTTGTCCACGTTGAACGCCCACGCGCCGCCGATCGCCAGGGCCATAACAACGGCGTAGATCGCGAGGCCCGCCGCGCCCACCCCGCCGCGCGGCACGCCCTGCCCGGCCGCGGGGCGCGGCGTGCCGCGCGCAGTCCCACCGCGCCGCGCACCACGCTGGCCGCGCCCCGCGCCCCTGCCGCCCGCCGCACCGGGCTCGGCCACGGGCTCGGCCACGGGCTCGGGTGATGGCGCCGGGGGGGCGCCCGGCAGCGCGTACGACCCCATCAGCCCACCGGTCACTACCACCGCCCCGATGGTCACCCACAGGAGCATGAGGGTCGAGACGATCGGGATGCCGGTGAGCCCCTCCACCGCGTGGGCGACGACGGCCGCGATGCAGGCGGCCATGAGGGTCTGCGTGCGCCAGTCGGCGGCGCTGCGCATCAGCCGCCAGGCCAGCGCGAAGAAGCTCAGCAGCACAAAGAGATAGCTCGCCAGTCCGAGCACGCCCTTATTGATCAGCTCGTCCAGGTACGCCTGGTGCGAGCGGTCCGGCGAGGCCCCGCGCGACTCGATGTTGGCGAGCGAGGGCGGGTAGAACTTATTGTAGGCGACGAACATGCTCTCGGGGCCCCAGCCCACCACGGCGCGCAGCGGGTCAGACGCGATCAGCCCGATCGCACCGCCGGCCTTGTCGTCGCCGGCCCAGATCAAGCGGCGCACCAGGCCGGTGCCGGTGTCCACCTCGAGCAGCTGGCCCATGCGGCCGACATACGGCACGGTGCGGAGCTGCTGGAAAAAGGGCGCGTCCGAGGTGTTGAAGACCACCAGGAACCCGCCGAGCGCCACCGTCAGCGCGACCTCGACGGCCAGGAGGTTGCGCCACAAGGCCGCGCGGCGCTCGTCGCCGGCGACGCGGGCGTGGCGGCGGGCCTGCACCAGCAGCAGCGTACCAAGGACGAACAGCCCCGCCGCGCCCCCGATCCACGGGCCGCGGCTCTGGGTGAAGAAGATCGTCACTAGCAGCAGCACGGCCACCGCCAGCCCGCCGGCCCCCTGGAGCATGAGCAGCAGCCGGGAGGGCGCGGCCGCGCGCCGGGGCAAGAAGACGGCCAGCGCGTAGCCGACCACCACCAGCAGGACGGCGCCCGCCATCCAGAGGGGCCACTCGGTGCCGCCGCGGCCGGGCGAGGGCTGGACCACCTGCTCGCCGCTCCCCTGGCCCACCGCGAACGAGACGCCGACCAGCAGCACGTAGGCGAGCAGCAGCACGCCAGGCATGAGCGCCCCGACCCCAATCTTGGGCGAGGAGTGCAGCCGGAGCGTGGGCAGCACGAACAGCGCGCACGCGGCGACGATCGACGCCGGGAAAACCCACCAGTAGCGCAGGTCTGCGGTGCGAACCACCGCGCCGAACTGAATCGCGCCGTAGACGAGCGCGACGCCGCCCAGCACCATGAGCAGGTAGGCCGCCGCCCAGCCGACATCGGCGCCAGGTCGCTCGGAGGGCGAGGCCGCGCGTGACTCGCTGAGCGCGGCGACTCCCAGGTAGATCGCGAGCGGGAGCACCATGATCAGGTAGGCGGCCACGAAGATCGAGTTGCCCATGGTGGACGCCACGCGCGAGACGACGTCGCCGCGCCAGGGGAGCGGGTCGAGCTGGAAGTGCTGCACGAGGCCGTACCCGACGGCGGGCAGGCTCCCGAGCACCGTGACGGTGACGAGCCGCTCGAGCTGCTCGCGGCGCCGGATGGTCAGGGCCACGATCACGCCGAGGAGGACGTACGACAGGTTGGTGTAGGTGCCCTGGAGGCGCTGGTAGGAGCCCCAGAAGCTCGTGCCGGGCACGACCGAGACGACTGTGGCGAGCAGGAACACGAGCACGTAGAGCAGGACGGGCAGGGCCATCGGGAAGGAGGCCAGCCGACGCCACAGCGGCGGGCGCGTGTCGGGCGGCGCGGCGGGCGAGGGTGCGCCCAGCCGCTCGAGGGCGCGGATGAGGGCCGCCGCCGCCATGACCATGACAATCGCGCGCAGCGTCGTCGCCTTATCGGGCTCGAAGTGGCGCGAGGAGAGCAGGTTGAAGTAGGTGGGGATGAGCACCAGAGACAGGAGCCACCCGCCCTCGATAACCCGATCACACCACCGTGCAATGGTTGACTGACGCTGCAATCTCGTACTCCCGGTTAGCTTCCCCACGCTGCGCGCGAGGCACGTAGCAAAGGGGGTTTTCGAGTCCAGACTCGATCACCCCGTCGTGATGTCTGACCTATGGCTACGAAAGGAGCGCAGCCTGCGCCAACTCGCGGCCGCTGCGCTGCTTGAAGGCCCGCGCCCGGTCGAGCATCTCGCCTGCGCTGCGCCGGCTGTGGTCGCTCACCGGGACGCCGTCCAGCATGGCGGCGATCTCCTCGGTGCGCTGCTCATTGGAGAGGTTCTGGATCGCGGTGCGGGTGCGGTTGTCGCTCACCATCTTGGCGATCGCGTAGTGAGCGTCACCGAACGCGGCGACCTGCGGCAGGTGGGTGATGCAGATCACCTGGTGCTGCTCGCTGATACTCCAGAGCTTCTCGCCCACCACCTGGCCGGCGCGACCGCCCACACCGACGTCGACCTCATCGAAGATCAGGGTAGGCACCTCGTCGACGCGCGAGAGGATCGACTTGAGAGCAAGCAGCAGGCGGGCGCTCTCACCGCCCGAGGCGATGCGGGCCAGAGGCTTGAGCGGCTCACCGGGGTTGGGGGAGAGCAGGAACTCGATCCGGTCGATGCCGGTCTTGTCGAACGACCACCGGCGAGGGGCCGAGGAGGAAGGACGGTCCGGCGCACCCTCCACATCTTCGGCGGCCGAAACCCCGCCTTGGTCGCTGGTCCTCGGCGCCTGGTCCACCACCGGCACCCCCTCGGGGTCCTCCACCCTGCCGAGGTTCACGAAGAAGCGCACGTGTGGCATGGCCAGGTCACGCACGGCCCCCTCGACGGCGCGGGCGAGCTCGTCGGCCACGGCGCGCCGGCGCGCGGAGAGCTCCCCGGCGAGCCGGCCGATCTCGGTGAGCAGGCGCTGCTCATTCGCCTCGAGGTCCGCCAGGTGCTCCTCGCTGTGAGTGAGGCGCTCGATCTCCGACGCGGCGGAGGCGGCGCGCTCGACGATCTGCTCGATGGTGGCGCGGTACTTCCGCTGCATGTCGCGCAGGAGAGTGAGCCGGTCCTCAATCGCGTCGAGGCGGGACGAGTCGAACTCCATGGCGTCGCGGTAGGCGCGCACGGTGGCGGCCAGGTCCTCGGCGGCGTAGAGGAGCTCGCCGGCCTGCTCGGCGGTGCGCTCGAGCGAGGGGTCGAGCTTGGCAAGCTCGGCGAGTGAGGCGCTGACGGCCCCGAGCGACTCGACGATCGGGCGGCCGGACTTGCGGCCGGTCTCCTCGCCGGCGTAGAGCGCGCCGTAGGCCGACACCACCAGGTCGGTGATGCGGGCGCCGTTCTGGACGAGGGCGCGCTCGCGCAGCAGATCCTCCTCCTCGCCGGGGCGGAGCTTCGCCGCCTGGACGTCCTCGAGCAGAAAGCGCAGCTCCTCGATCCGCTCGGCCCGGCTGGCGGCGGCGGTCCTGAGGGCGCTCAGCTCGTCGCGCACGAGGCGCAGCTGGGTGACCTTCTCGGCCACCTGATCGCGGAGCGCGATCAGCCCCCCGTAGCGGTCGAGCATCTCGCCGTGGGTGCGGGTGTTGAAGAGCGAGAGCCCCTCGTGCTGACCGTGGATATCGACCAGGCGGCCGCCGATCTCGCGCAGGACGGCGCTGCTGACGGCGCGGCCGTTGATGCGCGCGACGCTGCGGCCGCTCTCGCGGTTGATCTCGCGCGAGAGGATGATCTGCTCGTCCTCACCGTCCCAGAGTCCGTACTCCTCGAGCAAGGGGCCGATATCCGGCCGGTCATCCATGCTGAAGACGCCCTCGACTCTGGCGCGGTCGGAGCCGGCGCGGACGAACGTCGGGTCGGTGCGCTCGCCGCGAAGGGTGCCGAGCGCATCGATGATAATCGACTTACCAGCGCCCGTCTCGCCGGTGAGCACATTGAACCCATCGGACAGGCGCAGGCTTAGCCGGTCGATGATCGCGAAATCGCTGATATTGAGCTCAAGCAGCATGTGAGTGACGCAGGAAGCTTCATTCTGACGAAACAGACTAGCAAAATTGTACCACATGGGGCGAGAGGGGAGTCGTGAGGGCTGAGTCTTGAGTCTTGAGATGTGCAGGGTTCATCTACCGGGTCCTTTGTCATGCTGAGCGTAGCGAAGCATCTCTGGCAGGGACTCTTCGCTGCGCTCAGAGTGACACGGTTTGTATCGGATGAACCAGTGAGCGCTGAGCAATAAAATAGAGGAGGAATTCGTATCCTCCTCCTTCATCGGTCGTCCTTCGTCCTTTGTCGGTCGTCCTTCGTCGTTCAGCGTTTAGCGTCCAGGATCACGCGGCGGGTGTAAAGCAAGCGCTGGACAGCAGTGATATGGGAGGCCACGCCGACGGCGATGACGCCCCACTCGAGGAGGCGCAGCTCGGGGAACATGGGCTGGAGCAGCATGCCGAGCATCAGCAGGGCGAGCTTCTCCTGGCGACCGGCGAAGCCGACGTTGCACGAGCTGACGAGGCCAGTGGACTCGGCGCGGGCGCGCACGTAGCTTGCCATAATCATACCGAAGAGCGAGAACATCGCCCAGCCAGGATTGACGGCGCCGCTCATCATCACGCCGAGCAGAATCAGAAACTCGGCGTAGCGGTCCACGACATGGTCAAACACCGTGCCGAAGGGGTTGGCCGTCCCGCCGGCGCGGGCGGTTGCGCCATCGAGCATATCGAACATGCCCATGACCAGGATGAGGGCGATGCCCCACCAGAACGCGCCGCGCGCAGTGACATAGGCCGCGAGACCGCCCGCCACAAGGCTGGTGATCGTCAGCATATCGGGCGTGATGCCGAGGCGCAGGCAGATCTTTCCGAGCGGAATGGTCGTCTGCTCATAGAGGCCGCGGAAGCGGGCGAGGATCGGCAACATGGCGTCTCAGCTCCTTGTCGGGATCAGGGTAGACGCTCTCCGCTCGACCTCCTCGACTGTGATCGGCGCATCGGGGCCGGTGTGCTCGATCCAGATGGACGCCGTCGCCGAGCCGTAACAGCCGGCCGCATAGAGGTCGCCCGGGTCGCGCAGGTAGGCGTACACAAATCCGGCCATGTAGGTATCCCCGGCGCCGGTGGGGTCCAGCGCCTCGGTGGCGTAGGGTGGGATGACATACTGCCGCCGACCGTCGTCGATCAGCGAGCCGGCCTCGGCGAGGGTGACGACGGCAATCGCGCAGCCGCGGGCCTTGAGGCGGCGGACGGCCTCGGCGCCGTCGGCGCGCGGGTCGACGCCGGTGATAATGCGGGCCTCGACCTCATTCGCCTTGATGACGTGACACAGCGGTGCGATGGCGTCAAAGTCGTCGGGCAGGTAGTGCTCGATACGTCCCTCGGCGCCGATGCGGCGCATGAGGCCCTGCGGGTCGAGGAAGATTGGCGCGTCGCCGGCCGCGTGGATGCGCTCGATCAGGGCGAGCGGGGTCTCCTGCAGGATCGGGCCGACGAGCAGAGCTGGGGCAGCGGCGCAGGCGTCGGGCACCTGCTCGATGGGATCAGCGACGCCAAGGATGTCGAGGGTGCGGTCGCCGCGGGCATCGTAGATCAAACTGAACCCGCCGGTCTGCTCGCAGCGCTGCACGAAGGGCGTGATGCCATAGCGCTGGACATCGGCGATGAAGCGCGCGTGGTAGTCCTCCCCGACCCGCCCGACGAGTGCGGTCTTCTGGCCAAGCCTGGTGAGGGCCAGACAGCTGTTTGTCGAGCCGCCCGAGAGCACGCGCTCACCTGTGGTGATCATCGGGGTTTTGATATAGTCGTAGACCGGGTTGCCGAAGGCGACAATCATGAGTCCTGTGTGCTCCTTATGTGTAGCGCGGTACAGAACCGGCGAAGCTCAAAGGTACCACATATTCGATAGCAACGAGCAGAGTTTTTGGGTCGCAGAGCGCAGCGGGATCATAGGGCATTCGGTCTTCCCGGCTCAGCGCTTTCGTGGGCCTCTGTCGTTCAGCCGCACTGCCCGCCCCTTTCAGGCGCTCTCACCTGCCTGGTCTACCGCGCGCTGTTAAGCAGATCGAAAAACTCTTGGAGCTTCTCATCGTCGTAGAAGGTGATTGTGACACGCAGCTCCTTCTCGGTGCGCGAGAGCCGCACTGGCGTGCCGAGCACGTCCATCATCTCTCGCTGGACGGCTTGATCATCTGCCGAGAGGGCCTGCTCCTCGCGGGAGGTGGCGGGGCGTGGGCGCTTCGCGGCCGCCATGTCATCGCGCCCTCCCAGGACGGCCGGCGCGGCTCGCATACGCTCCAGCGCTCCGGCCACATCGCCGCCGAGCTGAAGCGCCGTCTCACCGAGCCGCTCGGCGTCACGGACGTTGAGCCCGCCATCGAGGATGGCATGGAGCGCGGCGATCTGCTGCTCGTCGCCCTCGAGCTTGAGGATGGCGCGACCGTGGCCGGCGCTGATCTGGCCGGAGACGATCGCCGCCTTGGCGGGGTCGGGCAGGCGCAGGAGGCGGCGAGTGTTCGTGACGGTGACGCGGCTGGTGATGGCGAGGCGTTTTGCGATCTCGTCGTCGCTCAGTCCGAACTCGTCCTTGAGCGCCTGGAAGGCATGGGCCTCCTCGAGCGGGTTGAGATCGGCGCGCTGAACGTTTTCGATCAGCGCGAGCTCGAGCAACTGCTGGGGCGAGGTCTCGCGGATGATGACGGGCACGCGTTCAAGCCCGGCGCGCTGAGACGCTCGCCAGCGGCGCTCACCGGCGACGAGCAGGTAGGAGCCGGGCTCGCTCTCGCTGACAATCAGGGGCTGAATGATGCCGTGCTCGCGGATCGAGGCGGCGAGCTCGGTGAGCGCCTCTTCGTCGAACTGGGTGCGCGGCTGGCGCGGGTTCTGGCGGATGCTGTCCACCGGCACGCTGCGCACGCCGGGCTGCTGGTCGCTGTCGTTGGGGATCAGGGCCCCAAGCCCGCTGCCGAGACCGCCGCGTTTCCTGGTCATGATGCTATTGCTTTCTTCCCTACGCGCCGCAGGACTTCGTCGGCGAGCGCGGCGTAGGCCTGGGCCGCGCGGCTGTGCGGGTCGTATTCGGCGATGGTCTGGCCGTAGCTGGGGGCTTCGCTGATGCGCACGCTGCGCGGGATGAGGGTGTTGAAGATCCGCTGGGGGAAGTAGCGTCGCACCTCCTCGACCACCTGCTGCGCGAGGTTGGTGCGCCCGTCGTACATCGTCATCACCACGCCGGTAATGGCGAGTTGCGGGTTGAAGTGGTCGCGGACGCGCTCGATCGTACCCTTGAGCTGGGCGAGCCCTTCGAGGGCAAGGTACTCGCACTGCAGCGGGATGAGCACACCGCGGGTGGCACACAGGGCGTTGAGAGTCAGGAGGCCAAGCGACGGCGGGCAGTCGAGTAGGACGAAGTCATACCCTTTGACCTTGCCGATCGCGTCGGATAGCTGCCACTCACGGCGCTCGACGGCGGTGAGCTCAATCATAGCGCCCGCAAGATCTTCATTGGCGGGCACGAGGTCGAAGCCGGGGCGTCCTGTCGGCCGGATGGCGGCGTCGAGCCCAACGAGCCCGGTGATCACGTCGTAGGACGTGACCTTCAGATCGCGCTTTGGGATGCCCAAGCTTGTGGTGGCGTTCCCCTGGGGGTCGCAGTCGATGAGCAGTACCTGCTGGCCTCGCCGCGCGAGCTCGCCCGCCAGATTAACGGCTGTCGTCGTTTTGCCGACACCGCCCTTCTGGTTCGCGATAGCGATCACATAGGTCTGCTGTTCCTGAGGTGACTGTTTCACGTTTTACAAACCCAAGCCGAGTCGAGCGGCTGTTTCACGTTTTACAGATGGGCCGAGTTCGACGAGCAGCCGACTCACCGTGCTGACATCGCCGGATGACAGTGCTGCACAGGATGATAGCGTGCCGTCTAAAGCAGCCACACATCACCAGCGTGTAGGGGTGCTCATCTCGGCCAAAGGGACTGTCCTGGGTAGAGCTCTCGCAGGACAATTGTAGCACGCGTGGGTTGTTCTTGCTAGCAGAGGGTTCCGGCTCAGGGACCGCCAGCATGACTATCACGCATCCTGCTCGCCGCACTCGACGCCAAAGCCGTCAGCGCGTGGGCGGCATCCGCCGGATCTGCTCGACATACGCCTGGACGCGCCGGTGCAGATCGTGGGGGTAGCTGTATCCCAGACGATCTCCCACCTCCACCGCGACCTCGCGGAACAGCGCCATTGTGCGCTCAAGCGCCTCCCACTGCTCCTGCAACTCCGCCCCCACGTAGGTTTCCTCCAGCTGAACCCAGATTCGCCCCGGCAGACGCTTCTTCAGCCCTTTTCCCAGCGAGCCGACGGGGCGCGACCACCCCTCGTCGCTCCCCACCCACCACTCAAGCATCTGCCGCAGGTAGACGTACTTCATGTCGTGGTCCAGACACCACTTCGCGGGCAGCAACTCGTCGCGCCACAGGCACTTGGCGACATAGGGGGGATCGGTCAGAAAATCGTTGACCCAGGTCTGGTAGGCGGCCTCAGTGGGGCACTGAGGCACGTACGCAGCGTAGGTCGGCGGGGCCAGGAGGGCCGCCGCCCCATCCTTGTCGAGCAGCACTCGGTAGCCCGCATCAAGCTCCTCGGGGAGCCTCGCGGCCACGGCGATCCGATCGAGCATGGCCTCAGGCCAGAGGGTGAAGTCGATCTTCAGGCCATCGGCATACTGGACCACATTGCCCGACTGGTCGATCCCGAAGATCGGATCGGGGTGGATCGGGTCCCAGAAGGCCACAAGGACGTCGCCGAAGTCGCCTAGCCAGGCGTGATCGGCCACCAGAGGACAGATATCGCGCACGACAAGGATAACATCGTAGTCCGACAGGGCGTCGGTGTGGGC
>JBDLTZ010000309.1:0-40879 GCA_039805565.1 Chloroflexota bacterium | reverse complement strand
TGCTGGATTGCATCGCGCGCGCCCTGTTCTCTTTCAGCACTCCGCACTCAAGACTCAGCGCTCAAGACTCCGCACTCAAACCTCAAGACTCAAGACTCGCTCTCACCTCGTCGCCCGGATCAGCGCCGTGCGCAGCGTGAAGCTGTGGTCAGGCTCCACGGCGAAGGCCCGGCGTGTCTCGGCGGGCGCCCCGTCGAGCAGCCGCCGGAGCTGTGCCACCTCGGCCTCTGGCGTCCGCATACGTGCCACCCAGGAGGCGAAATCCAGCCGCAGCGGCCAGCTCTCCACCAGCACCCCCTCCAGCCCGGCCTCGGCCATCAGGGTAAGCCACTGCGCCACCGTGTGGTCGCGCACGTGCGAGGGATCGCGCAGGAGCTCGATCGCGTTGAGGAATGTATCGTGCGCCGGCTCGTCGGGCGCAACGATATCTGCCAGCAGCAGCGCGCCGCCCGGGCGCAGGACTCGCGCCGCCTCGCGCAGCGCGGCCGCCGGGCGCGGGTAGTGGTGCGCGCTGTAGCGCGAGCTCACGATGTCGAACGACGCATCAGGGAAGTCGAGCTGCTCCACATCCCCGCGCACAAAGGTGATATTGGCGATGCCGCGCTCGGCCGCCAGGCGCTGCCCCTGCTCGAGCATCGCGTCGGCCAGGTCCACCGCCGTGACCGAGGCGACGTGCGGGGCGAGCGCCAGGGCCGTGTGCCCCGCGCCGCTCCCCATGTCCAGCACGCGCTCGTGACCCTGCGCGCCGGCCGCCGCCACCAGCGCCGCGAGGTCCGGCCCGGCTGCGTGGACTGCGCTGGACGCGTAGGCGGCGGCCGCCGGGCTGAACTGGCGCCGCACCGACTCCTTGATGTCTTCCACCGGTACCTCCATCCTACGAGCGGCATGCAAAGGGAGAGGCCTGAGTATACCTCAGGCCTCGCCTACGCGCGTTCGGGTTGACCCGCGCCCACCGCTACTCGGCACTGGTGGAGGGCGCGGAGGGGCGCACCGGCCGCACGAAGTAGATGTAGGTCTCGGGGCGGGCGACCATGTACACCAGGCCGACCACCGTGCCGTACACCAGATTCTGGATGATGAACGACGGCGCGTAGGCATCGAGGAGCGCGGGGTTGAGCAGCGGCACGACGACGAAGTAGGCGACCAGCCAGATCGCCAGGCCATACACCAGGCCACCGACGACCGGGGCCCCGTACTCGGTGGTGATGCGGAGGACGCGGCTGATCAGGAGCGCGTAGCCGATTCCGAAGAGCGCTGACAGCGCGAGGTGCAGCAGGCTGCCAACGATCACCGGCGCGGCGTCGAAGCCCGGGGTGGCCGCCGCGGCCTGCCCGAAGAGGAAGGCCGCGATCTCCTTCGGCGTCTGCCAGATGCTCTCCTGGATGGCGAAGGAGATCATCGCGCCGACGATCGCCATAGCGATGCCGCCAGCGAGCCCGGCGATCGCCCCCGCCCTCTCGACCGTGCGTGTCGACGAGCTTAGGCCCGCCACCGACGCCGCCTGCAGGTGGTTCAGACTGCTGTTCACACTCATGTCCTCGCTCCTTCTGTGGCTACGCTCTCGGCGCTGGGTTCGTGCCGGGGGGGACGCGGGGGAGATTGTGAAAAACTTTGCAATATACTTGTTAAACCTGTGCAATTAGTCTAGCACCGCATTAAAAAAAGTCAATATTGGCGGTGCGGGGTTTTCCCCACCGTTTGGGGGGGATATGGGGGATGGCGAAGCAGCCGAGGCGGGAGTACAGGCGGGGCGCCCGCGGCATGCGACGTGCTGCGTACAGGTATGATAGGCTACAGCGCGAGTGTCCAGCCCCAAGGAGGCGAGGTATGAGATATGTGGACAGCATCCCCGTATGGGGCGAGCACGACGAGGCGACAATCGCGCAGATCAAGCGCTGCGCAGCCGACCCGTGGGCGGCCGGGGCCGCGCTGATGGCCGATGGGCACAAGGGGTACAGCATCCCGATCGGCGGCGTGATCGCCTACCGCGACGCCGTATCGCCGAACGCAGTTGGCTTCGACATCTCATGCGGCAACAAAGCGGTGCTGACCGACCTGCGGGCCGAGGACGTCCGCCCGCAGATCACGCCGATCATGGACCGGATCGCCCGCACTGTGGTGTTCGGCGTGGGCCAGACGAGCGGCAAGGCGCGCGACCACGAGCTGTTCGACGACCCCGCCTGGCGTGACATCCCCGAGCTGGGGCGGCTGAAGCAGCTCGCCCGCGAGCAGCTCGGCACGGTCGGTGGTGGCAACCATTATGTTGATCTCTTCGAGGACGAGCAGGGCCGGGTGTGGGTGGGGGTCCACTTCGGCAGCCGCGGCCTGGGCCACAAGACCTGCACCGGCTTCCTGAACCTGGCGGCAGGGCGGCGCTTCGACGACCGCGCCCCCGGCGAGCACATGGACCAGCCGGCCACGGTGATCTCGCTGCGCGACGCCATCGGCCAGGCGTACTGGCAGGCGATGGAGCTCGGCGGGCGCTACGCCTACGCCGGGCGCGACTTCGTGGCGGGGCAGGTGCTGGAGATCCTGGGCGCCAGGGCCCTGGACGAGGTCCACAACAACCACAACTTCGCCTGGAAGGAGCAGGTGGGCGGCGAGGAGCTCGTGGTGATCCGCAAGGGGGCCACGCCGGCCTGGCCGGGGCAGCGCAGCTTCATCGGCGGCTCGATGGGCGACATCAGCGTGATCGCCGAGGGCGTGGCGGGCGACGAGGCGCGCGTGGCGCTGCACAGCACCGTACACGGCGCGGGCCGGGTGATGAGCAGGACACAGGCGGCGGGCAAGCGGCGCTGGACGCGGCGGGGCCAGCAGCGGGTGCAGGAGGTGGTTAAGCCGGGGGCGATCAGCCGCGAGATGATGCTGGAGTGGCTGCGGCGCGAGGGCGTGGAGCTGCGCGGCGGGGGCACCGACGAGAGTCCCCACGTCTACCGCCGGCTTCCCGAGGTGCTGGCGGAGCATGCGGGGACGATCAGGGTGCTCCACACACTACGCCCGATCGGCGTGGCCATGGCGGCCGAGGACGTCGAGGACCCGTACAAGGATTAGAAGGCTGAACGCTGAACGCCGCAGCTGCTGGACACCAGGACGTGATGCGCAATCAACAAACGTGATCAACGCTTGTGAACGCCGCTGTAGTGCTTTAGCGCGTGGCTGCGCTAACACTCGCCACACAGAAAGGCCAGGGGGCTCGCCCTCCCTGGCCTTCTTGCTAAGACACGCAGGCGCTTAGCCGACCTACTGCCGGGGGCTCTCGTTCACGGGGCGGCTGTCCTGGGCAGGCTTGGCGCGCATACCGGCGTACATCGTGCCGAAGAGGATGAGCACAACCGCAGTGTACAGGCCGGCGGTGAGCAGCGACTCCTCGATGAAGAGCTTGTAGCCCAGCGCGGCGAACGGGAGGACAACGCCTACGACCACAGCGATGCGCATCACCAGATTGCTCATACTTCTGCCCTCGAGGTTAAGAGATTACCACGCGATTCCGGCACCTATGATACCATAGAACCCCAGTGCTCTAGAGTTGGTAGATCTCGGGCGGCAGCGAGAGCAGGTGCAGCACCCGGCGCTGCAGGGGCGTGAGGAGCGTGACCGTACCCCCCCCGCGGGAGCCGCGCCCGACCAGCATAATGTCGCGGAAGGTCTCGAGCAGACGCTCGCCGGCCTGCTGCGCCGCCCGCCGCCGCTCGATGGCCTGGCCGGGCGCCTCGCCCACCTCCAGCGCCAGGTGCTGAAGCGCGCCCACCTCCAGCAGCACCAGCGCCCGCAGCGCGAGCGAAAGCAGGCGCACAAGCCCGACGGCGTTCTCCTCCCGCTGAAGGTTGCCGGACGTCAGCGAGATCGGCCGCCCGCTCAGGCGCTCGAACCCCGTTGGGGGCGGCGACACCGTCTGCGCAAGCTTCTCCAGCGGCAGCGCCTCTAGCGGCAGGTTCGTAGCGAAGAGCCGCCAGCCGAGCTGCTGCACAGCGACGTTGACTGCCGCCTCGTCCAGCGTCGACGTCACCTGCATCTCGCGCTCGATGCGCACCGACGTCGGCCTGCCGCGGTAGCGCCGCACGACCCGCTCCTCGACCGCCTCCCAGTACTGGAGGTCCAGCAGGCCGTGGACGTGGTAGGTCTCCAGAACATCATGCGCGGCCTGCTGCAGCGCCTCCAGCGTCCGCGGCCTGCGCTTCCCGCGCTTCCGCTCGCCGAGCGCCGCCAGCGCCTCGCGCGCCCTCGTGAGGCGTGCGCGCAGCCCGTCCTCGGCCACACGCGCCTGCCCGCGCGAGCGCACCCGCAGCCGGCGCTCCTCCCACTCCAGCCGCCTCCCATCACACTCGGCCGACATGGCCACGCGCCACTCGTGCCCATCAGCGCCGGTGCGCTGGTCATCCCCACCGATAGAAAACGGCAGCGGATCGTCCGGCGCATCGCCCCCAGCAGCCTCGGAAAACAGGCAGAGGTACGCGTCGCCAGCCGCGTGGATGGCCGCGCGCGCCTCCACGGCAGACAGCTCACCCCCGCTGTACAGCACAGCCTGGCCCTGGATCGAGGACTGGGCCTGCGCGATCAGCAGCGCCAGCGGCGGCTCGCTCCCCCGGGCAGGAGATGCCCAGGTGGTGAGCGGCAGCCCGTACGGCTCAAGCGTCGCCTGCACGATCCGGAGCCGGATCGTGCCGGGCTTCCAGCCACGGCCCTGTCCAACCTGCAGCAGCCCCTCCGGCTGCACCTGCCAGCTGTTGCTGTCGAGCTGGTGGGCGTGCACCTGCTCGACCGGGAGGCCGTATTCCCCCAGCACGTGGCGATTCAGCGACACCTCGAGGCTATGCCAGCGGGCGTCGTCGGCCAGCACCTGCAGCACATCGCGCAGGCGCAGGTCGTTCACGCTGGCCGGGAGCACATCCTGGCCGATGCACCGGCGCAGCGTCTCCCCGTGCGCGGCCACCCACGGCTGCACGTGCCGGAGCTTGCCGTCGCTCTGCGAGAGCATGTGCGTGAGCCAGATCGTGGCAACCCACCCAGGACTCAGGCTCCCCCAGTATCGGCGTGGAGGGATATGGGCATCCAGCAGCGATGGGACGCCCATGCGCTGGAGATGAGCCACGAGCAGCGGGATGTCATCGACGCGCTCGTGCGGAGCCGTCAGCGGCTCAGATGCCTCATGGACGTAGGCCATTGCATAACCCTGATTTCATCAATGCGGGGAGCCGCGACAGGGGCCGGGAGGACACTGCGCCAGCTTCCGAGGTATCCTAGCAGGCTCAGATGTATACAACCTTGCAGCGGCGCACCACGAGTGTGAATGTTTGTTAAAGCGGGCCCGGCGTCAGGCCGCGTGTATAATGTCGCTATGCATCAGAAGTTCACCTTCCCCAGCGGCCTGCGCGTGCTCGTCGAGCCCCTGCCGCACACCCACTCCGTCTCCGTTGGCTGCTTCGTCGGCGTCGGTTCGGGCCACGAGGACCACGCCGCCAGTGGCCTCGCCCACTTCATTGAACACATGCTCTTCAAGGGCAGCGAGCGCCGCCCCACGCCCAAGCAGATCTCCGACGCGATCGAGGGCGTCGGCGGCATCCTCGACGCCTACACCAGCTTCGAGTCCACCGTCTGCTACGCCAAGGTGGCCGACATCCACTTCGACCGCGCGGTGGACGTGCTGGCTGATATGCTGCTGCGCCCGCGCTTCGAGGCGTCCGACATCGAGAAGGAGCGCCGCGTGATCGCCGAGGAGCTGCGCGAGACCGAGGACACCCCCTCCGAGCTCGTCCACCTGCTGCTCGACCGGCACATGTGGGGCGACCAGCCGCTTGGGCGCGATATCGCCGGCGACCAGGACTCGGTGGCGGCGTTCACGCGAGACCAGGTGGTGGACCACTGGCGCAGCTTCTACACCAAGCACAACACAGTGGTCTCGATCGCCGGCAACGTCGATGCCCAGCGCGCCGCGGAGACGGTGGCCCAGGCCTTCGAGGCCATGCCCGAGGGCAGGCCGATGGCCTGTCTGCCGAGCCTGCCGCACCACACCGGCCCTGGGCTCTCGCTCACGCTCGACGGCAGCGAGCAGGGCAGCTTCTGCATCGGCTTTCCCGGTGTGGCCCTAGGCGACCCGGACCGGCGCGCGATGCTGGTGTTCGACACGGTGCTGGGGGGCGCATCCTCCTCCCGGCTGTTCCAGGAGATCCGCGAGGAGCGCGGCCTGGCCTACAGCGTCGGCTCCTACAGCCGCGAGCACCACGACGCCGGCAAGTGGGTGGTGTATGGCGGCGTGGACCCCGACAAGCTCGCCGAGTGCGTGGCCACCACCATGGCCGAGCTGCGCCGCGCCCGCGAGTCGGGCGTGACGGCCGAGGAACTGGCGCAGGTCAAGGAACAGGTCAAGGGCGGCATCCTCCTCTCGCTCGAAGACACCTGGTCGGTCGCGTCGCGCAACGGCTCGCACGAGCTACGCTACGGCCGCGTGATCCCGGTGGAGCAGGTGGTGGCCGACGTCGAGGCCGTGACGCAGGAGGACGTGCTGCGGGTCGCACGGCGCGTGCTGACCGAGGAGGGCCTGCACATGGCGGTGATCGGCCCCTTAAAGAAGCGGGATGAGAAGCCCCTGCGTAAGCTGCTGCGGCTCTCGTAGATCGTAAGGGTGCCATGAGTGCTATGGGGCTGACGATACGCGAAGTCCACGGCCAGGGCGTGGAGGAGCTGATCCCGCTGCTGATCGCCGCCGAGCCCTCCGAGCGCGCCCTGCGCTGGGGGCTCGCCCACCTGACAGACGTCACCTACCGCGCGGAGCTGGGCGGCGAGCTCGTGGGCGCCGCCAACATGCAGTGGCGTGACGACCCGTGCGAGCTCATGGAGCTGGCGGTGGCCCCCGGCCGGCGCGGGCAGGGTCTGGGGCGGCAGATCGTGGCGTGGCTGCTCGATGAGGCGCGGCGGCGTGGCAAGCGCGCGATGCTGGTGGGCTCCACGAACGCCGCGATCGGCAACATCGCCTTCTACCAACGCTGCGGCTTCCGCATGCACGAGGTCCGCCGCGACTACTTCAGCTACTACGAGCGCCACAGCGGCGGGCCGGTGTTCGAGCACGGCATCCAGGTACGGGACATGCTCGTATTCCGCTACGACCTCGCCCGCCGCTCGACCGACAGCGAGCGATGAGCCACAGAGGCCGCCGAGGCCGGCCCCCCAGATAGCTCATCTCTGGGCCCTCTGTGGCAAGCCACCCCTACTGTTATGCTTGGAGCACCTATGTCCAGTCTCGCCATCATTGGCGCCGGGGCCGCGGGCCTTGCCGCCGCCCGCGCCTTACGCGAAGCCCGCCCCGACATCGCCGTCACTATCTACGAGAAGAGCCGTGGGCTCGGGGGGCGCGCGGCCACCCGCCGCCGCGAGGGCTTCACCTTCGACCACGGCGCGCAAGTGATCAAGGCCCCCACGCCGGAGGCCGAGCGCCTGCTGCGCGAGGAGCTTCCCGCCGCCGACCTGCGGCGCATCGAGCCGCCGGTGTGGGTCTTCGACCAGTCCGGCGCCGTGGCGCCCGGCGACCCGTCGCTCAACGCCGAGCCGAGCTACTGCTACCGCGACGGCAACAGCCGCCTCGGCAAGCTCATGGCCGAGGGGCTCGACGTGCGGCGCGAGGTGCGGGTCGCGGCGCTCGGGCGAAAGACGAAGGACGCAGGTCCAGCGGCGCCGGCCTCCGCCTCGCCGTGGGCCTACGACCTCCGCGACACCGACGGGAGGCACATCGGCGCCGCCGACGCCGTGCTGCTCACCGCCCCGGCGGGCCAGAGCGCCGAGATCGTGGCTGCGAGCGAGCTAGACCCGGGCGTGGGGAGCGCGCTGGCCACCGAGCTGGCGAAGGGCGGCTACCGGCGCTGCATCTCGCTGGCGCTGGCCTACGACCGCCCGATCGAGCGGCCGTACTACGCGCTGGTCAACGCCGACCGCGCCCACCCGATCGCCTGGCTCGGGCTGGAGCACGCCAAGGGGGCGGAGCGCGTCCCGCCGGGCCACAGCCTCCTGATCGCGCAGATGGCGGCGCGCTGGAGCCTGGAGCGCTGGGGCGATCCGGCGGACGTGATTGGCCCGGAGGTGGCCGAGCTGGTGAGCGAGCTGCTGGGCGAGGACCTGCGCCGGCCGCTCTGGTGGGACCGCCAGGGGTGGCGCTACGCCCTGCCGGACGGCCGCTGCGACTTCGAGGCGCTCAACGGCACCGGGAGCGGCCTGTTCTTCGCCGGGGACTTCACCACCGGGCTCGGGCGCGTCCACCTGGCCGTGGAGAGCGGCCGGCGCGCCGCCGAGCGCATCGCCGCGTTCCTCACGCTCGCCTAAGGCACCCGCGCCAACCGCGGGTGTATA
This sequence comes from Chloroflexota bacterium, assembly GCA_039805565.1. Lineage (GTDB taxonomy): Bacteria > Chloroflexota > Chloroflexia > Chloroflexales > Roseiflexaceae > CALJIC01. The sequence continues at coordinate 32,545 of JBDLTZ010000309.1, read as the reverse complement.
ATGCGCTCAGCGATCCACTAGCGCGGAGATGTTCACATGGCTACACCTGAGCTCTCGAAGCCCCCCGCGCAGGAGGCCGTCCCCGGCGCCGGGCGCGCGCTCCTGATCGGCCTGCTCGCCGTACTGCTGATAGGCGCCGTCGGCATCCTGGCGCTCGGCAACAGCGAGAGCCTGGCCACGCCGCGAGGCGCGAGCCTGCTCGTACTGGCGCCGGCCGCCTTCCTGGCGGGCGTCTTCAGTTTCCTCTCACCCTGCACCCTGCCGATCCTGCCGGCCTACTTCGCCTTCACCTTCCAGGCCCGCCGCGAGCGCATCGTGCTCATGACGATCGCCTTCTTCCTCGGCCTGGCGACGACAATGGTCGTGCTCGGCGCCACCGCCACCGCCCTCACCCAGGTGATGTTCCGCAACCTGGAGACGATCACCCTGGTGGGTGGCCTGGTGATCATCGCCTTCGGCGTGATGAGCCTGTTCGGCAAGGGGTTCACGGGCGTGAAGACGCTCGATCGCCCTACCGCCAGCGTGGCTGGGTCGTACCTGTACGGCGCCACCTTCGCGCTCGGCTGGACGGCGTGCGTCGGGCCGATCCTGGGGGCGCTGCTCACGCTCCTGGCCACCCAGGGTGTGGCGATCGCCCAGGGCGCGGTGCTGGCCTTCGTGTACGCGCTGGGGCTTGGCACGCCGCTGATCCTGGTGGCGAGCTTCTTCAGCCGGCTCGGCAGCGGCTCGCGCTTCTGGCGCATTATGCGCGGGCGCGGCTTCGACGTGGCCGTGGGCGGCGCGACGCTGCACCTGCACACCACCAGCATCCTCAGCGGGCTGCTGCTGATCGCCATGGGCGCGCTGCTCGCCACCGGCCAGATGTCGGCCCTGAGCGAGTGGACGCAGCAGACACCCCTGGCGCAGTGGGTGCTCGGCATCGAGCAGGCCATCCACCGCTGGTTCCTTGGGCGCCAGTCGTGAGGCGTGAGGCGTGAGCCCGCGGGGTTCGGGGGCCTGCGGCCCCCGAGAAATGTTCTTTCTGGAGGGGCTTCGCCCCTCCAGACCTCCCCTTCAAGGACAGATGATGAGCGAACCGACTCCTCCCCACGCCGCGGGCTGCGTGGCCTACCGGCGCGACGCCGCGGGCGCGCCGCTGGTGCTGATGATCGAGGACCAGTACGGGCGCTGGACGCTGCCGAAGGGCCACCTCGAGCCCGGCGAGGGCGCGGCCGAGGCGGCGCAGCGCGAGACCGAGGAGGAGACCGGTGTCTCCGGCGAGCTCGGCCCGCTGGTGGGCGAGATCACCTACCCCGTCACCCGGAGGAGCGGCGAGACCTACACCAAGCGCGTGGCCTTCTACCTGCTGCGCGCCGCAGGCGACGCGCTCGCGCTCCAGGCCGAGGAGGGGATCAGCGCCGCGGGCTGGCTGACGCCGGAGGAGGCGCTGGCGCGCAACGGCTACGAGGACATGCGCGGCCTGCTCGTGCGCGCGGTGGAGCTGATCGGCGCCGCAGGTCAGACCAGCGAATGAGCGCCGTTCGCCCGCGCGACCGAAGAGTGCGCGCGCCATCACAGCTATACTGCCCTCAGAACACGAGCGGAGGCGACCAGGGACAGCGTTAGCGATTGACAGTGTGATGGTGGAGAGCGAGCGCGGGGCGGAGCATATTGGTCCTGCGGAGCCTGTGATGAGATAAGCGTTTGGCCGCCCCAAGTGGGGCGGCCGCTTTATTGCCCGCCGCTACATGCGCGGCGGCACCACACCCTCCTGGTGCTGATACTTGCCGGCCTTGTCCGCGTACGAGACCATGCACTCCTCGTCGCTCTCCAGGAACAGCACCTGCGCGATGCCCTCGTTGGCGTAGATGCGCGCCGGCAGCGGCGTGGTGTTGGAGATCTCGAGCGTGACGTACCCCTCCCACGCCGGCTCCAGAGGAGTCACGTTGACGATCTGGCCGCAGTTTCGGACAAAGACACCAGCCTCAAGCGCAAAGTTACCAGCCTCGGGCACGGTCAGGCAGTAGACGTCGTGGGTACCCGGGAGCTCCGTGATGCCCGTGACTTTGTGGTTGCGGCCCGCCGTCCCGCGGAAGTGGCTGATGACATCGGGGAAGCGGCGGAACACTGCACGGTCACACTTCAGCAGACGCGCAGCTCCACGGATGGAGCCGGCTGTGTCGAGCGCCCAGCGGACGCGCTCCTCGGTGATCTCATGGCGAATGTTGATCGCGCGGGCATTCTCCGCCTGTTCCGCGCGCCTGGTCCCGTCATCGCGCGCCCACACGTCGGCCGAGAACGCCGAGCGCCCGGCGCGGCGCTCGGGGCTCTCCCACCACGCGAGCTGCCGGTTGCGCTGAGCCTCGCGCTCCGCCGGATCGCTCCACCACTGGACGTGCTTCTCGGCAAGCTGCGCTCGGACAGCCGCGTACTTCGAGTCGGTCCAGAACTGCCGCGCGCGCTGCTGCTGTGTGAGGCGGAACTGCTCGCGCCAGCGCGGGTCCGGCATGCGCCGCTGGAGCGCGTCGCTGATCGCCTGCCCGTGCGCGGCGGCGTCGAAGTCGGGCCCGTGATAGAACTCGCTGTTGTGGTAGCGGATGTGGTCGGCCGCCGGCACGCGCATGATGTTCCAGGGCATGTTGTTGCGGCGGTCGAGGTCGATGTGGTGCCGATGCGTGTCCGGCAGGTCCTCGTAGATGTCGTAGCGCACGTTCCACTCATCGGCCAGCCGGTGGGTGGGGATGTAGTAGCCATTCATCGGCTGGTAGACGCCCTCGTAGCCGCGGAACTGCTCGCGGTAGAGCGGCATCAGCGAGTCGCCCGGGCGGAGCTCGGCGGCTGGGCGGGTGCGGCCATCACGCAGAATGAACTCGTGGTCCGGCGTGCAGCGGACCATGCCCCCGTCGTCGAGCTCGACACAGATCAGGGAGTCGCGCCCGATGTAGCGCGGCTGCTCCAGCAGCGTCGTGATGATGCGGCCGTTGGCGCCGAGGCTGTAACCCCAGAACGCCTCGCCGCGCTCCCAGCGGTCCGCGAGGTCCTCAAGCGTCATCGATGAGCCGTTCGCCAGTGCCACGCGCGTGTCCGCGCTGAAACAGCGCGCGTACGTCGACTTGCCAAGCACGACGCAGAGCACGTTGCGCGGGATGCGGAAGAGCTCGACGGAGCGCGCCAGGGCGAAGGAGTTCGGCGGGATGTCGCAGTACTCGCCCTTGATGTCCACGAACGACTTCGGGTCGAAGCGCTTGGGGTCGACGAGGGTGTTGAAGACGTTGGTGAAGACCTTGAACTCGTCCGCGATCCGCATGTCGTAGCCGTAGGACGAGAGCCCGTAGGAGATGACGCCGCTGCGGACTTGCTCGGCCGAGAAGGGCTCGATCATGCCGTGCGTCTCGGCCATGTGCTTGATCCAGCGGTCTGACTTGATCGCCATGCCCAGGTCCTCCGTATTCGTCTGCGGTGCGTGGCGGGATTATACGCCAATCCTTTGGGTACAAAAACAGGGGCGGGGAGGATGGCCTCCCCGCCCCTCATGTTTCCCGCGAGCAGCTAGTCTAGCTCGGCGGGGAAGAAGACGCTGATCCCGAGGCCGATGCAGATGCAGAGCAGGATCGCGATCGTTGAGGCATCCATGTTCGACTCTCCGAGTGGGGCGCGGCGGCGCGTGCATATCGACGACACTGTTGTAACACAGGTCTCGACACGCGGTTACGCCCGGCAACCTGATAGCAAGCTGATTACGCTTCTCCATCGTAGGCCAGGGCGATCAGCCGCGCCACCTCGTCCGCGCAGCCCCACGAGAGCGTGACCCCCGCGCCGCCGTGGCCGTAGTTGTGCACCAGCAGCCCGCCGGCGCGCCGCTCGGCCTCCAGGCGCACGCTCGGCCGGCCGGGGCGCAGCCCGACCTTGTGCTCCAGCACCTCGGCGCCGCGCAGCCGCGGCTCCAGGCGGGCGCAGCGCTCCAGGATCGCCGCGGCCGTGGCCTGATCCGGCGCCAGGCGCTCGTCGCCCTCCTGCGCCGTGCCGCCCAGCACGATGTCCTGCGAGCGCGGCACGATGTACGTCACCCCGCCAGGCCCGTGGTCGTCGAAGGTGAAGCGCTCCACACCCACCTGCGCCACCCGCACGATCTGGCCGCGGATCGGCGTGAGCGACTGGTCGCCCACCAACTCGCGGGCGCCCAGCCCCGCGCAGTCCACCACTGCGGCGTAGCTGCCCAGCGCCGCGCCGAGGTCGGCGTCGCCCTGCTCCAGCGCGCCGCCGAGCGCCTCGAAGCGCCCCAGCAGGTAGCCGAGGTAGACCGGCATCTCGACCACAGGCGCGGAGAAGACGAAGCCGTCGCCGTAGCCCGGGGGCAGCTCGTCGGCCGTAGCCCGCCGGAAGTCGGGCGTCGCGTCGCGCCACCAGGGGTCCGGCTCGGGCGCGGGGAACAGCTCGATCCCCTGGCGCACCATCACGCCCGCGCGCGGGTCGCCGGCCAGCCGCATGAGCTCGGCGTAGGTGGCGGCGGACCAGCCGAGGACCAGGTGCTCGGGGAAGGCTTTGTAGGGGTACCACACCGCAGCCGCCACCGCCGAGGTTGTGGCTTGGGGCAGGGCGCGGGTGAGCATGCTCACGCGGTGCCCGGCTTCGAGCAGCCGGATGCCGCAGCTCAGGCCGGACACACCGGCCCCAATGATCAGAATATCCATGCGGTCAGCCTCAGATACACGAAGAGCGCGGGGCCATTGTACAGGACCCGTGCGCTCTTCGTGTTCCGCGTAGCCGCTTGGGCGCTACGGCAGTGTCTCGACGCGGATCGCGCCCACACCGCTGCTGATCTCCAGGTCGACGCGGTCGGATGCCGTGTCGTACCCCGGCGTTGTGTAGTACTCCCCCTCGCGGGCGAAGCGGCTGTCAACGCTGACGTCGCCGAGGCCGCCGCTCGCGTGGATGCGCGCCGCCATCCTGACTGGCACCCGCACCACTGTCTCACCCACGCCGGCGCTGATCGAGGCCGTGATGCGGCCGCGGGCGGGCAGCATGAGCTCGGTGGCGCCGACGCCCGCCGACACCTCGAGGCTTGTCAGCTGGATCTGCGACAGGTCCAGCACCGCGCGGCCAGCGCCAGTGGAGACCCGCAGGCGGGTGGGAACCTCGCGGCTCAGGCGCAGGTCCCACGGCTGGGCCGTATCAGCCGGGCCGAAGCTCATGTTCGGCGGGCCGGCGGCGTGGAGCCGCAGGTGGGCCTCGCCGCCGCGCACCGCGAAGTCACGCTCGAGGCGCTCGCCGCGACCCAGGTAGATCATGCCATTCGCCAGGGCGCCCGGAGCGTTCAGGGCCGACACCCGCACCTCACCAGCATTGAGCGACAGGTCGACGTCGGCGCGCTCGGCGCCCTGCAGCGCGTAGTCTACCGGCTCGCTGCTAGCCGCCGCCAGGGCGCCGGGGCGCACGCCGAGGTACCACGCCCCGCCGGCGAGCGCCGCGAGCGCCGCCAGACCGATCAGGAGCGAGAGCAGCGCCGAGCGACGCCCAACCAGCAGATCGAGCCCGGCCGCGATCAGCAGCACCGGCCACAGCCGCGCCAGCGCGCCCCACACATCCCACCCGAGCAGCCCGAGGTTGTTCAGCAGCAGCACCACGCCGGCCGCGATCAGGATCACCGGTCCCGTCAGCCCTCCGCGCGCCCGGGGCCGCGGCTCAGCCGGCGTCACAGCTATGTCAGTCATCGCTCGCTCCCTTCCCTGCGGAAGAACAGGCCGTTGCGGTACAGGATCGCCAGGCCGCCGAGGATCAGCGCCGCCGGGACGATCCAGCTCACCAGGTGGCTGGTGGCCAGCAGCACCACCAGGCTCATCGTCAGCATCACGCCGGCGGGGATCAGCGCCCAGCGCAGGCGTTCCTCCTGGCCCGGCAGGCGCGAGAGCGCGCCGAAGGTCAACGCCAGGCCCAGAAAGAACACCGCGCCCACCGTATCGCCGCTGAGCACGTCGGAGAGCCCGGCGACGGCGGCAAGGGTCAGCATCACGCCGGCGGGGATAACCGCCCACCAGTGCTCGTGCCGCCCGGCGTAGACCAGGCAGAAGCCAAGGCCGATCGACCCGAGGAATAGGCCGCCGAGCCAGCCGCCGGCCGCCCAGGGCATCAGCGTGCCGATCGCCGTGACCGCAGCCAGGCCGAGCAGCCCGGCGCCCGGGATGGCTGCCCACCAGGCGTCGGGGCGACGCAGGTAGACGCCGAGGAACGCCAGGCCGCCGGCTGTGCCCATGGCGGCCCAGAGCAGCCCGGCTAGCGCGCCGAGCAGCCCGAAATTCTGGAGCAGCGCCAGCGCCCCGAGCGCCACCAGGGCGCCTCCGACAACTGCGTTGGTGTTAGTGCGGTTCATCACTCGTAGCTCCTTTCAGGCCGGCGGCCTGCCGCGCCGCCGCGCGGGCCGTCCCGTCTGATGTGGCTACAGCGTAGCACGCGGAGCGCAGGGGAACGTCCCCCGGAGTGCCGGGAGCGTGTGGGACGAAAGTCGGAGGGGTTTTGTGCCGCAGGGCACAAAGTGCTGAGCGGCAGAGGAATGATGAAGCGCCCGAGGGCTGGGTCGTAGTACCGGGCCATATAGAACAGCAGGCCTGCATCTGGTCTGTTCCCACGAGCACCTTCGCACGCGCTCGCACTCGTGGCACGGTGGATCAGATTGCGGCTGCTCAGTCGACCGAGTATACTGATTCTATGTTCGATGGCCAACCGGGAGAGGTGCCGCGATGACAGTTGCTCCGCACCCCGCTGAGCTTAAGTTGGTCCGGCCGGCAGATGGGCTGGAGCTGGACTTGCGGCCATTGCAGGGACTCTGGACCGAGGTGCAGTACCTGACGCTCACGGAACAAACCAACCACCTTATCGAATTCACCGATGGGTCGATTGAGGTACTACCGATGCCGACCGATCAGCATCAGGTTATCCTCCTGTTTCTGTATGAGTTGCTCCGCACCTATCTTCGCGCGACGCATGGCAAGGTGCTGGTAGCACCACTGCGGCTGCAGATCCGCGAGGGCAAGTTCCGCGAGCCCGATTTGCTCTTGGTCCGCCGGGCTGATGACCCACGTCGTCAGAATCGCTACTGGCTCGGGGCAGACCTGGTGGTCGAGATCGTCAGCCCAGATGACCCGGAGCGGGATACGGTTGAGAAGCGCACAGACTATGCGGAGGCGGGTATCCCGGAGTACTGGATCGTCCACCCGGACGACGAGAGCATCACGGTCCTGACCCTCCAGGACAGCGGCTATAGGGAGCACGGGGTCTTTCGGCGTGGCGAGCAGGCGCATTCTCGCTTGCTCGACGGGTTTGTCGTCAGCGTGGATGCCGTGCTAGACGCTGAGTAGTGGTTCTACGTTGTGAGATGAATCAGCAGGCCGCGAACAACGATCGCAGGCCTGCTGTTCTATACTGCCCGGTATGACATCTTGCTCCCGCGCCCTGTGCTCAGGGTTGCGCCCTGCCGCTCAGAACGTGATCGAGAGGCCGCCGTCCACCACGATGGTGTGACCCGTGATATAGGTGTTGCGCGGCGAGGCCAGGAACGCCACCGCCTCGGCCACCTCCTCCGGCTCGCACTGGCGCGCCAGCGGTATGCGCCGCCGCCGGACGTAGAACTCCTGGAACTCCTCGGTCTGGTGGTAGTTCACACCGTCCATCACTGCCATCGGCGTCTCGACAAAGCCGGGCGCCACACCGTTGACGAGGATGCCGTGCGGCGCGAGCTCCACCGCCAGCGTGCGCGTGAGCTGGTCCAGCGCGCCCTTGGCCGAGTTGTAGTGGCTGGCACGGTTGAGCCCCAGGAAGCCGTTGACCGAGGAGACGTTGACGATCCGCCCGCCCTCGCCCCGCACCGCCATGGCGCGCGCGGCCTGCTGGCTGCACTTGAACGCGCCGAGGTAGATCACCTCCACCGCGCGCATCCACGCGGCGAACTCCACCTCGAGCGCGTCCACCTCGTAGAACACGCCGGCGTTGTTCACCAGCACGTCGAGCCGGCCGAAGGTCTCGGCGGCGCGCGCCACCATTGCCTCGGCGTCCGCAGTGACGTCGGCGGGGACGAACAGCGCCTGCCCGCCGCCGCTCGCGATCTCCTCCGCCACCTCGGCGCCCCGGGTGCCGGGCAGGTCCGCGATGACGACGGCGGCTCCGTCGCGGGCCAGGGCGCGCGCCACGGCCCGCCCGATGCCCGAGGCCGCGCCGGTAACCAGAGCCACCTTCCCCTGGAGCATAGTCACGCCTCCCGCTCGAGCCAGACGATCTCCGAGTCGAGCTCGGCCAGCGCCAGCGTGACCCCCTCGCGCTCGAGCGCCTCGCCGCTCATCGCCGGGCGCGCGCCGCGGTCCGCCAGACGCACGCGGTAGGTGGCCGCCGGGTCGAGGCCGCGCGGTCGGATGGCGCGCTCGGCCGGGCCGCCCTGGGCGCGGTAGACCATCACCGCGCTGCGCGAGCGGTCCGGGGCCACCGCCTGGATCGCGTCCCAGCCGTAGCCGATCCGGTCCACGTTGTAGCGCGGCGCCAGCAGGTGGATGACCTTCGCGTCGCGCACGAGCTGCCGCAGCTCCTTGTACTGCGCCACCGCCGCCTTCGTATCCGCCATCTCATGCTCGTCCCAGTCGGTGATGCGCTGCATCAGGATCAGCGGCCCGCCGAAGATCGAGCTCCGCAGCGTGTAGGGGGTCGGGTCGTCCTCCATGTAGCGCACGCTGTAGCGCGGCGAGAAGGGGTAGGAGGCGCCGAAGATCCCCTGGCGCGTGGCGTAGGTGGCGATGTTGTCCACCGTGATGCTGGTGTGGTACAGCCGCGCCATCTTGTAGGTCATCATGCAGCCGCCATCCTCGCAGTTCTCCAGCACCACGTGGGGGCGGGCGCGGCGCACCGTCTCGAGCACCACGTCGATGCCGAGGGTGGAGCCGGCGTAGTTGCTGTCGCCCGGGGCGTGGCTGTGGTCGGCGCGGTCGCAGCGCTTCACCATGTCCTCGCCGTCCTGGATGATGTAGTCCACGCCATCCTCGTCGATCAGGCGCAGCATCTGGCCGATCAGCCAGTCGCGGCAGGGCTGGTGGCCGAGGCAGAGCCGCCCGGCGCCGAAGTAGTCGTCGTAGGTGCCGGCGAGCCACTCGGGGTGCTCGGCGGCGACCGGGGCGTCGGGGGCGCACTGGGGCAGCGCCATGTGGACGCCGAAGCGCATGCCGTAGGAGCGGGCGCGCTCGGCGATCGGCGCGAGGCCGCGCGGGAACTTCTGCGGGTTGGGGCGCCAGTCGCCGATCGTGCGCGCCCAGCCGAGGTCGAGCACCACCACCTCGATCCCCAGCTCCGCGCAGCGGTCGATCACCGCGAGCTGCTGGGCCTCGTCGATCTCCTGGCCGTACTTCCAGGAGTTGTACTGCGCCCAGGGGTAGCGCTCGTCGGGCATGGGCGGGTGGACGTGGGCCTCGGCGAAGCGCTGCGTGGCGTAGCCGGCCTCGTCCCAGTCGCCGCGGTACTGGCCCACGAAGACGGCCGGGACCTCGAAGGCGGCGCCGGGGGCCAGGACGTGAGCCAGGGCGTCGATCGTGCTCTCGACGCGTGTCATGTCGGGCTCGGCCCATGCGCGCAGGAGGCTCTTGCCGTTGAACTCGATGCCGCACACCAGCCCGTCGAAGGCCGCCGTGGGGCCCTCGGGCGGCTCGCCCACGTTGCCGGGCCGCAGCGCGAACCAGGCGCAGCTCGTGGGGCCATTGTGGTGCGAGGGAAACGAGCCCATGCGCACCTCGATCGGGGTGCGGCCGGGCCAGATCTGCGCCTCGTGCGGGGTGAAGAAGTCGCGCCGGTAGACCCAGCTGAACTGGTCGACGTGGAAGAGCATCGCGGGGGCGGTGCCGAGCTCGAGCGCCAGGAAGGCACAGCGGGTCACGGTCACGGGCGCCGCGCTGGTGTTTCGCAGCTCGGCCCACACGCGCGCGAACGGCCGGCCGGGGAAGAGCTGGACATGCTGGGTGAGCCGGAGCCCACCTGCGGCGTCCTCGAGCTCGAGGGTCAGCGTCCGCACGCCGTCAGGCCCGTCGCTCTCGGCGGCGCCGAGGCTGCGCGCCCAGGCCACCGGGCTACCGGCGACCATCAGCGCGCCGAGCGCCGCCGGCTGCGTATCGAGCCCTGCGGGTCCCGCGAGGCGCCAGGTGAGCCGACCATCGGCCAGGGCCAGCGCGCAGGTGAGCGCGTCGCTCTGGACCGACCAGGAGGAGGGGGTGTTGGTATCTGTCATGGGATTCTTTCCGGTATGAAAAGGGCGTGGGAGCAGCTCCCACGCCATTTTGAACGCCGATATTCCGCCGCAGAGGGCAGAGAGGACTAGGCACTTCCCAGCCTACGCCCTATGCCCTCCGTGCCCTCTGTGGCTAACCCACCGCCCTTAGCCCTTCGCAAGGAGCTCGTTGGCCTGGGTGTCGATCTCCTTGGCGGCGTCCTCGGGAGTCATGTTGTTGTTCCACACCTCGCCGAGGGTCGGTCCCATGACCTCGTTCACGATCTGCTGCGCGCTCCCGTGGTAGAGGTCGCCGATCTTCGCGTCCGGCAGCGTGTCCATCACCGACTTGAAGCCGCTCGGCAGGGCCTCGAGGTACGCCGGGTCATCGCGCTGCTCGCGGCGGATCGGGATCCAGTCGCGGTTCTTGACCAGCTCGTTCTGGTACTCCGTGGCGCGCCAGGTGGCCCAGGCCAGCGCCGCCTCGGGGGCCTTGGAGTCCTTCGCGATCACCCAGCCGCCGAACCAGAACGGCAGCGCGCGCTTCTCCTTCCAGATCGGCAGCGGCGCCATGTCCCACTTGAAGGGCGCGCTCGCCATGCTCGACATGTACCACGTGCCGTCCGCCACCATCGCCAGCTTGCCCGTCTGGAAGAGCGGGACGTCCTGGGCGATGGCCGAGGCCTGCGTCGCGTCGGGGGAGACCTTGTGGACGTAGGTCAGGTCCTGGAGCCACTTGAGCCCCTCGACGTTGCGCGGGTCGCTGACGGTGAACTGGGTCGGCTCGATGATCTTATCGAAGAACGCCGTGCCGGCGGCCCAGCCGAAGGTCTGCGCGCCCCACCACGCGCCCAGGGCGCCCTTGTCGAAGCCCCACTGGGTCGTCTGGTCGCCCTCGGTGAGTGTGAGCTGCTTGGCCACCTCGAGCAGCTTGTCGTAGGTCCAGGTCGAGTCCGGGTAGGCGATGCCGGCCGCGTCGAAGATGTCCTTGTTGTAGTACAGGGCCATCATCTGAATGTTCTCGGGGATACCGAAGAGGTTGGTCCCGTCGAAGCGCCAGAACTCGTACAGGTCGAGCGGGTACTGCTCCTGGTTGGCGAACTCCGACACCAGGTTGATGTCGTCCTGCAGGTTGCGGAGCAGGTCGTTCTTGTAGTGGGTGTAGGCCTGCACGTCCCACATGTAGACGTCGATCGGCTCGCCGGAGGCGTACGAGAGGTCCAGCTTGGCCCAGTACTGGTCGTACGGCAGGAGCTCCATATCGACCTGGTAGCGGCCCTCGTGCGCCTGGTTGAACAGATCAGCGCTGATCTTGAAGTTCTCGTCGAGCACCGGGCTGTTGTTCCACATCATGACGTTGATCGTCTGGACCTCGCCCGAGCCCTGGGCGGGCGCCTCCGCGGCCGGAGCCTCGGTGGCGGCGGGCGCCTCCGCGGCCGGAGCCTCGGGGGCGGCGGTGGGGGCCGGGGCGGCCTGCTGGCCACACGCGGCGAGCGCGCCCGCGGCGAGCGCGGCGGCGCCGAAGGCGGCCCCACGCAGGAACTGGCGGCGGCTCAAGGCCACCTTCGGCTGATCGTCCGTCTCCCTCGACATGACTTGGCCTCCTTGTAGAATCTGCTTACCGGGACATATGTACTGGAGCTAAGGCTGCGTCAGCAGTCCTAGCCCTTGATACCGGACATCACGATCCCGCGCACGAAGTAGCGCTGCGCCGCCATGAACAGCAGCAGCGGCGGCAGGATCGACACCGTCACCGCCGCCATCATCAGGTGCATCTGCGGCCCGATGCGCGGCGACCCCGAGAAGTACGAGAGCGCCACCGCGATCGTGCGCTGCTCCTCGTCGTTCAGGTAGATCAGCGGCGTGAAGAAATCGTTGTAGGTGCCGACGAACGTGAACACCGCCACGGTGGCGAGCACCGGCTGGCTGAGCGGCAACATGATACTCCACCAGATACGGTAGACGCTGGCGCCGTCGATCTTGGCTGCCTCCTCGAGCTCCGCCGGGATGCTCATGTAGAACTGGCGCAGCAGGAAGATGAAGAAGGCGCTGCCGAAGTAGGCCGGCGCGATCAGCGGCAGGAAGGTGCCAACCCACCCGATCGCGTTGAACATCAGGTAGGTGGGCACCAGCGTCACCGCGCCGGGCAGCATCAGCGTGGCCAGCACCAGCATGAAGATCGTGTCCTTGCCGGGCGCCTTGAGCCGCGCGAAGCCGTAGGCGGCGAACGAGCACGAGAGCAGCGTGCCGACCATCACGGCCACCACGATGATCGCAGTGTTCACCGCGTAGATGTGGAACGGCACGCGCGTGAGCGCGGTGTAGAAGTTGACGAACTGCGGCGGGCTCGGGATCCACACCGGCGGCGAGAGGTAGACCTCCTCGGCGCGCTTGAGCGCGGTGGAGAGCATCCAGAAGAACGGCAGCAGCACCACCGTCGCGCCCAGGCTCAGCGTCGTGAAGATCGCGCCGGAGGTCAGGGCCTCCTGCCCCTTGCGGGTGCGCCAGAATGGCAGTGATCGACCTTGCGCGCTCATGCTCCCCTCCCCTGGCGCTCGTTCTCGTAGTAGACCCACATCGGCGAGGACTTGAAGACCAGCAGCGTCAGCACCATGACGATCAGGAACATGAACCAGGCGATCGCCGCGGCGTAGCCCATGTTCAGGTATCGGAAGCCGTGCTGGTAGAGGTAGAACGACAGGAACAGCGTGGCGTGGTTCGGCCCACCGTTCGTGATCACGAAGGCGTCGGTGAAGACCTGGAGCGCGCCGATGATACCGAGCACCAGGTTGAAGAAGGTGACGTTCGAGAGCAGCGGCAGGGTGATGCTGCGGAACTGGCTCCAGCGCCCGGCGCCGTCGATCTCGGCCGCCTCGTACAGCTCCTGGGAGATGCCCTGCAGGCCGGCCAGGAAGATCAGGGTGGTGCCGCCGATGCCCCACAGGCTAGTGATGATCAGCGCGGTGAGCGCCCAGTTCTTGTCCAGCAGCCAGGCCGGGCCGTCGATGCCCACCTTGCCGAGCAGGACGTTGATGATGCCGAACTCGGCGTTGAACAGCCAGCGCCAGAGCATCGCCACGCCCACGCCCGAGATGACGGTGGGCAGGTAGTACACCGAGCGGAAGATCATTGTGCCGCGCATCTTGTGGTTGAGCAGCACTGCGAGCCCGAGCGCAAGCCCCAGGCCGAGCGGCACGCTCACCACTGAGTAGATAGCGCTGACGCGGAGCGCCTGCCAGAAGAGCCGCTCCCCGAACATCTCGGTGTAGTTCTCCAGGCCGATCCACTGCGGCGGCCGGAGCAGGTTGTACTCGGTGAAGCTCAGCAGCAGCGAAGCCACCATGGGGCCGAGCGTGAAGAGCAGCAGGCCGAGGATCGCCGGCGACATGAACACGTAGGCGTGGAACGCCTCTCGCGCGCGGGCGCCGCCGGCTCGCCGTCGCGCTGCCGTTGAAGCGGACACGCCGCCGGGCTTCTCCAGTGTTTTCACACTCGCGCTCCTGTTCTTCCCTGGGGGAAGGCTTCCTACTGCACAAGAAGAATAGTTTCTTTTTGCGGGTTCCTGCGGCCCCCGAGCGCCCGCTGCTCGCCGGACCTTTGCCTTCGGGCCTGCGGCCGGCCCACAGCTAGGTGTGGGCTCCCTGCCTGGAAGGGGCCTCGCCCCTCCGCTAAAAGGTTATAGACAGGCCCCCGTCCACGGCCAGCACGGCCCCGGTGATGTAGCTCGCCTCGGGCGAGGCCAGGAACACCGCCGCCGCCGCGACCTCCTCGGGCAGCCCGGCGCGCGCCAGCGGGATCTTGCGCCGCGCCACGTAGATATCGCGGAACCAGTCGGTCTCCAGCTCGCTCACGCCGTCCGGCCCGATCGACATCGGCGTCTCGATGAACCCCGGCGCGACGCTGTTGACCCGGATGCCGTGCGGGGCGAGCTGCACCGCCAGCGTGCGGGTGAGCTGGTCCATCCCGCCCTTGGCCACGTCATACGGACCGGCGCCCGCCTCGGCGCGGGTGCTGTGGATCGACGAGATGTTGACGATCTGCCCGCCGCGCCCGCCCGCCACCATGGCCCGCGCCACGGCCCGCGAGACGCTCACGGCCCCACCGAGGTTCACCCGCACCACGCGCTCCCACTCCTCCATCGGGTCGCTCACGAAGTCGTGGCTGGCGGCCACGGCGGCGTTGTTCACCAGTGCGTCGATCCGCCCAAGCTGCTCCAGCGCCTGCGCCACCGCGGCCTCGACCGCCGCCGGGTCAGCGATGTCGGCCGCCAGCGCCAGCGCCCGACCGCCCGCGGCGACGATCTCCTCGGCCGTGGACGCCACCGTTCGCCCATCGCGGTCCAGGGCTGCCACCGCCGCCCCCTCACGCGCGAAGGCCAGCGCGATCGCCCGGCCGATGCCGCGGCCGGCGCCGGTGATGAGGGCAGTTGTGCCTGCGAGGCGTGGCTCTCGTGTCATGGTACCGCTCATCGATAGCAGTCCTGCGCACCTACCCGAGCGCGGGGGTGCGGTACAGCACCTTGCCGCGCACGGCGATCTCGACGTCCACCAGGTACTTCTGCAGCGCGGCCAGGTCGGGCGCCAGCCCCAGGCCCGGGGCCTCAGGCACGCGGATGTGCCCCTCGGCATCGGGCAGCAGGTGCTCGCCGGTCAGCTCCCAGGCCAGCGCCTTCGGCTCCACCGGGTACTCGCAGATCACATGCTGCTCCAGCCCGGCGTAGGGCTGGATCGAGGCGCTGAGCGCCAGGTGCGACGTGAAGGTGTGGTTCACATAGGTGACGCCGCGCGAGTGGGCGAGGTCGGCCACGCGCTTGGCGATGCTGATCCCGCCGATGCGCCCAGCGTCGATCTGAATGTAGCCCAGGCCAGCGTGCTCGACCATATGCTCGGCCATGTGGTAGGTGTGGCACCCCTCGCCGCCGGCCAGGCGCACGTCGCCGCTCATGCCGGCCAACTCCCTGTAGGCGTCGAGCGCGCCGGAGACGAACGGCTCCTCGAGCCAGGTCACGCGGCACGTGCGCAGGGCGTCGAGCCGCGCCGCCGCCCGCGCCACATCGTCCTGCCAGACGGTGCCCACGTCCACCAGCAGCACGCCGTCCTCGCCCAGCCCCTCGCGCGCGGCGTAGACCTGCGCGGCGTCGGCGTCCACGTCGCCGCCGTACGGGCCCCAGCCGAACTTGGCGGCGCGGAACCCCTGCTCGCGCGCCCGCCGGCCCTTCTCGTAGGTCTCCTCGGGGGTGTCGCCGAACAGCACCGAGGCGTACGGCAGCTTGGGGAAGGCCCGCTCGTAGCCCAGGAGCCGGTAGACCGGCTCGCCGCGCGCGCGCCCCACCAGGTCCCAGAGCGCCATATCGATCCCCGAGAGGGTGTGGTCGGCCTGGAGCAGGTCGAGGCTGCTGGCGCGCACCAGGTCACCGATCCGCGCGATGTCCTCGGGGCCGTCGACCCGCTGGCCCAGCACCGAGTCGCGCACCGGCTTGCAGGCGCTGTGCGACATGGGGCAGACGTAGCTGGCGATCGAGACCAGCGGCGAGGCCTCGCACTCGCCCCAGCCGACGTGCTCGCCGGCCTGGACCCGCACCAGCAGCGCGTCCTGGCTGCCGTCGCCGATGTCCAGCACCTCGGGCATGGATAGGTAGTAGAAGTCTACGGATTCGATGTTCATAAGGTAGTCCTAGCGGACAGAAAGAGCTGAGAAAGGGTCTTTCTCGGGGGCTGCGCCCCCGGACCCCGCCTGAACCGAGTAAGGGTTTTTCTTGGGGGCTGCGCCCCCGGACCCAGCCTGAGCCGAGTAAGGGTTTCTCTCCGGGGCTGCGCCCCCTCTGCGCCGCTGCGCTTGGTCTCCCGCACGTGGTTTTCGGAGCACTGCGCCCCTAACCCCCGCTCTGCGCCGCTGCGCTTCGTGCTAGAGCTCGGCTTCGTCGGCGGTGACGTTGCCTTCCTGGTCGATGCCGGACACGCCCGCCGCGCCGGTGTACACCACCGCGGTCACGTCGCACGCCAGCGACGCGCCGGGGGCCAGCGTCTGGTGCGTGCCGCGCGCCGCGCCGTCGGCCACGCCGATCGGGTAGCCGGTGCACGGCTCGAGCACGGCCACCTGGAGGTTGCGCCAGCCGCCGTAGGAGGCGAAGATCCAGCAGGAGGGCAGCTTCTCGCGCTCCCACGCCAGCCCGAAGCCGATCCGATCACGGGTGTGCGTCAGAGAGCACCAGCCGGCCTCCATCTCAGTGGCGTACTGGAACTCGTTGACCTGCGCGGTGATCGGGAGGCAGCGGCGCATGTCGTGCCGGCGGCCCTCGTCGTCGGTCAGGAGAGGCCAGCGGTAGCTTACGCCGGTGCGCCCGTTGCGCGGCGGGCCGAAGTCCTCGACGTACACCTCGCGGGCGCCCATGTCGATCCGGCTGTGCTCGTCGGCGGCGAGCGCGGGGTGCAGCTTCCAGAGGAACGGCTGCTCGCGCTGGCCGAGGTTGGTGATGCGGTGGCGAAAGCGCAGCTTGGACTCGCCCGCGCGCAGTGTGATCCACTTCTCCACCCGGCAGGCGCTGATCGGCGTCTCGACCCACAGGTGCAGCGTAGCCTCGTCGGGCGTGATGCGCTCCAGGGCGTACTCCCACGGCAGTGTCCAGACCTCGCCGTGGTCCGGCATGCGCTCGCCGCCCAGCTCCTCGGCCATATCGTTGGGGAACAGCTCATCCCACCCGCCGAAGAATACGTCGTCGTAGGCGCTGTGGAATGGCAGCGGGCGCGGCCTGATGCGCGGGTTGCGCCACAGCAGCTCGCGCCCCACGGGCAAGTAGGTGAGCTGCCAGATCTTAGCGCCTAGCCCCGGCATCACCACCGCCCGCAGCAGGCGGTTCTCCAGGATGACGGTCGGGATGCCGTTGTAGGACCACTCGGTCGAGACAGTGACGGTCATATGGTTCCCCTCCGGGGAGGTTCTGCGGGGCGCAGCCCCGCCCAGGGTACTTTCTCTTTATCGGGGCCTGCGGCCCCCTGCCCCCCACTGGGGCTGCTCCGGCTCCCCTTCTTTTTTGAAGCCTGCGGCCCCCTGCCCCCGCTACGGGACCGCGCTCCGCCGTTGCAGTTCCCCTCTCCCGCGCCAGGGAGAGGGGCCGGAGTGAGAGTCTACTGTATATGCACCAGCGCCGAGCCCTCCTCGGGCAGGCTGTCGAACGTGAGCCCGGCCTCCATCAGCTCCGCGCCGCCATGCCGCTCCTCGCGCGCCTCACCATCCCACGTGAGCGTGTAGACCCGCGCGGGGTCGAGGCGGCTCAGGCGCACGGTGCGCGAGGGCCCGCCGCCGTGCAGCCGGAAGACCGACAGCAGGTGCTCGGAGCCGTCCGGCATGGCGTACTGGAAGGCCGCCCAGCGCTCGCCCTCGCCGAAGCGCTTCGGCTGCCCGGTGAGCCGCAGCATGTCGGCTTCTTTGACGAAGCGCCGCGCCAGCTCCTTGTAGACCCGCGTGTGGTGCGCCAGCCGCTCGAAGGCCCACGCGGGCAGGTCGGGCAGGCGCTGCGAGAAGCCAAACAGCCGCAGCATCGAGATGCGCGTGTAGTAGTCGAGCTGGTGCGGTCGCAGCGTCGGGTCGCTCGGGTCGAACTTTTGCATGCGGTGCTCGGCGTGCTGCCAGTCGCAGTAGCTCCAGTGCAGGCAGGCACTCGCGGCCAGCAGCTCGCTCGCGCCCCAGAAGCACTCCAGGCTGTGCTCGGGCCAGTCCGGGTCGCTCAGGAAGGCCATGTGCGTCTGGCGGGCGATGCCCAGGTCGATCCGTAGCCCACCCGAGGAGCAGTTCTCCAGCACCACCTCCGGGTACGCCGCCCGCACGCGCGTCAGCAGCCGCTCGTAGCCGCGGTAGTGGGCGTACAGCCCGTCGCCCGCACCGTGGCCGTGGTCGGTGCGGTCACAGCCGGCGCGCGGGTCCAGGTTGAAGTCCAGCTTGATCCAGTCCGCGCCGTACTCCACGATCAGGCGCTCAAGCGTCTGGAAGGCCCACTCCTGGCCGGCGTCGCTGCCGAGGCAGACGTAGCCGAGCCGCTCACCGCCGCGGATCGCCACGAGCTCAGGGTGCGTCTCGGCCAGGCGGGCGCGCACGCCGAGGCCCTCGATCTCGCACCAGACACCGAACGCCATCCCGGCCGCGTGGACGTAGTCCCCCAGGGCGCGGATGCCGCTCGGGAAGCGCGTGGTGTTGACCATATCCCAGTCGCCGCGATACTCATACCAGTTGCTGGCCGGGTCAGTGGGGCCGAACCAGCCGGCGTCCAGCGTGCAGACCTCGATGCCCATGCGGGCGGCGGCGTCCACGTTGGCGCGGAACACGACCTCATCGAGCGTCTTGTCCTCGTAGCTCCACCAGTGGTTCCACTCCACCGGCAGCATCTCGGAGAGCCGGTTGCGCGGGTACCAGTGGTCCCGGCCCACGCGGGCGTACTGCGTCGAGAGGCCGTTGGTGTCGCTCCCCTCGGCCAGCGCCAGCACCACCGCAGGCGCCGCGATCGACGCACCGGGGGCTAGCTCGGCGGAGAACTCCCAGTCGCTCAGGCCGCCGCTCAGCCGGTGGCCGCCCGCGGGCAGGGGCTCGAAGCGCATGACCCAGTTGCCGGACCAGACTGGCGCGGCGGAGAGCAGGCCGCCCCCTTCGCGCGCCAGCGCCAGCCATGGATCATTGCCCTTGGAGGAGCGCCCCGAGCGCGACTCGAGCGTGACGGCCGCTGCGAGCGGGGCGCGGTGCGGCTCGAACTCCAGGCCCCAGTCGCTGGTGAAGCTCAGCAGCTCGTAGGGCGCGCCGGGCAGGTCGAGCGCCAGCGAGTCCATGCGGGTGACGCGCGCCGGGCTGCCGCCCTCGTTCCGCACCACCAGCCAGGCTTCCAGCAGGGCCGTGCCCGCGTAGGAGCGAGTGTGGTGCTCGACCGCCAGCCCGCTCGGCTCGTGGAGAAGGTGGACGACGATGTGACGCACGCCCGCGGGCGCGTCGGGGGAGGTGACGCCGCGCACCGTCAGGTCGGGGGTGTCGCCCGCGATGCGCTGCCCGTCGGCCTCCACGGCGAAGACCGGTGAGCTCTCGGTGGCCCAGGGGGTGCCGCCGAGGGAGAGGCGCTCGAGGCGCAGGCCGCCGTCGGTGCGGAGGGTGTATGCCAAGCTCTCCGTCGAGAGGTCCACCACGGCTGTGTGGGTCATGCTCACTCGCTTTCAGCCAGGTCGGGAGGGGTCGGCCCCTCCGAGAAAGAACGTCCTGCTATCCCACCGCCACTGGACTGGGTATGGTGTGGAGCGCGGGGAGCGGGGGCACCGCCTTGCGCTGGCGGGTCTCCTGGATGCGCTGCCGGAGGTACTCGACCGACTGCTCGTCGATGCGGAACTCCACCAGCACGTCCGGCGCGCGGTCGGTCATCGTCTGGAGCGCGTCGACGCAGGTGTGCGTCACCACCAGATGGTCGCACCAGCGCAGCAGGCTCTCGACTTCGTGCGGGTGGTCGATCAACGCAACTTCCACCGTACACTCGGGGTGGTAGCTGTAGATCACGTGCTTCAGCATGTGGACGGTGTTGCTCAGCGTACAGATCAGCCCGACGCGGGGCAAATGGAGACGGGCGATACCGAGCAGCGCCTCGGGCGTGGGGCGCGTATCGACGCCCACGATCTTGTCAAGGTGGTGGACCAGGGTTCGGTTGACGGCGGCCAAGTGGTGGAACGTCGTCACGATCAGGTCGTAGCGCTGCGCCGAGTACTCCGGCGCCGTGTCAAGGTCGTCGAGCAGGCCCGTGTCCACCGGCAGTCCCAACAAGCGTGCGAGCTCGGCGCCGAGCATCTTGCTGTCGTGCAGGTTGCACTCGTAGAATATCGCGCGCAGCTCGCCCGAGCCGTAGACCTGCTCTACGATCGCTGAGATGTCGCCGAGCACCTGGTCGCGCGGGACACCGGCGGCCATCGCCTGCCAGACGAGCTCGCGGGCATGCTTGCGGAGCCGGTCGGCGCCGGACTCGCCCGAGGGGGAGCGGCGTACGAAGAAGCCCTTCTTGCCGACGCGCATCTCGAGGATGCCGGCGGCTTGGAGCGCACGGCAGGCCTTGTTGACAGTGTTACGGTTGGCGCCGAGCTCCTGGGCGATCTCGCGGAGGGGGGGGATCGAGCCGCCGGCATGGTACACGCCCCCGCTGATGCGGCTAGCGATGGCTGACTCGATCTCTTCGGCTGTGACTCGGTCCTTGATCACGAGAGGTCGCTCCGTTGCGAGTGCTCCGCCGGTATTTGTCTTACTGCATAAGCAATGGGACAGCTCTGGTATGGTACACCTGTTTGGTGCGGACGTCAAGCGCCCTGGACGCCCCTAGCCGAAGCGCAGCTGCGTCTGCCCGACCTGGATCACGTCGCCGCTGCGCACCTGGGCGGCCCTCGTGACGCGGCGTCCGTTGAGGTAGGTGCCGTGGCTACTGTTCAGGTCCTCGACAGTCACGCGGCGCCCATCGTTGCGCACCAGGGCGTGCCGGCGCGAGACCGTGCCATCGCCGATCAGCACCACGGCGCAGTCGGCTTCGCGCCCGATCTGCGTTGCGCTCCCCACCAGCACGTAGGCGCGGCTCTGGGCAGGGCCGCCGATCACGGTGAGCGAGCCCCAGCCGCCGAGCGGCGGCGAGGCGTGTGGGCGATGGGAGGATGTGGCAGGGCGGCGGGTCATCAGCAGCACGCCCAGCACGGCCAGCGCCAGCAGTGTCGCGCCGCCACAGGCGAGCGCACCCAAACCCAGCAGCGCGTTCAGCGGAAGCCGCGCGAGCTGGGGCGCGGCTGGCTCCTCGACCGGCAGGGAGGGGGCGGCGGGCGCCGCGGTCGCCTCGGGAGACGGTCCAGCAGTGCCTGTCGCGAGAGCGGCGCAGGCGTCGATCCGCCCACCCAACTGCACTCCCGGGTTGCGCTCCGCGATAGCGGCCGCAGTCTCACGAATGTGCCGCGCCACATCGGACGCGGTCCATCCGGGGTGAGCCGAAAACAGCAGCGCGGCCAGCGCCGACACGAACGGCGCAGCCTGCGACGTACCGCTCATAGCGTCGTAGCCTTGCTGGAAGCGCTCGTCGCGCGGGAGCTCGGGGCTCGTCAGGTAGACCTCGTAGGTCGGCATGGTGGAGAGGATCTGGACGCCCGGCGCGGCCACATTCACCCAGGGCCCGGAGTTCGAGAAGTCCGCCTTGCGGTCGCCCGGGTCGGTGGCGGCCACCACCAGCACGTCGGGGTTGTCGCCGACGATCGCGTTCGGCAGGGGCACGAAGTCGTTGCCGGCGGCCACCACCACTAGCGCGCCGCTGTCCTGCGCGTCCCGGATAGCGGCGATCACCGCCTCGGACTCGGTCTCGGTGCTGACCATGAGCGTGGCGCCGAGGCTCAGGTTGATCACCTTCGCCCCGCGCTCCACGGCGAAGCGGATGCCCTCGGCGATGGCGCGGTCGGAGCCGAACCCCTTGCGGTTCATGACCCGCACCGGCAGGATCTGGACGCCCGGCGCGAGCCCGGCCCCGCCCTCGGCGTTGTCGAGCGTGGCGGCGATGATCCCGGCCACGTTCGTGCCGTGTCCGTTCTCGTCACTCGGGTCGTCGTCGCCGTCCACGAAGTCGGCGCCGTCCGCGCGCAGCCGCCCCACTAAGTCGGGGTGACCCATATCCACGCCACTGTCCACCACCGCCACGGTCACGTCGGCGCTGCCGATGGTGCGCTCCCATGCGCAGGGGGCGGCCAGGCGCTCGAGCGCCCACTGCTCGGAGAAGCGCGGGTCGTTCGGGCTGGGGGCCTGCGCGGAGGCCGGCGGCGCGCCAAGGAGCACGGCGGCCAGCAGGAGAGCGGCGAGAGGCCTCACGGTACTACCTGCGCCGCCGGCAGCCCCACCCCGCTGAGGTACCATGCCCCCTCTACGTTGCGCAGCTCGTAGGTGGCGTCCACCGCGCGCTCGCCGCTGCGCACCTGGCCGTAGTCCACGGTGTAGCGCATGGTGGCGGTGAGCCTCACCGTGGCCTCGCGGCCGTCGCTCGCCAGCAACTCGTAGCGCGCGTCCTCGAAGCGCAGCTCGCGGATGTACTCCACATAGGCGCGCAGCTCGGGGCCGATCTGCTTCTTGAGGACGGTGGGCTCGACGTACGACAGCATCCGGGTGGCGTCGCGCGCCTCGAGGGCCGACACAAAGCCGCGCACCGTCGCGAGCGGCCGCGGGTCCGCCATGGGGTCGGGGGGGCGCAGGATAAGCAGCCCGATCAGGGCGAGGAGCAACCCCGCGCCGGCCGCCAGCACCCAGCGGAGCGCACGGGGCGAGCGGCGGTTCGGCGGCGTGGGGGGGGCGGCGGGCAGCGCCGGCAGCGGCCCGGTGTCCACCTTCGATGCGGCGGGGTCCTGCGTCATCGGGCGCTACGCGTCGGCGTCGATCACCCGCTGGTCCGGCGGCAGCATGTAGGCCCCGGCCGAGCGGTGCGGGAAGATGTGCTCCGCCACCGGCACGTAGCGGCCGGCGTCCTCCAGGTACAGGTGCTGGCCGATGCGGATGGTGGTGTCGCGGATCTCGATCACATTGTAGGAGTTCTTGCCGCGCTCGCGCCCCTTGCCGCGCCGCGAGGTGCTCGTGCCGCTCTGGCAGATGATCGTGCCCTGACGCAGGTTCGGCCGCACATCGAGCGTCGTGCCGACATACGAGACGTGGATGTGGCCGCACAGCAGCAGCTCGACGCCGCAGCGGTCCAGCATCTCCACCACCTCCTCGCCGTTGCTGATCTTGCGCCGCCTGCTGGCGCCGGGTGGGTTGACCACGTGGTGGTGCAGCACGGCCACCTTGCAGACGCTGTCCGGGTAGCGGTTGAAGACCCCCTCCATCGTGCGCAGCTGCTCGCGCGACATGAAGCCGCCGTCTACCGTCAGGCCGTGCGCGCTGTTGCCGCCCACCACCACCAGCCCCGGCAGCTCGAACACAGGGTTCAGGTCGGCCGAGATGTGCCGCGTGTAGGCGCTCGTCGGGCGGAACAGGCGGTTGAACACGTTGAACAGCGGGACGTCGTGGTTGCCGGGCACCACCAGCCGCGGCGTCGGCAGGCTCTGCAGGTAGGTCTTGATCACCTCCCACTGATGCGGGAAGTCGGCGCGCTGCACCAGGTCGCCGGATACCACCAGCAGGTCGGGCTTGAGGTCGTGCGCCTCCTGGGCGAGCTGCCGCGCGAGCGCCGGGTTGAATGGCGGGCCGGCGTGCAGGTCGGAGACGTGCATCAGAACATAGCGCAAGGCGTCCTACTCCTCGGCCGTGGCGGGGGCGGGCGCGGCCTGCGCCTTCCCTCGCGCGAGGCTCACCAGCGCGCGCAGCATCAGCACCAGCTCCACGCCAAGCAGCGCGACGAAGGTGTATTTGACGAGCGGGATGACGATCTCCATAGGGGGCCTCCTGGCAGTCGAAGACCAAGGACCGAAGAGCAACCGAAGACCAACGGGCCGGATGTTGGTCATGTGTCATTCGTCACTGGTCTCTCGCAAGCGATTGTAGCATAGAACAGACCCTACCAGCAGCGGTGGTATAATTGCGCGCCGTATCGTCACCACAACCGCACACCATCCTTTCAGAAAGAAGCTCCGCCATGACCGTCAACTACGTGCGCTGGCTACGAAGCTACGTCGGCCACCAACGGCTGCTCCAGCTGGCCGTCAGCGCCTATATCACCGACGAGCGCGGCCACGTGCTGCTCGGGCGGCGCACCGACGTCATGCTCTGGGCGCCGCCGTCCGGCGTGGTGCAGCTCGGCGAGACGCCGGCCCGCACTCTGGTGCGCGAGGTGCACGAGGAGACCGGCCTGTCCGTCGAGGTCGAGCGCATGATCGGCCTGTACAGCGGGCGCGAGTTCGAGTGGACCTACCCCAACGGCGACCAGGCGCAGATCGTGAGCGCCTTCTTCGCCTGCCGCGTCACGGGCGGCGTGCTCACGCCAGACCACACGGAGTTCGTGAGCCTGGGCTACTATGCCCCCAGCCAGTTCCCGTCGCTCATGCCGCGCTACGTCCGCATGCTGGCCGACGCGGTCTCGGGGCGGAGCGAGGCGGCCTTCGATTGAGATGAAACGAATCGCCTACCTCAGCCCGGTCAACCCCGCCCCCTCGGGCATCTCGGACTACTCCGAGGAGCTGCTGCCCTACCTCGCGCAGTACGTCGACGTCACGCTGTACCTGGACGACGGCCTGCGCCCCGCGAACCCCGCGCTCGCCCAGCACCTGGAGCTACGCCCCATCCGGCGCCTGGAGCGCGACCAGCGCCGCCGCCCCTACGACGCCGTGGTCTACCACATGGGCAACAGCTCGGCCCACGCCGCGATCTGGCGCGCGATGCTGAAGGTCCCCGGCGTGCTGGTGCTGCACGACTTCGTGCTGCACCACTTTATGCTCCAGTACTACGCCACCGACCTCGGCGACGTGCAGCGCTACCGCGCCGAGGCCGCTCGCCGCTACGGGCCGGACGGCGAGCGCGTGGCGGGCCTGATGATGCGCGGCCGCTTCACCGAGGCGGCCTTCGACCTGCCCTTCAGCGAGGACGCGCTCGCCGCCGCGCAGGGCCTGATCGCCCACAGCCGCTACGTGCTGGACCACGCCGCCCGTGTGCGCCCCGAGCTCCCCGCCGCCCTCGTGCCGATGGGTGTGCCGCTGCCGCCCGACACCCCGCGCGATGCGGCCCGCGCCCGCCTCGGCCTGCCGCGAGACGCGCTGATCCTGGCGTCGTTCGGGCACATCAACCCCTACAAGCGCGTCGACTCGGTGCTGCGGTCGCTCCGCGAGCTGCGCGAGACCCACCCCCAGGCGCGCTACATCCTGGTGGGGAGCGTCTCGCCGAGCTACGACGTGCGCGCTGCCGTGGCCCGCGCCGGCCTCGAGGAGGCCGTTACTATCACCGGGTACGTGGGCCGCGCGGCGTTCGAAGACTATGTGGCGGCCGCCGATATCTGCGTGAATCTGCGCCACCCTACCGCCGGCGAGACCTCGGCCAGCCTGCTGCGCCTGCTCGGCGCCGGCCGACCGACCCTCGTCACGGCCACGGGCTCCTTCACCGAGCTCCCCCCCGGTGTGGCCGCCCAGGTGGACCCCGACTACGCCGAGGAAGAGCTGATCGTGGCCTACTGCCGCCTGCTCGCCTCACGGCCGGACCTGGCCGCCGCGATGGGGCGCGCCGCGCGCGACTACGTGGCCCGTGAGCACACCCTCGACGCCGCCGCCGCCGGCTATGCGGCCTTTCTCGCGCGGCTCTACGGCTGGGGCGACCAGCCCCGCGCACGCGGGCCGCTGTGGGATGTGGACGGCGACCGACCGACCGCCGACCGCCGACCGCCGACCACCGACCACCCGGCAGAGGGCTCGGTGGCACGCCCCGCGGCTCACGACTCACGACTCGCGACTCACGACTGGGGCCTCGCCGCCGCCGCCGCCGAGCTCGGCGCCACCGAGGACGACCGCTTCCTCCTCGAGCCGGCCGCGCGCGCGCTCCGCGAGCTGGGATAGATGTGCCGCAGCGCAGAGCGGGGGTTTGGGGCCGGGTACCCTTTGGGTGCCCCCGAGAAAAAAACCACCATGAAGCACATCACATGGCGCGACCTGCCCTGCATCTACATGGACTCCCTCAACAGCGTCCGCATGCTTGGCGAGCAGCGCCCGTACACGATCGGCTTCTACGATCTCTACGCCGCCGACCCGGGGCCGCGGCACTGGCACGACGCCCTCGAGGTCGGCTGCGTGCTGCACGGCGACGGCACCCTGGTGCTCGAGGACCAGGAGTACCGCCTCCAGCCCGGCACCGTCTACGTCGTGAACAGCGCCCATCGGCATATGGGCTACGCCGACGGCACGATGCAGCTCTTCGTCGTCCACTTCCACCCCTACCTCCTCCACGATACCAGCTTCCACACCCTCGGCGTGGCAGCCACGCAGCCTTTCGCATTCGGCGAGCGCCGCTTCCTAGCGCTCCTGCCCGCGTCACACCCCAACACGCCGCAGATCGTCTCGCTCCTCACCGGGATCGCCGGCGAGTACCAGGCGGCCGCGATCGGCTGGGAGGTGGTCACGAAGGGCTACCTGCTCCAGATCGCCGGGCTGCTGCTGCGCCACTTCCTCTCCACCACGCCGCCAGACCCGACCGTCACGCGGCGCGAGGCGCTGCTTGCCCGGATCGCCCCCGCGCTCCAGCTCCTCGAGCAGAACCTGGTGGATCCCCCCTCCCTGGCTGACCTCGCGGCCACCATCGCAGTGAACCCCAACTACTTCTGCATGCTGTTCCGCGAGGCCACCGGCACCTCGCCGGTAGCGTATCGCAACCTCCGGCGCGTGATGTGCGCCCAGCAGCTCCTGGCCAACGGCGATGAGCCCGTGTCACTGATCGCCGAGCGCTGTGGCTTCGAGGCCGTGCAGCAGTTCAACCGCGTCTTCCTGCGCCTCGTCGGCTGCACCCCCGGCCATTACCGCCACCGTACGCGTGACCTGAGCCCCAGCTAAAGATCGGTTCACCTGCATGGGCTGGGGCAAGCAGATCCGCAACACCGAGGGCGGCGCCGGCCACGCTGAGTGCCACGCGCGCCCCGACACCCTTCTGCACCCCGAGCGTCGGCGAGGACAACCGCAGCTTCGGCTTCCTGGCGACCAGCCCGCTCATGCACGCGCCGCTCGAGCTCGCCGCCGGCCAGGCCCTCGCCTGCGCTACCGCGTCGTCGTCTTCGACGGCGAGATCCCGGCTGGGCTTTCCTGATCTATGTCTCTCACGAACGGCGGTGAGCAACCCTACGACACACGCGAGAGGAGCCAACCAGTGAAGGTCGGATGCTTCGCACTGATCGACCCCTTCTCCGTGCTGGACCACCAGCTCGCCCGCATCCAGGGCAGCGGCGCAGATCATCAAGGCGGTGCGCGCGGCCGCGGCGATCGACGCCAAGCACGTGGTCACCACCGAGGGCGACCCCAAGACCGACTTCAGCCACTGGCTGAGCGAGAAGGAGGCGCTGTTCACGATCCGCGAGAAGCTGGAGATCAAGGGCGCCTACGAGGCGCTCGTGGCCGCCGGGTTCGACGGATACACGACGCTCGAGGTGGCCGGCGACGCGGCGGTGCTGGAGAGCTACGCCATCCTCAAAGCCTTGGGCGCGGAGAAGCCGCGCTCCCCACCCCCTTTGACATCCGTCCGCCGCTCCGCTACAATCGCCCCCCGTGAGACGTTCCCTCGCCAGCTTCCTGCTCGCGGCCGTGGCCCTGGCCGCCTGCCAGCCCGCCGCCCCGGCGCCGCAGGCCACGCCCACGCGCTCCGTCAGCGCGCCTACCGCTGCGCCCCGCGCGACGCAGGCGCCTACGGCCATGGCGGCACCGCCCACCGCGACGCCCGCCGCCGAGCAGGCTCCGCCCGGCACGCCCGAGCCCGCCCGCGCCGAAGTGCTCGACGACATGCGGCTGAACTACGCGCCCGGTTTCTACGCCCAGCAGATTCAGACCTTCCTCGAAGAGCAGCCCGGCCGCCTCAAGGGCATGGCCTTCCGTGTCGGTGACCGCTCCCACACCTTCGCCGAGGCCCTCGCCGGCCAGACCGCCTACTACAGCGTCAGCCCCAAGGTCATCCTCGCGCTGATCGAGCTCCAGAGCGGCCTCGTGGGTGACCCCAACCCCGGCGCCGACCAGGTCGGCTGGGCCGTAGGCTACCAGGGCGAGAGCGGCAACCGTCGCGGCGTCCAGGCGCAGGTGCGCTGGGCCGTCAAGCAGATCCTCTACGCCCGCCGCGACTACCCCGCGCGCGTGCCGCTCACCTACGCCGATGGCTCCGAGGCCCCCCCGCCAGACGACATGACTCTGGCGGAGTACGCCCTGGCGCGCGTCCTGGCCCCCACCGCCTACCCCGGCCAGGTGCTCCCGCTGCTCGACGCGTTCCGCACAACCTACACCCGCCTGTTCGACGACCCACGCCTGCCACCCGAGGACTGGCCTGCCCCCGCCGCCCCCTTCCTCGTCCGCCCCACCGAGAAGGTCGTGCCGGTGACATCGTTCTTCGATCACAGCGGCCCGTTCCTGACGCGCAACGCCGAGGCCGGCATCACCACCTACTGGGGCCGCACCGAGACCGATCGCTCCTTCGCATACAACGGCCACGACGGCTGGGACTATGCGGCGGCCCCGCCCGACCGTGGGGTGGCCGCCGCGGCCGGCGAGGTGGTCTTCGCCGGCAACGCCGACGACGGCTGCAACACCCGCGCCGTGGTGATCGACCACGGCAACGGCTACCGCACCCTCTACTGGCACCTGCACCGAGTGGATGTCGAGATCGGCCAGCGCGTCGCCGCGGCCGAGCGCATCGGCGTGATCGGCAACACTGGCTGCTCCACCGGCCCGCACCTGCACTTCGGCGTCCAGTACCTCGGCCGCAACACCGATCCGTACGGCTGGTGCGGCCCGGGCGAGGACCCCTGGCGCGCCCACCCGGCGGGCGGCGTGAGCGGGTGGCTCTGGGCCGACCGCCCGTCGCCCTGCGGCCCGCCGCCTCCCGGCGCCGCCCTGGTGGACACCGGCTCGAGCGGCTTCGCCAAGGACGGCGAGGGGTGGCAGAGCGTACCCTCGGGCTACGGCGGCGAGGCGCTCTTCATCCCCTCGCTCCCCGGCGCGGACAGCCGCGGCGCCTGGGAGCTGCGCCCGCTCGCGCCGCCCGCCGTGGCCGTCTGGCGCCCCGAGCTCCCCGCCCCCGGCCGCTACCGCGTGCTGGCCTACATCCCCTACGCCCTCAGCGGCCTCGAGGACCCGCGCAGCCTGCGCTACCGCGTGCGCCACAGCGGCGGCGAGGCCGAGGTGGAGGTCGATGTGACCCTCCAGGCTAACGACTGGGCCGACCTCGGCACCTACGACTTCGCCCCCGGCGACACGCCCGCCGTCGTGCTCAGCAACGCCGCCGAGGGCCGCAGCCTCAGCGTCTGGGCCGACGCAGTCATGTGGGTTCCGGTGCCGTAGGGACGTAGCAGCGAAATGCTCCGACGGCGCCCCGTGCACAGCCGGTGCCTGAGCTCGCCACCCAGCCGGCCGGTCACACCGGCGACCACAAACCACTCACAAAAGCTGCGCAACTCCACCCTGTCTCACTATGCAAACCTGCTATAATATCTCCACAAAGTCACCGGACACAGCAGGTTTGGAGTCGCAAACGATGTTCCGAGCCCAATCCTCTATCCTCCCGATGCTGGTTGAGGAGCTGCGGGCGTCGATGCCCCAGGTCGCTGAGGTACTAGACCAGCTCGCCGCGGACGAGTCGCTGGCGCATCGTCGTATGTCGCTCCGTCAGCTTGGCGCCCTCTGGTATCGGCAGGACGGCGAGCCCGAGGTGCTCGCCGAGCTCGGCGTCGCCATCGCCGACCAGCACAACATCGATCCAGGCGTGGCGCTCTCCGAGCTGCTGCTGGCCTACGGCGCCGCCCGCGAGGAGCAGCGCACCCGCGAGTGGGAGAACCACCTCGTGCGCCGCATGGCCGAGCTCAAGGGCCTACACCGCATCATCTCCGCCGCCAACTCCACGCTCGACCTCGACACCTCCATGCAGCTCGTGGTCGAGACCGTCGCCGAGGTGATCGGCGTCGAGGCCTGCTCAGTCTACCTCTACGACAAGAACTCCGACGACCTGACCCTGCGCGCCACCCGCGGCCTTAACGCCGCCGCGATCGGCCAGGTGCGCATAGGCATGGGTGAGGGCATCACCGGCTGGGCCGCCCGCGAGGGGCGCCCCGTCGCCATCCGCGATGTCCGGCGCGACACCCGCTTCCACATCGAGCCGGCGCTCGGCGAGGAGCCCTTCCGCGCCATGCTCGCCGTGCCGATCGTGCTCTTCTCCGCCGAGCGCTTCCACCTCGGCGCCGCCAAGCTCCAGGGCGTGATCACCATCCAGACCTTCGGCCCGCGCGACTTCACCCCGGAGGAGATCAACTTCGTCGAGACGGTCGCCGGCGAGCTGGCCTTCTTCGTGGTCAACGCCCAGCTCTACCAGCAGACCGACGAGCAGCTCCACCAGAAAGTCCGCGAGCTCACCACGCTCCAGCAGGTCTCCAAGCGTATCGCCGAGCAGCTCAACTCCGAAGAGGTGCTCAAGCTGATCGTCTCCAAGTCGGTCGAGCTCGCCCACGCCGACCGCGCCGATATCTTCCGCTGCGACGAGGACGGCCGCCTCGGCATGGCCGCCACGCACGGCGGTAGCCACCACGGCCCCGTGCCCGAGTTCATCGCACAGGCCGTGCGCGAGGCCCGGCCCCTGGCGGTGCTCAACGCCTTCAGCGACTCGCGCTTCCCCGAGCTGGCCCGCGTCGCCGCACAGGAGGGCTTCTACTCCCTGTTCTGCATGCCGCTGCGTGTCCAGCAGAACCGCACCATCGGCGCGATCTGCCTCTACACCCGCGAGCCGCGCCACTTCGACTACGAGCAGGTGCGGCTCCTCTCCACCTTCGCCGACGAGGCCGCGATCGCCATCGAGAACGCCCGCCTCTACGAAGAAAGCCAGCGCGCCCTGGCCGTCAAGTCGGCCATGCTCCAGGAGATGCACCACCGCGTCCGCAACAACCTCCAGACGATCTCGGCCCTGCTCACCATGCAGCAGCGCCGCCTCGAGCGCACCAGCCCCGGCGCATCCGCCCTGCGCGACAGCGTCGCCCGCATCCAGGCCATCGCCGGCGTCCACAACCTCCTCTGCCGCGAGGACGTCGGCGTCACGACCGTGGACGCCGTCGCCCGCCAGATCGTTGAGAGCGCCCAGGTCAGCCTCGCCACACCCGACCGGCCGATCACCTTTGAGATCACCGGGGACTCGGCGCGAGTCGGCAGCCGCGAGGCCACCGTCTTCGCCATCGTCCTCAACGAACTGATCGTCAACGCCATGTCCCACGGCCTCGCCATCGCCGGCGGCCAGGTGATCGTCGAGACAACCCAGGAGGGCGACGACATCGCCGTCGAGGTGCGCGATGACGGCCCCTCGCACCTCACCGAGGAGCCGGCCCCCAGCACGTCAGGCTCCGGACTCGGCCTCCAGATCATCCGTACCCTCGTGGTGGACGACCTCCAGGGGCACTTCGAGCTCTTCCAGCATGGGGGCTGGACGACGGCGCGTGTCTGCTTCCCGCAGCGCGAGACCGATCTCGTGTGATAAGGGCAGACCTCATGCCCCTGGGGAGGCTCGGAGGGGCGTAGCATCTCCGAAAAAGGAAACAAACTCGTATGACCAACCGCCTCGCCCGCCTCCAGGACACCATGCGCGCCCGCGGCCTCGACGCTGTGGCCGTGGCCTGCGGCGCCAACATGTTCTACCTCGCCGGGCTCGACCTGCACACCAAGCTGCGCCTCACCCTGGCGCTCTTCCCCGCCGAGGGCCAGCCCGCGCTCGTGCTCCCCGCCATGGAAGCGCCCCGCGCCGAGGCCGCCGCCCGCGCCCCGTTCAAGCTCTACCCCTGGCGCGATGAGAACGGGCCGGCGGACGCGCTGGCCGAGGCCGCCGCCGACCTCGGGCTCGCCGGGCGGCGCATCGGCGTCGAGCACACTGTCATGCGCGTCTTCGAGCTGCGCGCCCTCGAGGCCGCCGCCCCCGGCTGCGCCGTGGAGGATGCTACCCCGGTGCTCAGCTCCCTCCGCATGGTCAAGGACGCCGAGGAGCTCGTGGCCATGCGCCAGGCAGTGCGGGTCATCGAGGACGCGCTGCGCGCCGCGCTGGAGCAGGCCAGAGCCGGGATCACCGAGCGCGAGCTCGCCGATCTCTGGGAGCAGGGCATCCGCGCCGCCGGCTGCACCCCCTCCTTCGACACCACCGTGGCCTCCGGTCCGAACGGCGCCAACCCGCACCACGCCAGCGGCGACCGCCCGCTCCAGCCGGGCGACCTGGTGGTGCTCGACGGCGGCGCCTACTACCAGGGCTACGCCTCAGACATCACCCGAACCGTGGCGGTGGGTCCGGTCTCCGACGAGGCGCGGCGCGTCTATGACCTCGTCCTGGCGGCCAACGAGGCCGGTCGCGCAGCCGCGCAGCAAGCAGGGGCCACAGGCGAGTCGATCGACGCCGCCGCCCGCGCCGTGATCGACCGGGGCGGCTACGGGCCGCAGTTCCTTCACCGCACCGGCCACGGGCTCGGCATCGACATCCACGAGCCGCCGTTTATCGTGGCCGGCAGCCGCGAGCCCCTCCCGCCCGGCGCCACCTTCACCGTCGAGCCGGGCATCTACCTCCAGGGCATCCTCGGGGTCCGCATCGAGGACGACGTAGTGATGACCGAGGGCGGCGCCGAGAGTCTCACCACCTTCCCGCGCGACCTGATCACGCTATAGCCTAAGGGCATACGAGGGGGCGGCGCAGTGGGCCGCC